>DATINP010000041.1:0-4177 GCA_035474135.1 Chloroflexia bacterium | reverse complement strand
AGAATGAAGGGACCAAGCGCATCCCAGGAATTGGCAAGCAACCACACCAGCACAACAGCCGCCAACCCCACAAGGATCAGGCGATTACGCTCCTGGCGCGTTACCCTGAACCGGGGTATAAGCGATTCCCGACGCTCGGCTTCTGCCCCGGCGTCCACCGGTGTTTCGTGTACCAAACTCTGCTCCTGGTATCGTTTCCCGGCTTCCAGAATGGGCAAGTAGCAGGGACTGCGCGTTAATTCTAACATAGCCGTCTCTGAGCGTACAAATCTTTGCACTTTTGAGGCTATTGGTGATGAAGATGGGGGATTGATCATGAAGACCACGAAGATCAAGAGAGCACGAAGGTAAGCGGGTAATAAATGCATGAAGGGGAAGGATTTCGGACGCGCATGACGCATGAGGAATCACGCCGCCCGTAATGGTATAATCAGAATCGAGGCGGGGATCAGGCTGCGAATGGAGTCAGTAACGGATGGATGAGCACAACGCAGGCACAGATAGCGACAAGCGCAGGCATTTCGTGCAACAGGACCGGCAGGATCAGGGCGAGAACAACGGCCCCGATACGGTGCGGATTCTGCCTGACAGCGGACAGGCACAAGACGGTGATGGCGAGTGGTACATAGAACGTCCGGCTGTGCGCAGTGGCACTCTATATACACCGGCGCCCATAGACCAAACTCAGGCTTTGGACGAGCCGAGCAAGACGGTGCACCACCCGGCGCACGCACAGTCGAGGCAAATAGCTCCGCTTGAAGAGAGGGCGCTCCAAAACCAGCCACCTGTGCCGGCGCAGACTCCTCCTGTGCAGGTACGCAAAGGTCCTTCGGGTTGCGCCATTGTGGGCATTACGATCTCGCTCCTTATGGTGTCGTGTGCGCTTCTTGCGTTCGCCACATTGCGGAATGGGCTGGACGGACTGGGCAAATTGGGCGGATTGATCCCGTCGTTCGGCCTTGTCACCACGCCCACAGTCACGATTGATACCAGCCGTCCCACGGTGATAGACCAGGTGCGCGCCCTCGCAAGGTTGGAAACTGTACATTATCAGCTTGAGAAGGTGGTAAGTGGCGAAAGCACAGGCCCCCTGCCCGACTTCCTGACCAGCGATAAGATCCTGCTGGTCGCACACGGCGAAGTAGTCGCGGGAGTGGACCTGGCCGAACTCGCGCCAGGCGATATTACGGTGGTGAGCGACACGGTCACAATCAGGTTGCCCAAAGCCAAAATACTATCCAGCAAGCTCGACAACGACAAGACCTACGTGTATGACCGCCAGACGGGTATATTCAACAAGCCCGACCCCAACTTGGAAACCCAGATACGTCAGGTAGCCGAACAGCAGATAGTGCAGGGCGCTTTGGAAGACGATATATTGGGCAAGGCCCAGGCGAATGCTGAGGATGTAATACGCACCCTAGTAAACGGGCTAGGGTATAGCGATGTGCGCTTTATCGAAAGTCCATAGCGCATAGTCAGGACGCCTGATGCAGAAGAGGTGCAAGGGTTTGGGGTTGTCGCCAAACAGTCACTTCTTTCCCTAACGAAGATCTCAATTGGAGGCAGCTGATATGGCAAAAAAGAAGGTCGTGGAGCTACAGAAAAAGTCGAGGCTCGATGCCCTCAAGATAATGCGGGGAAGCGAAGGTTTCCCGGTGCCGCCGCGCAAAGCGATGGCGCAGGCTCGCAAAGCCGCTAAGAAGCTGGGCTACCCGGTCGCGCCCTACACCAACACCAATCCCCTCCAGCTATTCAACTGGGCCAAGCTTGAGTGGGGAAAGCTCGGTAAATGGCAGACGCTTGCCACGCCCGTCATCTTGCTTGTAGGACTTCTCACTTGGAATAAAGAGCAAGCGATTCAGGAAGAATACAACGCCAATACCGACAAAGCCCGCGCCCGCCGCCTCGCCGCGCAGGCCTATCGCTTCACCGCGCCGCCCAAGCGTAAATCCTTGATAGGACGAATCCTGCATCGCAAATCATAGCGAATCGGAGATCGTAAATCTTAGATCATAAGTCACGCATCAATCCGCAGCTTTTCTCGTTAATTGCTTGCATCATTTTGCCGAAGGTGTGGTATAATATAGCAAATATGTTCTAGTGTTAGTAGCGAGGGCAATACCATGGTAGAACGCTTAATATCGGCAAAGACCAGGCAGAACGAAGAAGAGATAGAGCAAACGCTGAGGCCGCGCAGGCTTGCCGAGTATATCGGGCAAGAGAAGCTGAAGGAGCATATCGAGATCATGCTCGAAGCGGCCAAGGCGCGTGAAGATGTGCTTGACCACCTACTCTTTTACGGCCCTCCCGGTCTCGGTAAGACCACCATTAGCTCTGTGATCGCCAACGAAATGGGCGTGCCTATCAAGACCACGTCAGGCCCTGCTATCGAGCGCCCGGGCGACCTGGCTTCCATCCTCACCAACCTGAAGGCCAACGAGATATTGTTCATTGACGAGATCCACCGTCTGAACCGCACGGTCGAGGAAGTGCTCTACCCGGCGATGGAAGACTACGCGTTGGACGTCATGATCGGCAAGGGTCCGAGCGCGCGCTCTCTACGGCTCAACTTGCCAAGCTTCACCATCATCGGCGCGACCACCCGCCTGGCGATGCTCTCGTCGCCGTTGCGTGATCGCTTCGGGGTCACCTTCCGGCTGGAATACTACTCTCAGGATGCTATGGAGAAGATCGTCCGGCGGTCGGCCACTATTCTAGGTGTGGAGATCGAGCCGGAGGGGGCGGTCGAGATTGCACTGCGCAGCCGCGGTACCCCGCGTGTGGCGAACAGGCTATTGAGGCGTGCCCGCGACTTCGCTCAGGTGCGCGCACAGGGCGTGATCACTCGAGACGTGGCTATGGATGCATTGGGCAGGCTGGAAATCGACCACCTCGGCCTCGACGAGACCGACCGCCGGGTTCTGCACACCATCATCGAGAAGTTCGAGGGTGGGCCGGTGGGCCTCAGCACAATTGCGGCCTCGATCAGCGAGGAAACAGACGCGATCATGGACGTGTACGAGCCGTACTTGCTCCAGCTAGGATTCCTGGTTAGAACGCCCAGAGGCCGCATGGCAACCCGCAAAGGCTATGAGCACATAGGAATCCCATACCCCATCAAGCTCGATGAAACCGAGTCCGAACAGCCCAGGTTGTTTGAATCTTAGATCGTAGATCTTAGATCGTAAGTCGTGGGTGGCCCACCGCCGTTCCACTAGTTGGGTTCATGCTGTCTTGCACCCGGTCACTTGCTTATCCGTAGGGCGAGCAGTAGCACCAGCGCGCATAGCGCAGCGGGCAGGGCGATCCTCGTCCACCTGGTCCGCAAAGGCAGGCGGACTACGCCACGACTGTCAATAACATACACAGCTTCGGGCCGAACAGCGGATCGCTTGATCGGCCCAAATTCATAGTCGCGAAGGACGGTCTCTTCCACCAGAGTGATGGTCTCGCCGGCGGTCAACGGCAAGTGGCCCGTTTTGCGCAACGCTTGCTCAGTACGGCGCGGAAGGCCCGGAAGCGTATCGCGGCCTTCAGATGATGGGTGACTCACGACATAGCCGCGCTGCCCATTGTCAGCCGCCGGGCCAACAAAGAGCGGCCCGCTGTGGATAACTCTTGTAATTCTCCTCAATTTATCCCCGCATTCTTCCTACTTATGGCCTATTGACTGTGCATCAGCAGTATGCCATAATGGGCTTACACAGGCAAAGAGGCTTGATAAGCCCAGGCTTAGAGCGAGGACTGCTCTCCGCAAGGAGCAGTCCTTGCCTGTTTTAACCGCACCCATCGGATAGGAGAGAGAGCATGATACAGATAGAGACTTCACTAAAGGTAAAAGACGGATTGCTAAAAGACCGCACTACAGGCGACTATCTTGTACTGTCGGGCTACTCACACCAGGCGCTCAGATATTCGATGAGTGAAACCTGGCTGGACGAAGACGACAACCTCTGGATCAGAGGCACCGCCGTCGAGCGCGAGTTGAAAAAAGAGCGCGATGGCGAATAAGAGAGCGCACATAAAGAGCTAACAGGGCGAAGTTGTAATTTCGCCCTGTTGCGTTTATAAATGTAGCAATGACCACGCTGATTGACCTGAGCCACAGGCTGCACGAAGGTATGCCCGAGCTCTTCAGTGAAATAGCCCTGAACGATGCTTCCATCCGGATGGG
>DATINP010000040.1:0-11733 GCA_035474135.1 Chloroflexia bacterium | reverse complement strand
GCTCGGCGGCACATCAAACCACTTCCGCCGCAACCTCTTGGAAGGGCTGGGCGCGTGGGATCCCTATAACGTTACCGAAGATGCGGACCTCGGTGTGCGCCTCTATAAGGCCGGATACAAGACCGCGATGATCGACTCGACCACCTTCGAGGAGGCCAACAGCGACCTCGCCAACTGGGTCAGGCAAAGGTCACGCTGGGTGAAGGGCTATATCCAGACCTGGCTTGTGCATATGCGCCACCCTGTCACGCTGTACAAGGAAATAGGCGCCAAGGCCTTTTTCGGCTTTAACTTGACCGTGGGAGGCACCTTCCTGGGCTTCTTGCTCAACCCCATATACTGGCTGCTTACAACTCTGTGGTTCCTCACCGAGTGGAACGTGGTGCAGCAGATGTTCCCGCCTGCCATCTACTACATTGGTGCCATCAATCTGTTCATCGGCAATTTCGCCTTCACCTATATGAACGTGGCCGGGTCGTTGCGGCGCGAGTTCTACGACATGGTCAAATACGCACTGCTAAGCCCCATCTACTGGATCCTGATGAGCATCGGGGCCTGGAAGGGATTTATCCAGTTGTTGTATAAGCCGTTCTACTGGGAGAAGACCATACATGGCCTGGATAAGGGCGTGCCCAATATGGAAAAGGCTAATTCACTGAAGGACCTGGTATGAGCTCGGTTGATGTCGCCGGCAGGGAATAGTAACGGACTTAGAGATTGTCACGGCTAGAAGGAAAGCATGAGTCGGAATAGCGCACTACAAGCAATAGGGAATACGATGGCAGACATCCCGGCAGGGCTGCATGACGGCGCCCACTCTACTGTGGCGCGTTCGTCAGCTAGAAGCTTACCTGCGTGGTTGGCGCAACGTCAAAGCCTGTTCATCTTCCTCTCGGCAAGTGCGATCTTTATCGGGCTGGCGGCGTGGCTCAGTTTCGGTGTACAGCTTGCTCTGGGCGATGCGCTCAGTCGTACCCTCAGCGCCATCCGCATTGAACATGCCCGCTTCCCGCGCCTGGCAGCCATTGGGTTCGTATGGCCTCCGTTGCCCACGATGGCTCAATTGCCGCTGGTGATCGATCCCAAATGGGCCTACTATGGATTCAGCGGTGGCGTGGTAACGGCGTTATCAGCGGGTGCCATGCTGACCTCCCTCAACGGGGCGCTACGGTGGGCCAACGTCGGAGCGCGCTGGAGGATAGCGGCGCTGGTGTTGTTCGTTCTGAACCCGATGTGGCTCTTCTATGCGGGCAACGGCATGAGCGAGATGCCCTTTCTGCTCTTCTTCACGCTCGCCAGTTTCTCTTTCATTCGCTGGCAAGCCGATGGACAGTGGCGCAACCTGGCGCTCGGCGGCTTGGCGACCGCGCTCATGTTCGGCTGCCGTTACGACGCCATACCCTATGCCGGGGTGTTCGCGGCGGGGATGTGCCTGATATTCGTGCTGCGGGGGCGCTCCTTTAACCCCCCACGCATCGAGGCCAACCTGCTGGCGTATCTTGTACCCATTTCGTACGGGGTGGGCATGTGGCTCTATTTCAACTGGCTCATTATGGGCGACCCGCTCTTCTTTGCGCACAATCCCTATTCTAATGCCTTTATAGTTCGCAATGTCGCGTCCAACGCCCAGGTAATCGCTCTGCAAGGCTCCTGGGGTGCGACCGCCCAGTTCCTGGTGGTCACCTTGCTCGCTTTGTCGCCTCTGCTATTGGCGTTTCTCTTTGCAGCCATCGTAGAGGTAGTGAGGAGGCGCGATGCAGGCCTTATGGCGGTGATTGTCCTGCTGCTGGCGGTGCCGCTGTTCCAGCTCTATAGCTACCGCTCCGGTCAGACTTTCGGCTTCTTGCGCTTCTTTGTGAGCATGCAGCCCGCAGGCCTGCTTCTGGCCGCGGCTCTACTGCGCGACCGTAAAGGCTGGGCCAGGCAGGCTCTACTTGTTTCTACGCTGGCTTTGCTGGCGGCGGGGGTGTGGACAAGCGCCGAGGCAATGCAGAAAGCGGGACCGGCCCACATCTTCGCTGATACGATCGTCTTTGAAGAGACCGACTTCGTCCACGCTCTAAAAAACCCCGGCACTCTGATCGACAACTATGCCCCTGAACGCGACGCGGCTGCGGTGTTGCGGGCACGCTTCGCAGACAAGCCTGTGAAAATCATGGGCGATATAGATACTGACGAGGTCATACTGTTCAGCACTATACCGCAGAAGTTCATTGTGCCAAGTGATCCTGACTTCAACGAGGCGCTGCTGCACCCCTCTGCCGTGGCTGACTATGTACTGATGTCTCAAACCAGGGCCGACGACCCGCGCTTCATGATCATGCACGAAGCCTACCCGCAGCTTTACGATAAAGGCGCACCGGGCCTCGTGCTCGACAGCCAGATCGGTCCGTTCCGTCTTTATCGCAGCTTGACCGGAGGCGCGCCATGATACCACTCTATACCTGGTACGAGGCAAGGAGTGGCAAGTCCCGGATCGGCAAGCCCACCTCACGTCCACTACGCCGTTTCTCGTTCCCCACGTGGTCGTGGGCGCTCTGTGTTCTCGCCTTCTACTTGCTATTAGGCGCGTGGGCAACCGGCATCTTCGGGCTGGTGGCTCCTGATGCGTCTGCGCGCACGGGTACGGCAGCGGCGATACTCTGGAGCCGCAATCCTCATTACGGCGCTCTGCTCACCGCGTGGGGCCCGCTCACTACTGGCCTGCAGTTGCCGTTGGTGTGGCTACTGGGGGTGCTGTTCAACGCGCCGCAATTCTCGGCGAATGTATTGTCGGCGTTGGCCTCAACCGCAAGCCTGGGACTGCTTTACCGGTTGTTCGGGGTGCTGGGCTTCCAGGGGCGTATGCGATGGCTGCCAGTAGCCTTATATGCCACCAACCCGCTAATCCTCCTGTACGCGGCCAGTGGTTCAAGCGCCTCTTTGCTGATTACCTGCTTGCTGCTGGCGATATACGGCCTGGCGGCGTGGTGGCAATCCGGACAACCTGGCTACCTGGGACTGAGCGGACTTGGCATAACGGGGGCATTTCTGATCAACTACGAGTCGTTGTTGTTCGGTGTTGTTGTGGCCGCCGCATTCCTGTACGGGCTGAAAAGGCGTGGCATGGCTCACCCCCTTGCGCGCCTCACCCTGTATATTATGCCTATCTTCTATACGCTGCTCTTCTGGTTTGCCTTCAACTTGATTTCGATGCGCGATCCTTTTGCCTTCCTGAACGCCGACCTGTATGTTTCCGCCAATGAACTATCCGGACCATCAGGAACCGCTACGCTTTCTTCGCCATTGGGCGTGCTCAACAACCCAGGCAGGGCTCTCGTGTACACCTTACTACTGGCTTTCGTAGTGCTAATTTGCGTACTTAACCGCCGCGATACCGGCGATCATGATACTGACATCGGCAACGCTACGCAGGCAAAGCCCACGATCTGGCTCGCATTGCTCCTTGCCGCTAGTCTGGGTGCCGCGGTCCTGCTGCTGTGGCCCGGACAAAGCCTCGCTCAAACTGGTCCGTCGAGTGGGGGTTATAGTAGCTCCTCCGTCAGCGTGGCAGAAGAGCAAGTCGTGGGCGACTATCTGCGAAGCGACGTGCTGGCTGATGCACGTATTCTCGTTGACCAGGGCGATACTTATCCCATCATAGACAAGGCTGGACAGCCGAATCGCTTCGTGATCCCAAGCGACATCGACTACGACGAGATAATAGCCAACGCCGCTCAAGATATTGACTACATCTTGCTACGAAACAACGACCCCGGAAAACCGGGTGCAATTCAGTACGCTTATCCAATGCTCTATGAGAGCCGCTGGCCATATGCGCAGTTGGTGCACGACTTTGGCGGACAAATGGGGTGGCGCCTTTATCGTGTCACTCAACCGGAAAGTAAGAAATGAAGACCAAGTTATGTGTTCCATATACCGCATTTCTTGAGAGGGAAGTACTTATGAAGTTCAAATATGCAATATTGTCGTTCTTGATCCTGTTTGCCTGCGTTGGCTGGCTGGCGATTCCCGCTACTCCTGCGGGGGCGCAGAGCACCACGACCGCTACGGCATACTCCTTTACGCTTAAGGACAGGGGCTACGATGTCACCACCGTGCGCGGCCTTGTAGCCTCGGCGGAGTTCTTTCTGCCCGGCCCGGGCGCAGTTCAACTCACAGCGGACAGCAAGATCCGCCTCCACTTCAGCTACTCTGACCTGCTGCAGGGTGACAAGTCGAGCTTCACCGTGCGGCTGAACGGGCATGACACCACGGGCCTGTCATTAGCCACTGGTAAGGGCGCAGAGCAGTGGCTTGACGTGCCTCTGTCGCCTGACCTTGTAAATCCCGACTTCAACAGTTTGCAACTGGTCTTTTACCTGCGACGCGACACGGGCGACCAAGTCTGCAGCGACCCGAATGATCCCCTGCTGTGGGCCACCATCTTCCCTGACACCAGCATCCTGTACAGCGTCGGTGCGCCTATTCAGTTCGACACTACGCTGAACCTGGCGAACTACCCCGCGCCACTCTACAGGGCCGCGCTCGGCCCCGACCCAGCAGTGGACGTTTTGCTTCCTGCCAATCCGTCGGACACGGTGCTGACTGCTGCTTCATCCATGGTGGCCTGGCTGGGGCAGGCAAGCAGCGGGCGAGCGCTGCACCCTGTCGTCTATAGCGACGGAACGCTGCCTGCCGCGCCCTCGCTAGCCATAGGCACAGGCAAAGATTTCGCGTGGCTCGGAGATCAAAACCTGCCTCTCAAGTATGATGCTGCCGGCAACCAGTATTTGGACTACCAGGGCAAACCCATCGCGCCCGATACGGGAGTGCTGCAAATCTTCGAGTGGCAGCAGAACGAGAAGGATGTCGCACCCGTGCTGCTTGTGAGCGGAGGAAGCGAAGAGGGGGTGCGGCGCGCCGCGCTCAGCCTGGCTTCACGCTCTTATGTCAAGTTGCTCCACGGGCAATACGCGCTGATTACCGAGGCTCCCGACATCGATAGCCTTGCCAAAGGAGATATCACGCCCGGGCAGCATACCTTCGGCGAGCTTACCCTGAGCACCAACGACCCGACAGTGAAAGGGCGGGGCCGGCAGTCGGTGAGTGTCTCATTCTTTCTGCCGCAGAACTTCAAGTTCGACGTGAACCCGGAGGCTATTATCCATTTTAGCCACGCGGATGGCCTGGATGATAGGTCGCTATTGATAGTTGAGGTGAACGGCACGGCGATTGGCAGCACGCGCCTGGATGAGAAAAATACCACGGGCGGCAGCTTGAGCCTGGCTATACCGGCATCCGTGCTGCGGTCCGGAGCGAACTCCCTTTCCGCAATCTTCGATATGCGCCCACAGGACGACAATCCCTGTGATTCCGGCTTCGACGACGTGGCATGGGGGACAATTCACCACGACAGCAACCTTGACCTGCCCTTCGTTGAAGCCACGTCACAGGCGGACTTGAGCGTGCTGGGCGCACCGTTCATCAGGGCCGGTGCTTTACAGGACACTACAGTTGTGTTGCCACAGGCGCCGGACACAGAAGTGGTGTCGCAGACCCTGACGCTTGCCGCAAGGCTTGGCGGGCAGACCAAGAGCGACATGACCTACCTGCCGGTGATAACGGCAAACGACCCCTCAACTTTGCCGTCGGACCACTTGATCGTGGTCGGTATGCCCGGTGTCGAGCCGCTTATACCCGCCTTGCAGGCTGTCTTGCCCTTGCAATTCAACTCAGAGGGCACGCTGGAATGGCGAGGCAAGAAGGTAAGCGAAGCGTCCGATGCGCCGGTGCTCTTATCAGTACAAAATCAGCAACCGATAGGCATACTGCAAATAGTAGCTTCGCCCTGGCACCAGGAGCGCTCTGTCCTGCTGGTGAGTGGTACCAGCGAGAGGTCGATCGGCTGGGCGGTGGACGCGGTAACGAAAGGTTCGCTCAATGGCAACCTGGCACTCATCACCGAGGACGGGCATGTATCTACGCTCTCTTTACAGGAGAGCAGGCCTCTTACCGCTGTGATCATTCAGCAGGAATCGCCTGTGTGGGTGGCCATACTTGCGGGCGTGGTAATCATTGTTCTGTTAGTTATAACGGTCTTGCTTACCGCATTTAGGATGCGGGCAGGCGTAAGGGAGGCTGTCAGTGAATAAGATATTCACCCCTCGTGTACTTACCAGCCTGGGCGTCACAGGTTTTGCAGCCATTATAGCTGCGGCAATCTGGAATCGCCCTTCGGATGTGCAATTCTTGATGCTGGCACTGCTCACGATGACGGCGCTGGGTGCGGTCACGAATCCCCACTGGCTGGTAAGCCTGGGAGCGCTGTGCGGGGCACTTGTACTATATGGTGCGGTGTGGGTAATGGGCGGCAGTGGCGGCATTACTATGCCCGAGGGACTACTGGGTATATGCCTGCTGGTGGCCACCGCCCTCGGCGCCTGGAGCCTATCTCGCGGGCTGCGCGGCACTGAACGGAGACTTGTGCAGCAGGCCCAATTGATAGACGACCTGACGCTGTATGACCAGCAGACAGGCGCTGTCCGAGCAAGCCACATACAACAGCTTCTCAATTACGAAATCATACGTGCACGGCGCTACAATGAACCTCTCACAGTGGCAGTAATACAGATGGCAAACGAGCAAGCCCGGAAAACGCAAGGCAATACCGGTACTGAGAAGGAGTTGCGTAGAAAAGTGACCGAGCTTTTGCTCAACAAACTTCGTGCTGTAGACCGTGTGGGATACAGCCCTTCTGTGGAATGGGTGTTGCTTCTGCCTAACACGCCGCGAATGGGCGGCGAAACCCTCGCCGTCAGGCTCATTCACCTGATCGCTGAACAGTTGAGAGCAAACGTCATCATAGGCCAGGCTACGTTTCCGGAGGACGGTAGCGACAGCGATAGCTTGATGGAAGAAGCTCGTGCCGCTATCGAATTCGGCCGCATGAACGGAATGTCAATGGTAAGCCAGGCGCTATTCGATAATCCATAGCGCAAAGCAGCCACCCCACGTCGTTTGGCACAACTGTCCAGGTGAAGTAGAGTAATGGACTGCTGTCCCGATTGCTGTCTTTTCAATGAGAAAGCCCCCAGAAACGTATTCTGAGGGCTTTTACGTGTGTGGACCTGAGGAGACTCGAACTCCTGACCTCTACAGTGCGATTGTAGCATTCTCCCAACTGAACTACAGGCCCGAGTTGAACAGGGTAAGTATAACACCTGCTCGAAGCCAGCGTCAAGACTCTCGCCGGGCTACTTGTCGTCGGCGCGGAAGGTTATCACCGTGGTGAAGTTGGTGCCGTCTATCTGGTAGGCATAGCAGCCGGGGGCGCGCAAGCGAGTGTTAGTGGGCCAGTTTGGCCAGTTGTTCGGGTCTGACGCTGACCCGACGGTCGCACTCGCGGGGTCGAGGTGTAGCTCCACCGAGGGATTGGCTCCGGTGCCAAAGCGCAGTTCATCAGGACCGTCGATCCGGTGGCCCCGGATCAGGATTGGGCCCGAGTAGCGCGCCGGGTCAACGGTCCACAGCACCTTCAGGTTGTACCAACCACCATCCTGATTTGTGCCTTTGTAGTCGTACACGCCGTTCGCGTCGAAGCCTATCGGGTATGCAGGGCCATCACCCAGCACGGGGCCGAAGTTGGGATTGACGGTGCCCGCCTTGTCAGGTGTGCAACCCTCGCCAGACGCGAGAGAGGGCAAGTCGACCGCGCGAGCACGCAAAGTAGACCAGGCATCACCCGCGACGGGTTCACCATAAGCATAGCGGCTCTCGTACCTCTCGGCGCCGAGGCGAGAGAGTAGGATGGAGGGGATGTCTCCAGTCTCAGGGTGAAGCTCGAAGCGGGCGCGCTCGAAGTATTGCACCAGTAGCGGACCGGAGTCGGGCGTGACGTTCTCAGTTAAAGGGCCTGAGATGGGGTAGCCCTGCTGGGCCAGCCCGCCATGCTCTTGCCAGTATTGCAGGAATTGCGCACCGATGTAGAAGCCCGTTTCAGGGAAGAAAAGGGTCGCGCCGGGAGTCATGGGAGGCGGAAGGACAGGCGCGCCGTTGGGGTAGTTAGCCTGAAGTTCGAGGCGGCCAAGCATCGAGAGCAGTACATCGTACGGCGGCTGGTTCTCGGGGTGGTGCTCGAACACAGCGCGCTCGAAGTATTGCACGACGTAGGTTTTGCCGTCGATGTCAGAGCGCTCTTCAAACTCGCCTGAAATGGGATAGCCTTGCTGGGCCAGTCCACCGTTCTGGTCCCAGTATTCGAGGAAACGCCCACAGACGGTCTTGCCCGTTTCGGGGAAGGTCCGGCAGTTAGTATCCGACGGTTGGGCCGATGGCTGGGCGAGGGGCGAGAACGAGGCGAATATTAGCAAAAGCATGGTAATTAGTTTAGGCATAGCAAACTCCGTGGTGGGTTGTGCGTTGCGAATCGTGAATCGGGGCCGCAGGCGGATCCAAGAGAAGGCGCGCTGCGGCTTCTAACGTTTAAACGAGTGAGCGAGCCTAAAAGTTGCAAAAACCGCTACGGACAACACCGATCCGCACTCAGCACGCCAGCCGCACGGAGCTACTTGACTTCATCTTTTGGTAGAAAGATTGCACTGTAAAGCAGGGCCGCCAGCACACCACCTATTATCGGGCCGATTATATAGATGAGGATGTTGGCGTTGTAGGGGCCAAAGACGATGTAGGGACTGATGTCGCGAGCGGGGTTCATCGCGCCGCCTGTGAGGGGGCCGGCGATGAGGATGCCCGCGAATACGGTCAGGCCTATCGCGAAGCCGCCCACTTTGGGGCCGCGTCTGTCCACGGCGGTACCGAACACTGCCATCACGAGGAAGAAGGTCAGCACGGCCTCAAGTATCACGGCCTGCAAGAAGTTGACCCCTTCAGCCGGGTTGGGCGTTGCCGAGGGAGAGAGCAGGGCGCTCCCGTTGGGCACCGTGATAAGGAGTACCAGGCAGGAAAGGATGCCCCCCAGGATCTGCCCTATTATGTACAGAACCCCGAGTGTGACGCTCATTCTGCGCGTAGCGACCATACCGAGAGTGACGGCAGGATTGAAGTGGCCGCCCGAAATATGACCCAGGAACGATATAGCCAGTGCGAGGGCTATGCCGTGGGCGAGGGCCACGTAGAGAACGCCCGTGCCGCCCGCGAACAGGGCGCTGCCTATACCAATGAGGAAGAAGAAGAACGTGCCCAGCACCTCGGCGATCACCTTGTACCAGTCTGATGTGTCTATCTTTTCCATTCCTTTGTCCTCCTTGCAGGTTCTTGTCGTAAGGTCGTGATTGTATGGTTTCCGGGCCAGGGCGCTCTGACGCGAGGGATGAGACAGCCTCCCACGTTGCCGGAAGCGCACTCATTGTACCACTGCACGAGGATAATGCAACCAACCACATGAGGTAATTGTGAACGTGCCGTTTATAACGCAGGTTGACGGGCCTGTGCCGATATGTTACAAAGTCCCGATGCTTGTGTGACCGCGGATCACAAAACGGCAGGCAATATTCTTATTTTCAGGATGGGATACATGTCGCAACCACCGAAGAACAGGGCAAACGATACAAGTAGTAATAGCGGCTCGAAGAAGCCTGGACAGACGAACCAACGGCCCGGCACCGGGGCTGCAAAGGGTGGGTCAAGGCCCCCTGTGGCTCGCCAGCAGGTGTACGGCGCCGGGAGAAGGGGCCAACCGCCTCCAAAGACAGGATTTATGGGAGCATTCGACAGAGCGCTGCCGCCCTTCAGCGCACAGCGATACGTGGTGATATGGCTGGGGTTCATCATCCTGGTTGCATTGGTGTTCCTGTTGCTGCTCCAGCCGTGGAAAGGGGCGCAGATTGCCGCCTCCACCGACAGGTACATGGTGATCGAGACACCCAAGGGCACGATAGTAGCGAAGCTTTACACCGAAGCCTCGGCGGGGGTGAGCAAGACGATAGCCAACTTCGAGCAAAAGGCCGACGCAGGTTTCTTTAATGGGCTGACCTTCCACCGCGTCGAGGACTGGGTTATCCAGGGCGGTGACCCCGCAGGCAATGGCACAGGTGGGGGCACAATGCCCTCGGAGTACAACAAGCTTACGTTCAAGGCGGGCGCGCTGGGTGTGGCGCGGGGCAACGATCCTAGCCAAAACAACGACAGCCAGTTCTTCATCACCAAAACAGATTCCGCCTTCCTCGACGGCCAGTACACCAACTGGGGCCAGGTAGTGCAGGGGATGGACGTAGTGAACAAGATCGCGATTGGTGATAAGATGACCAAAGTGACGATAACCGACAAGATGCCGTAAGAGGGCGAGCCGGGCGAGTCGCAGATCTTAGATCTTAGATCATAAGTCGGACGACCGACGACTGACGACCGACCACGCATGACGCATTACGTATGACTTACGATCTAAGATCTAAGATCTGCGACTCACACAGGAGGTACAGGATGAAAGTAATGGTAATTGAAACAGGCAAGGGCACGATAGTGTGCGAACTACTGACCGACGCGAAGGACGGAGTGACAGGCACAGTCGCTAACTTCACGCAGAAGGCGAACGCGGGCGACTTCAACGGGCGCATATTCCACCGCGTCGAGAACTGGGTTATCCAGGGCGGCGACCCGCTGGGCAACGGCACAGGCGGCGGCAAGATGCCCGCCGAGTATAACAAGGTGCATTTTGGTGCCGGCGCGTTGGGCGTGGCGCGTGGCCAGGACAAGTCGCGTAACAACGACAGCCAGTTCTTCATTACCAAGAGCGACTCGGGCTGGCTCGACGGCGAGTACACCAACTTCGGCCAGGTGATCGAGGGCCTCGATGTCGTGAAGAAGATCGCGGTCGGCGACAAGATCACCAGTGCAACGGTGGAAGACCGAGATTAGGATAGCGCATTGGCGTTTCAATGCGAGTATCAGGCTGAATTCTCGATATGGAACGTTACCGGCAGGCGATACCGGCAATAGTAGGGTGGACGCTGGTAGGGGTGCCCGTGGTGGCACTCTTGCTGCGGTTCGGGATGCGCTCACTAGGGGTGCGTGAGAACGTGCCCTTGCCAGGCTTCATCTACTGGGCCACCGACCGAATCGTCTCGCCATTCTACCGCTATTTCCCGGCAGACGCCCGCTTTGACAGAGGTTCGATAGAAGTAGCCACGCTGGCCGCAGCCGGAGCGATATTTCTGGTGGCTATTGGGGCATATCTGATAGGGCTGTGGCTGACTACCGCGCTACGAGGGCAGACTGATCCCCAAACTGAGCTAGTGTAGTTTCAGGGCGTCGTTTTCGCGGGGCCAACAGAGTACCAAGTATAAGTACGGCCATCCCGATCAGGAGACTGCTCTTCTTCATATTCTAGGAGCCTGGAGGCATCCAGCAGGTCGCCCTGGCGGTCAAGGTCGGACAACGTAAGGCTTATGTCGGCTGGGTTGAGGCTACGGACGACGATCATGTGAGATGCCCAGAATCCAGGCTCCATGTCGCGCTCTTCCAAGAGGTTCTTCAGGCTTGTAGGCGTAGCGATTATAGACCACCTGTATGCTCCATCGTCGAACTGCATTTGCACATCGATTAGCATTTCGGGTAGCTTATCAGGTGGGTCATCGAATTTCCATCTGCTCAGTCTGGGCGCGGGGTTGCCTTCAAGGTCAAAGCATAATGAGGGATACCAGCGGATTAGTTCGTTGTCGCCGCGCACGCTTACATTGTCATCTCTTTCGGCCAAGAGTTCGTACTGCTTGCCCTTTGTGAGAGCACTCCTGTAGG
>DATINP010000039.1:0-16157 GCA_035474135.1 Chloroflexia bacterium | reverse complement strand
TACGACATGCCCAACACGGCGGACGCCTACACCCACCGCATCGGGCGCACAGGCCGTGCGGCCAAGACCGGAGACGCTTACACCCTCATAAGCGAGGAAGACGCGGCTATGGTGCGCTCAATTGAGCGTGCACTTGGCAAGAAAGTTGAGCGGCGCATAGTCAAAGACTTCGACTATAGTCAGCCCGGACCGGCCCGTGACAATGAGTTTGCCCGCCCGCCGAGAGAGCCTCGTGGCAGACGCCCGCAGGGTCCTCGAACTCAGGCACCGCAGCCACGCTCGAATGGACGCCTGCTCATGCCGGTGTCCCCGCAGGCTGCGCAATCCCGCCAGGATCGCCCGGCGCCGGGCACACCGCAGGCCAACACGTCGTCTCGCCGGCACCGTCGTTCTCGCTCCAGAAGCCGCGCGACTGCGTAACGCAATCAGGCGCACACGGCGTTAGCGGAAGAATGGTGCAGGGGGCACTGCCCTCTGCCTGGGATGTAAAACCCCAGATAAGCCTCTGCCTCTTTCGTGGGTATGTGTCGGTGCCCGTTTATGGAAAAGGTTAAACAAAAAGAGGTCTCTTTCGAGACCTCAGAACCAGGAGGAGCATGACAGCAACTTCTCTATTTCTTATCCTTTTCATTGTAAACACCCAGCTCGCATGAGCAAATAGCCCATTAGTCACACAATGCCTGGGATTAGGTAGGACTATGCGGCTAAACCTGCTCTTTGGGGCCGGTCTGCAGGCACTTCACGAGGACTTCTATTGAGTGCAAAACGTGCGGTTCGCAGATGCCATACCGCTCGCGGAGATACGTCTTGATTTCGGGTAGCTCCTCCTGGTCTACATCTTGTTCGAGGAAGCCCGCCGCGCGCAACAGGTCGTCGGTGCTTGTTTGGAGGGCAACGGAGAGTGCCCGCAGCCGTTCGTTCGACGGCAGGGCAATGTCGCCCATTTCCAGCCGCGAAATATAGGACCTGCTTAGCCCGCACTCCTGTGAGAGACATTGCTGCGTCCAACCGAGGTCCTGCCTGAGTTCTCTAATACGATGTGCCAGCGGTTCATGTTTTCTCATAAGTATAACTATACCGGATTTAATAGGCTAAAAGCAAAAGTGCTTCGTGTTTTGAAGTGGTGCCACAAGACAGCAGTAGCCCGGTCACAGTACCTTCGTCCTCTCCTCGCCTGATCGAAGTCCTCTTGCTATTCAGGGTACCAACAGGTACAATTAAAAGGTAATCTAAAGAGGAAGATGATGCCACGTAAGAAAAACCCACCTACACCCAAGAACGATATCGACACTTTTGACGACCACGCGGCGGGCAGTAACGGCTTTGACGCTGCAGGCTTACTGGACGCCGAAGAGTCGGGCGAACTAGACATGCCCATAATCGAAGAGTTACTGTCCGAGCAGGACGCGAGCCGGGATGCAAAAGAAGACAAGCCCGCCTCCACGAAGCGTGCGCGCTCGCCTCGCACGGGCACGCGCAAGCGGTCGAAGCGCCCCGAAACTGTGCGCCTACCCCTGTTGCCATTGCGTGACATGGTGATTTTCCCGCACATGGTCACGTCCCTATTTGTCGGGCGAGACAAGTCGCTGAAGGCAATCGAGTCCGCCATGTCGGGCGACCGTACACTGGTGGCAGTGGCCCAGCGCGATCCTGAGAACGAAGATGTTACGCCCGAAGACCTTTACGATATGGGCGTGGAGATCGTGGTCGGACGCTCGCTTAAGATGCCTGACGGCACCGTGTCCCTACTGGTGCAAGGCCAAAGGCGCGTGCACGTGCTGAGCTACGTTCGCACCGAGCCTTTTGTGGTGGCCGAGGGTGTGATTGTCGAAGACACTATTGACCAAAGCTCGGGCACTGAGGCCCTTATGCGCGCCGCATTGTCGCTTTTCGAGAAGATAGTCAAGCTGTCGCCGAACCTGTCCGAGGAGTCTTATGTAGCAGCCATGAACGTGGATGAACCCGGTTGGCTGGCCGACCTGATTGCTTCCACAGTAGAGTTGCCTCACGAAAGCCGGCAGACAGTGCTTCAGGTGGCCGACCCGATAGAGCGCTTGCAGGCTCTCCATGTGATGCTTGCCAAAGAGCTTGACGTGCTGGACCTGAAGAACCAGATACAGGACCGTGTTCAAAGCGAGGTCGACAAGAGCCAGCGCGAGTTCTATTTGCGCGAGCAGATGAAGGCCATCGCTGTGGAGCTACAGGACTTCGACCCGGCCACCCGCGAGGCAAACGACCTGCGTACCCGTATCGAGATGGCAGGGATGCCCGAAGAGGTGCAGAAAAAGGCTCTGGACGAATTGGATCGCCTCCAAGCCATGCCGATGGGTATGCCCGAAGTGGGCGTTATACGCACCTACCTCGACTGGCTGATCACCCTGCCCTGGCGGCAGGAAACCCGCGACCACCTGAACATCAAGATGGCGGGGCAAGTGCTCGACGCCAATCACTACGGCCTGGGCAAAGTCAAAGAGCGCATCCTGGAGTACATGGCGGTGCGCAAGCTGGCCGAGGGCAAGATGCGCTCGCCCATCCTGTGTTTCGTTGGCCCTCCGGGTGTGGGCAAGACCTCGCTTGGCCGCTCTATTGCTACTGCGCTTGGTAGGAAGTTTGTGCGCGTGTCGCTGGGCGGTATACATGACGAAGCCGAGATCAGGGGCCACCGTCGCACCTATATCGGCGCGCTTCCCGGTCGCATTGTGCAGACCATGAAGACGGCGGGCACCGTAAACCCCGTGTTTATGATGGACGAGATTGACAAGGTTGGGGCCGATTTCCGGGGCGACCCTTCGGCGGCCTTGCTGGAAGTGCTCGACCCTGAGCAGAACTATGCGTTCTCTGATCACTACCTCGATGTGCCCTATAACTTGTCGAAGGTGCTGTTTATCATGACGGCCAACCTGCTCGACCCGATCCCGGCTGCCCTGCTGGACAGGATGGAAGTGATCGAGCTTCCGGGCTATATCGAGGAAGAGAAGTACCACATCGCTAAGCAATTCCTGGTGCCTCGGCAGATAGAGGAGCACGGCCTGACACCTGCCCACATCAAGTTCGCTGACGGCTCGATCCGCAGGCTTATACGTGAATATACGCGCGAAGCGGGGGTGCGCAACCTGGAGCGCGAGATCGGCACAGTTTGCCGCAAGGTCGCCAAGCAGGTCGCAGAACAACTCCCCGATGACTCGCCGGAAGATTTGCTTCCGAATGGCGAGATTGTGCTGCTCTCCAACGGCGTAACCCCCGGCGGTCCTATGCTCGAAGAATTGAATACTGAGCCACTGGACGAGCAATCGTTGGGCATTGAAGTGCTGGCAGAAAGTGCCGTTTCGGACATGGCCCCGGCGAGCGAGTTCTCCAACGATGGAGAGAGCACGGGCAAGAAGGCCCCTCGCATTCGCGCTCGCGTTGTGCATGAGCGTGACCTTGAGGCCTACCTGGGCGCACCCCGCTTCGATTATGGTATGGCAGAGGAGCAGGACGAAGTGGGCGTGGCAACCGGAGTGTCGTGGACGCCCGTGGGCGGCGACACTATCAGCGTGGAAGTTAGCCTCATGGAAGGCAAGGGCGCGCTCCTGCTGACCGGGCAGTTGGGCGACGTGATGAAGGAGTCGGCGCAGGCCGGTCTCACTTACGCCCGCTCACGCGCCCGCCAGTTGGGAATAGACCCCGACCGCTTCGAGCGCACCGATATCCACATTCACGTGCCCGCAGGCGCTATCCCGAAAGACGGCCCCTCGGCAGGCGTCACACTCGCAACGGCTCTAGTGTCGGCCCTCACGGGCAGAGAGGTACGCCGCGACGTGGCGATGACGGGTGAGATCACCCTGCGCGGCAAAGTGCTGCCTATCGGCGGCCTCAAAGAGAAGGTGCTCGCAGCCCACCGTGCCGGCATAGCCACCTTCGTCCTGCCCCGCAAGAACGAAAAGGACCTCGACGAGATCCCCCAGAAGGTGCGTCGCGGCCTCCAGATGATCCCCGTAGACGACCTCGACGCGGTACTGCGCATAGCCCTACAGCCCGCCTCAGGTCAGAGTCCAAGCGGGGCCAAGCAAGAGCCACCCGTTCTGCCTGTGAAGGCCCGCACACAGCGGCAAGGGGCGGGCGCGGGCACCGGCCTCGCCACCTAAGCTGCCGACTGGGCACCTCAGCCTATCAGGGGCGACCAACTACTACTGTTGGTCGCCCCTGAACTGTACCTCTCCTCTCCACCCTTCTGCCCCAAAGAGCCTAGCCTCTTGCTTTGGCATCTTGCGCGCAGCGGGGCTCCCTTGACGAGGAGTTACCCTTGCGATGATATTTCTTGCTAGAGTGAGCGTCCTGCATCCGGAATCAGACGCGCTGATCCGACATCTCGGTTAGACCTGAGATATTGGGTATATAATTACCAATAGAGGACAGTCTTTTACGATTCTCACAAGGGGGTTCACCATGCGTAGACAAGTGTTAGTTCCAATCGCCAGTGTACTCATTGCAATAGTTGCACTAGTCCTGCGCTTCGTGCTCATCTCTGATCAGAAGTTGCTCGTTGCAGCTCCTGCTCAACAAGCGCCGCAGTGCCAAACCTTTCAAGAGACCGGCAAGACAATTTGCGGCAAGTTCTTGTCCTACTGGCAGCAGCACGGCGCTTTGGCACAGAATGGGTTTCCCATAAGTGATGAATATGTGGAGATGTCTCCATTGAATGGCAAGCCATATACTGTGCAGTACTTTGAGCGGTCTGAATTCGAGTTGCACCCAGAGAACCAGCCGCCCTACGACGTGCTGCTCGCTCAGCTTGGAACATTGCGCTTCAAGCAGGTAAGTAACGGGCCACCCATGCCCTTATACACACCCATGCCTGTACCCACCCCGGAAGCCGGTAAGGGCGTGATATTCGGCAAGCTGTCCTATCCGAGTGAGGTTATCCCTCAGTTTCAAGTGTATGCGCTCGAGGTGAACGGCTCCAGGTTCTACTCCATATTCACCGCTGGCAACCAGCAGGAGTATGCGATAAGCGGAATAGAACCCGGCACTTACTACGTAGTTGTCTATTCAATAGTTGCGGCCAAAGGCGATTATGGGGCGGCAGGATACACGCAGGCAGTTCTGTGTGGCCTCACTTACTCCTGCTCGGATCACACTCTAGTTGCAGTCACCGTCGCCCCGGACTCTGTAGTACGGGATGTGAACGTAACTGACTTCACATCGCCCCATGATGGATTCCCGCCCAGGCCATAATACTCCGCAGCAAAGCAGATCGAGCATAATGGCAAGGCAAAATGTGGCAAAGGGGTTGACAGAAATAGCTTGTGGTAAGAAATGCCCTGTATGTGGGCATTCGATGTACTTCACTCAGGAGGTACATCTGGACAGGAGAGCCCGGGTCAGTGGAGTAGTGGTACCTTCATTTCGTCTTGCTTCTCTTGTAGAAAAACAATAAAGTTGGATACAACAGTCAGCGAAATCGTGCGTAAGGGCCAAGATGGATATAGCATGTATCGTGATAAAGTCGCATACACCTAATTTACGATCTACAGGTCGACAGCACTACACGGAACAATAAGATCGCATACAAGCCGACATCCATCTTAGAATACTGAGCTATTCACGGCACGCAGATAACCAGTATGACTTCGAGCGACGCATGCGTGCTTTGAGAAAAAATAGGAGTTATCCCTATTGCAAATCGGCGAGTAGGAAGCAGTGAGAAACGGGTGGGCATAGGTGGGGTTAGAGCGCTTACTTCCTTTTCAACCAGGTTGTATCTGCAAAGTACTGTGAAACCTCACCTATTAATTATAGCACCGATTTGCGCAAAAAAGATCGGCCTACCAACCGATTTGTGCCGCCTTCGCACCCGATATACTAAGCTCCACACCGCGCCCTATTCTAAAGGAGCTACACATGGAATGCGAACAGCAATTCGATACCGGATCCGTCCGCATCAACTACGCGGAGTTCGCGGCACTCCCCGAAGCCAGTCCGCGCTATCCGATTGTGCTACTGCACGGCGGATCGGCGCGGTGGCAGGCAGCAATGTCTATTATTCCAGCGCTCACTCGCTACGGGCCAGTCTACGCTCCAGATTTTCGCGGGCATGGCCAATCGGGGCGCGTGCCCGGTTGCTACACACTGCGGGACTACACAGGCGACATAATTACGTTCCTAGAGCAGGTGGTGCGTGCACCATCGGTGCTGTTTGGCCACTCGCTAGGCGGGCAGGTTGCGCTCATGACGGCGGCCGCGCGCCCTGACCTTGTGCGCGCTCTCATTAGTGGAGACGCCCCATTCGACCTAGCGAGGTTTCGCCCGCAATTAGGCGCGGCGCGGGAGCGACTGCTGTACTGGCGCGATCTGGCTGGCGGACGTCTGTCGCGTGAGGAGATAGTCGAAGCTATGCGGCGCACGCCGATTGAGATGAAGGGAAGGACGGAACCGGTGCCCGCGCATACCATCTTCCCCGACAACGCGCCCTATTACTACTTCATGGCCGACAATCTGTACCAACTCGATCCCGACCAACTGACCGCCGTTGTGGAGTTCGAGGCTATGCACGCCGGACTCGATTACCATGTACTCTTTCCGCAGATTACCTGTCCCGTACTGCTGCTCCAAGCAGATCCAGCGCTGGGTGGCATGGCTGATGAAGAGGTGGCGGATGGCTTAGCGCTGCTAGCAGATGGTCGCGTGGTGTGCATGGAGGGAGTGGGACATCCACTCCACACGACCGATCCTGCGCCGGTGCTGGCTGCCATGACGGGGTTTCTGGATGAGGTGCTACCTCCTGCTGGATGAAGTCGATAGAGGCGTCGTGTGCCTCGTTTGCCAATCTTCTAGAGTTTGCAGATAGAACCTACTAACAGCTCGAACGTCAACGGCAAGTTCTTCCTTGATTGTTTGCTGGCGAAAATCTTGTGAGGCACGTCCCGCCCTACTTCCCGATGCAGAAATTGCGGAAGATCTCGTCCAGCAAATCCTCGCCCACGGTCTCCCCTGTGATCTCGCCTAGCGCATTCAACGCGGCGTGTATGTCCACCGCCACCAGTGCGGCAGCAACTCCTCGTCCGCTGCCCGCAAGCGCACTCTCCACTAACTGGTGAGCACGCAAGAGCGCGTCCCGGTGGCGCACACTTGTGATCACCGTTTCGCCCGGCCTCGGCGTTGCCTTGCCGCTCAGCGCCAGCGACGCCAGGCGATCTTCCAGCGCCGTTGTGCCTTCCGGCTCGACTGCTGAGGTCTCGACCACTTCCACATCGCCCAATACTTGCTTCAGAGTGTGCCTGTTCAGCTTCTGATCCAGGTCGCTCTTATTCACCACCGCCAACCACACAGGCGGCGCTTCAGCTTTCATCTTCTCTATCAGGTCGAGGTCCTCGCCCTCCAGCATCCGCGACCCGTCCAGTATCAGCAGCGCCATATCCGACTCGCTCAGCGCCCGCCGCGTGCGATCCATACCGATGCGCTCTATAGGGTCGTCGGTGTCCTCGTTGGCGCGCAGGCCTGCCGTGTCTGTTAACACAAGGGGCACGCCTCGCACGTTCACCACCTCTTCCAGCGTATCGCGGGTCGTGCCGGGTATAGGCGTAACAATTGCCCTGTCTGTCCGCAACAGCGCGTTCATCAGGCTCGACTTCCCCACGTTCGGCTTGCCGATAATAGCGGTGCGCACCCCCTGCCGCAGGATGATCCCCGTGTTCGCTGACGCTATTAGCGCAATCAAATCGTCCAGCGCATCCCGCAGATCGGGCGACACATCAGCAGGGGGCACGTCGTCCTCGGGAAAGTCTATCGTCGCCTCCAAATGGGCCAGCGCGTGCAAAAGGCGCGCCCGTATCCCTTTCACCCGCGCCGACACTCCCCCGCCCAACTGCTCCACAGCCAGCCGCAGCCCCTCGTCGGTGCGCGCCTGCACAACGTCCAGCACGGCCTCAGCCTGCGCCAGGTCAAGCCGCCCGTTCAGAAAGGCGCGCAGAGTGAACTCGCCCGGCTCTGCGATCCGCGCCCCTTCGTGCAGACACAGCGCCAGCACGCTCTGCACAGGCACCACGCCCCCGTGGCAGTCGACCTCCACCACGTCCTCGCATGTATACGAGTGCGGCGCGCGCATCAGCGCCACCAGTGCCTCATCCACCCGTTCGTGCGTGTGAGGGTCGACCACAGCACCGTACACCAGTTTGTGCGACTCTATATCGTCGGGGGATAATATCGCACCGGACGCGGGCACGAAGATGCGCGCCAGGATCGAGGCTGCTGATGGCCCACTCAGCCTGATAGTGCCGATGCCTCCTTCTCCCGGCGGCGTAGCGATTGCTGCGATAGTATCTTCGTACATGGTGCTTCAGTCTATCACAGAATGTGTTGACCGGTCCTGGGCTTGGGGATTATCCTTCATGCGAAGTGCTGCGTTGAAATCAACCAGAGCCTGGGCGTAATGTGTCGGATCGAATCTATCGAAACTGTCCGGCCGGGGTAGCGTGATGCTGAGGCAGTGTAGGGCCAGCCGCGCCCACATCCGCTCTCGAAACCCGTCATCGTCCTGATAACCCACTACCTCCAGAAATCGGCCCCACAATTCCTCAGGGTAATACCACCAGAGCGTCGCGCCAACGTCCAGCGCCGGGTCGTCTAATGCCATAGCGTCGAGGTCTACAAGATACAAGCGGCCTTCGGGCGTAAGAAGCCAATTAGCGTTGCAAATATCCCCATGTGAAGCCACAAGCCCACTGCCCCCGACATGCTCTATCCTGCTCTCCAATTCTTCAAGCCCCTGCTCTACCGAGTGCGCCACGTCGGGAACCTGTTTCCGCACCTCGTCCCAGCGTGCCCGAACAGCGGCCAGCGCACGCAAACCGGTCTGTGCATAATCATTAGGTGGGTAATCGGGCAGTGTGGCTCTTACGTCCTCGCTATTGTGCATTTCACGGATCGCATTTGCTACTTGCTCAAGGCGTTGCCGGTAATCCGAACGCCCGGGATTGCGACCCTCAACGTACTGCTGCACCAGTATGCTGGTCCCGTCTTCCAAGTGATCAACTTCCAGCACATCAGGTGTAAGCCCCAGTCGAGCCATTGCCTGCACACGCTCAATAGCGGCTCCCAGCTTCACAAACAAAGAGCGCGAGCCATCACTAGCGAAATAGGTCTCGTGCCCGCTACCCTGTGGCAAAGAGAGCTTCCACTCGGCCCCGAACGCACGCCGTAGAAACGCCTCTACCTCTCTGCTATGTTGGTTTCGCTCTATCACTCCCTGGCCTCAGGCTCGCTAAGCTCCCTCAGCACTTCGTCAGTATGCTCGCCCAATAGTGGTGGGTGCCTCCTTATCGCGGGCGGCGTGGCCTCCAAATGAAGTGGTGACCCCACCATCCTCAGTGGCCCGATAAGCGGGTGCTCCACCTCCTGCACCATCTCTCGCGCTTGCGACTGCGGGCTTTCGAGCGCGTCGGCCACGCTGTTCACAGGCCCCGCAGGTACCTCGTGCTCCTCCAGAAGCGCTAGCCACTCGCCTACGGTCCGCTCAAGGAACAACCCCTGCAATATAGCGACCAACGGCTCACGGTTCCGCACCCTTTCGCTATTGGTGGTCCATCTCGCGTCTTCCAACAGGTCGTCACGTCGTACGGCCTCGCAGAACCTGCGCCACTGCCTATCGTTGCCCACGGCCAACACCAGCCAGCCGTCTTTGGCCCGAAACGTTTCATAGGGCACGATGTTCGGGTGACCATTGCCGTAGCGCGCAGGAGTCTTACCAGACACAAGGTAACTGCTGCCCACGTTAGCTAACCAGGCCAGGTGCGAGTCGAACAGTGAAATGTCGATCCTCTGCCCGGCGCCCGTCATGTCCCTCACCCGCAGCGCGGCCAGGATCGAGGAGAGCGCGAACATCCCCGCTGTGAGGTCTACAATCGCTACCCCGACCTTCGTAGGCGGTCCGTCCGGCTCGCCCGTAACGCTCATAATGCCGCCCGCGCCCTGTATCACATAATCGTATCCCGGCAGGTCTGCGTTCGGCCCCGTGCGCCCATAGCCCGAAATCGAGCAGTAAATCAGGCTGGGCTTTTCTCGCGCAAGCTCCTCATATCCCAGGCCCCATTGTTCCATAGTGCCTAGCCTGTAGTTCTCTACCAGCACATCGCTCCGCAAGGCCAGTTTGCGCGCCCACCCTTTCCCTTCCTCCGAACTCAGGTCAAGCACAATACTGCGCTTGTTGCGGTTGCACGACAGATAATAGGCCGACTCGCCTTCAACATAGGGAGGCCCCCACTGTCGCGTGTCATCACCTTCCGGCGACTCCACTTTGACCACATCGGCTCCCAGGTCGCCCAGCATCATGGTGCAATAAGGCCCCGCCAGCACCCGCGAGAAGTCTGCTACGCGGATGACCGACGACGGACGACCGACGACCGACGACAGCCTGGTCATTGGCCCTACATCGTTGTCCACTCGCGCCTCCTACCGTGCTAAGTCATGCGTCATGCGTTATGACGACTGTGGTCATGCGTAAAAGATCTCACTACTAGCTTAATGACATAAGCACGCCCCAGAGGGACAGTTTTCGTGTAGTCCATTCGGGTACATTTCGAGCAGACACACCAATGCTCCCCTACTGACCTATCAAACCCTTCTTCCCTCGTGCCCTTCGTGATCCGTACTTACCCATGACCCACTGGTCACTCGCCATCCGTCGTCAGTCGTCGGTTGCCTCGACTTACGATCTAAGATCTAAGACTCTCATCGTTGGTCGCCCTAGCGCGCCAACAACCGTAGATACCGCGCCGATGCGTCTATTCCCTTGAACACATTGTCCAGCTTCATCTTCTCGTTGGGCGCATGCAGGTTGTCGTCGGGTAGCCCGAACCCCATCAGCACGCAGGGCGCATTCAGCACATTATCAAACAGCGACACTATCGGAATAGACCCCCCTGAGCGCAGCAGCACCGTATCCTTGCCGAATACATCCTTCAGCGCGTCCATCGCGGCCTTCATGAAAGGGGTTTTGGTAGGCAGCAGCACGGGGTCGGCGCCGTGTATGTACTCGACGTTTACCTCTGCATATGGTGGGCAAAGGCTCTCCACGTATTGCCTGAACGCGGCTTCGATCTTCTTCGGTTCCTGTTTCGGTACGAGTCTCATGCTCACTTTGCACTTCGCGACCGCCGCGATTACGGTCTTCGCGCCTTCGCCCGTGAAGCCGCCGATTATGCCGTTCGCGTCCAGCGTGGGCCGCGCCCAGGTGCGTTCCAGCGCCGAATAGCCCGGCTCGCCTGTAAGCGCCTTCGCACCGATCTCGTGCTCGCGCATTTCGTCCTCATCGAAAGGCAGCTTCGCCCACTGCGAGCGCTCCTCCTCCGTAACCTCGGCCACGTCATCATAGAAGCCCGGCACCTGTATCGTGCCGTCGAGGTCCTTCAGCTTCGATACGATATAGCACAGCACATTGATCGCATTGGGCGCTACCCCGCCGTATAGCCCTGAATGGAGATCGTGAGCCGCTCCGCGCACCGTTATCTCGGTGTACACCATCCCGCGCAGGCCCACATCCAGGGTCGGCAGGCCGTCGGCGAACATATGCCCGTCGCTGATCAGCACCGCATCACAGGCCAACTCCTTCGGATGTTGCTTGACATAATCTTCGATACCCTCGCCGCCCACTTCCTCCTCGCCCTCTATAAGAAAGCGCACGTTCACGGGTAGCTTGCTGTCTTCCTTCATCAACCTCTCTACTGATTTGAGGTGGCAAAACAGCTGCCCCTTATCGTCGGCGGATCCCCGCGCAAAGAGGTTGCCGTCGCGCAAGGAAGGCTCGAACGGCGGCGTCTTCCACTCGTTCAGCGGGTCGGGCGGCTGTACATCGTAGTGCCCGTAAATCAGGATCGTGGGTTGGCCGGGCGCGTGCATCCAATCCCCGTAAACCAGCGGGTGACGTTGGCCCACTTCGGTCTCAATCAATCGCACATTCTCGATGCCCGAGCGCGTCAGGTCGTCCGCCACCCACTGCGCCGCCCTACGCACATCGTCCCGGTTCTGCGACAGTGTAGACACCGAAGGTATACGCAGCAAATCAGATAGCTCTTCGAGATACTTTTGTTGCTCAGCATTGAGCGTCTTGTCCTCAGTCATTGCAATAAAACCTCGCATTACAGAAGTATTTAGACCACACCACATTGTACCGCAAGTGCGGCGTGATTGGCGACGGCGAGTGGCCGGTCACAGGTCGTACTCTATTCAGTGCGCGGAGCTGCCGCACCTACCTTAGACACGCAAAACGATGTATGCACATTTGCGTATCGATGAGCGCAAGGTATGCCATCTATTAGGAACTTCAGACTTCGAGTGTATCCAGCACCAATTTTCGTAACTCGGTCACTCTCTGAAGCTTAGCGTCGTTCGTCAAGAATGCTTCGCAGCCGGAACTCAAAGCAGCCGCGATTTGCAGAGCATCCGGTGTTCGCAACCCGTAGCGCGCACGTAATTCGGCGGCACGCTCTGCAACGTTCAGATCTATGGGGACGACTTCGAAGTCAGGGCTGTAAAGCAAAATATCCCGATACTCCTGCTGAAGGCTAACATTGCCGCTCATGAACGGTTGCACCAGCACTTCGGTTATGGTGATAGTCGAGGTTATGCCAATTAGCCTTCTATCTGCGATGAGCTTGAAGATCGGCGTGACTATCGTTTCATAACGGGGTGAGCCTCGATAAAGTAGATAATAGGCGCAGTGTCAATACCTAGTCGAGCAACTCCTAGTAGGCCATCATCTAGCTTCACGGGTGAGCGATGTCCCACTCGTCGCGTAGCTTATTCACATACGTTTGGGCATCAATCTCCACCCAAATATCCTTGCCCAGTTCATGCAATTCCATGATGCTACGTGAGGGCTTTTCGCCAGCTATAGTTTCTGAAGCTAACCCTTGCGCGAGCATAACGAGTAGCCGCAACTGCTCGGAGGCGGGTAGAGGACTTATATAGCGCTTGTATATCTCTCCTGCTCCCAACGTTGACATAGATTCCGTCTCACTGACTACTGGCATACCAGGCAAAAGGTTGCTAGAGGGTTCCAGTTCATTCTATGCTCTCCCGGATGACTTGTCAACGGCTGTTGGTTTGCCCAAACGCGCTTCCGGTGCTAGAATAGGGAGAATAGACCATAATCGGCGTGCGCGACGAAGCGCACCACAATCTACGGAGGAATAGCGATGAAGCCGGAAGAAACCTCAGAAGTCGAAACGCACTCAGAGCTCGATATTGCTGACACAAGCAGCGACCCCAGCACCCAGCAAACACCCTCTAAAACCGAAGACTCCTTTCCCATTCAAGGGATCGATTACATAGAATTCTATGTGGGCAACGCCAAGCAAGCTTCTGTCTATTACAACAAGGTAATGGGCTTCAACATCGTCGCCTACGCCGGCCCCGAAACCAAAGTGCGCGACCGCGCTTCCTACGTACTTGAACAAGGCAAGATCAGGTTCGTCCTTACCGCGCCCCTGCAGCCCGAAGGCGATATCGCAGCACATGTCAATTTGCACGGCGACGGCGTGAAAGACATCGCCCTGCGCGTGCCTGATGTTGACTACGCTTACCACACCGCGGTTGAACGAGGTGCGATGGGTGCCGTCGAGCCGCACTGGGTCGAGAGTGAGAAGGGCCGCATCCGCAAGGCTGCCATCCACGCGTGCGGTGACACCATTCACACCTTCATCAACCGCGACGATTACGCCGGAACGTTCGCTCCCGGCTATCACAAGCGCGACATCCCCGGCATCCCTACAGGCGTAAAAGCTGTAGACCACCAGGTGCTCAATGTGGAACTGGGTAAGATGAACTTCTGGGTCGAATACTACGCCCGCATCATGGGCTTCAGCCAGCTTATCTCGTTCGAGGACAAAGACATCTCCACCGAGTACTCTGCCCTCATGTCCAAGGTCATGCAGGACGGCACAGGGCGCGTGAAGTTCCCCATCAACGAGCCTGCCGTCGGCAAGAAGAAAAGCCAGATCGAGGAATATCTCGACTACTATCGCACCCCCGGCGTCCAGCACATCGCCTTGATCACGGGCGACATCCTGGGTACGGTCACCAACCTCAAGAACAACGGCATGGAGTTCCTGCGCGTACCCCACGCCTATTACGAAGAAGCCCCTGAGCGCGTGGGCCAGATAAAGGAAGACCTCGCCAAACTCGAAGACCTCGGCATCCTCGTAGACCGAGACGACGAAGGCTACCTCCTACAGATCTTCAGCAAGCCCGTCCAGGACAGGCCCACCGTCTTCTACGAGATCATCGAGCGCCACGGCAGCCGCGGCTTCGGCAAAGGCAACTTCAAGGCCCTCTTCGAGGCTATCGAGCGTGAACAAGACCTCCGAGGCAACCTGTAGTTTGTGAAACTAGTAACCTTCTCCCACATCCACCGTACAGCCCCCGACCGCGCAGAGGGCGTTGATACGCATGTTGGCATCTACCTTTCGGGCGAGATGCCGCGCGTCCTCAACCTTGAGGCGGCACACGAGTGGCTCAACAAGAAGCACGGCGGCCAGTCCAGTCTACATCCACCGATGACCATGCTTGGACTACTGGATGGTGGCTCGCAGGCAATGGAGCAGGTGAGAGGCCTGGTTGAAACGGTATGCGCCGATGAGGAAGGCCTGTGGCGCACCTCGCAGTCTATGGACGACGTCACCCTCCTCTCGCCTCTCCCATTTCCCCGCACGATCCGCGACTTCTACGCCTTCGAGCAACACGTCAAGACAGCCCGCGCTCTCCGTGGCCTCGACATGATCCCGGAATGGTACGACCACCCCGTGTTTTACTACTCCAACCCCGGCTGCGTCTACGGCCCCTATGAAGATGTAGACTACCCCCGAGGCTCGAATGAAGTAGACTTCGAGTTGGAGATAGCCTGCATCATCGGCAAACCCGGCAAAGATATCTCCGCCGAAGATGCGAATGACTACATAGCGGGCTACCTGATCATGAACGACTGGAGCGCTCGTGACACCTGGCGCACCTTCGAGTCGAAACTGAGCATGGGCCCGGCCAAAAGCAAAGACTTCGCTACCACGCTCGGCCCCTGGCTCGTCACCCCGGACGAACTGCTCGCAAAGCAGGAGGGCGACGGCGCAGAAACCCGCCACAACCTCTCCATGTCCGCCTCCGTAAATGGCAAAGTGCTCTCGCAAGGCAACGCCAATACCCTCACACACTCGTTCGCGCAAATGATCGAATGGGCCTCAACCGACGTCTGGCTTCGCCCCGGCGATGTTCTTGGCTCCGGCACGGTCGGTACAGGCTGCATCCTCGAACTGAGGCCGGAAAACACAGGCGGCTGGCTCAAACCGGGCGACGTAGTGGAGATGGAGATCGAGGGATTGGGTATAATAAGCAATAAATTAGTAGAGAATCCCAGTGGGATCCTCAATGAGAGCAAGCAGGAGCATCAGGATGTCGTCTAAAGTGAGATCTGTCATTGCGCTGATCGCGGTTGGTTCTGTGCTGCTTTTACTTGGATCAGCATCCACGCGCGCTCAGGAAACTAGCCACACCTTCCCCGAAACCGGCAAAACAGTCAGCGGCATCTTCCTCGCCTACTGGCAGACCCACGGCTCTCTCGCCCAGCAGGGGTATCCCATCTCCAACGAGATGAACCTGCGAAGCACCGACGGCAACACCTACAAGACCCAATTCTTCGAGCGTGCCGTCTTCGAGCAGCACCCCGAATACGCGGGCACCGACAACGAAGTCCTCCTGAAACTGGTCGGCCAGACCTTCTACGACCGCCACTTCGGCTCCGCCCCTCCGCCCAACCAGACCGTAAACCCCACCAACACCCTCACCTTCCCCGAAACCAACCACTCCATAGGCGGCAAGTTCCGCGCCTACTGGGAGCAGCATGGCGGCTTGGCCCAGCAAGGCTACCCGATGACCGACGAGTTCACCATGACTAGCACCGACGGCAAGCAATACACCACGCAGGTATTCCAGCGTGCGGTGTTCGAATTGCACCCTGAGTTCGCGGGGACGGAGAACGAGGTGCTGCTGAGGCTGTTGGGGGTGGAGGAATGGGCGGAGTTAAATAAGCCCACGCCGACTGCTACCAATACTTCCGTACCGGCTACTCCCGTACCAGCAACCCCAACAATTCCAGCTCCAGAACCTCAACCAATAGTAGAAAAGTTGGATAG
>DATINP010000038.1:0-8152 GCA_035474135.1 Chloroflexia bacterium | reverse complement strand
CCAGGAAGAGGACAAGAAGCGCCGCGACCTGATCGAGGCCCGCAACATCGGTGACAGCATGGCTTACCAGGCTGAGAAGACGTTGGGCGAGTTGGGTGAGAAGGTTCCCGCCGAGATCAAGACCGAGGTGGACGAGAAAGTAACGGCAGTGCGCGAGGCACTCGCCACCGAGGACACGGAGCGCATCAAGCAGGCTACCAACGACCTGAGCACATCGCTACAGAAGATCGGCCAGGCCATGTACGCGCAGGAGCAGGCGACAGCAGGCACGCGCGGGCCAAACGTTGAAGACGCGACAGGCGATGGCGCCAGCGAACCCGGCACCGAGAAAGCCGATGAAGGCACGGTAGAGGGGGAGTTCCGCGAAGTATAAGCGCTATACGTAATGCGTAATACGTGATACGTGAGGATGACTCTTCACGTATCACGTATTACGTTTAGGCCACCTGCGTGACATGGCCAGCCAGTAGACCCCGGCCACCAGGCCTAGCACAGACAGCAGAAGCAGTATCACCGCGAACAGTTTGCCTGGTCCGGCTGCGGCATGAATGGCGGCCACAGCATTGCTCGCCGAGTTGTAGGTAGAGCCTGCGACAAGAGAATATGCCTTGTTCAGCAGAGATGCGCTGCCGTTAGTGGGGCTCTTTGGCGTGGCGGCAGCGAGACTCGCCACTTCTCTCGCGGCCTGGGTAGACGTAGCTGTAACAGTAGCAGTACCCGTGGCGGTCGAGGTTGGCACAGTAGTAGAAGTGCCTGTAGGTTCGGGTGTGGAGGTGGCAGTAGCGGGAGGTATATAGGTCCCGATCACTTCCACGGCGTTGTGGGCACGCATACAACTCCAGGCGTAGTAAACGCCCTGGCCATCGTTCGAGCCGTAGCCCGACGCAAAGCGATTGCCATAGGGGTCGTTCACGATCAACTGGTCGTTGCTTGTGTAGCCAATGGCTACGAGGACGTGGCCGGCCGCCGTGAGGTCATTGCCGATCAGCACAGGGTGACCGCGATCAAGGGCGGCTTTAATGCCCTCGAAGCTAACCGATAAGTTCTGACTGGTCAGGCCGTGCCACTGGAGCACCTGCCTGATGCGCGACCAGTCGGCGAGACCTGTGGGGCTGATCGTGCCGTATAACCCGGCCACCATCTTGCCCTGTGGGTCGGCTGCCAGCGCGCTGTAGGTGTGGTCGCTGTTGGTGTAGACGTTGGTCACATAGGGGGCGAACTGCGAGCCGGAGTCTGCGCTCGCGGAGGCATCAGAGCCAGGCCAGGGTTGCAACTTGCTGTAATAGGCGAGCACCATGGCCACGCTGGTAGGCCCGCAGGCCCAGTTGCCATCGGCAGAGCTAATGTCGTTGACCTGGTGAATATATGGCACGGGTAGGGTGAGGGCGGCCTTGCCTGGCTTGACATAACAACCGGGGCCGGGAGGCAGCCAGCTTGGAGTAGCGGTTGCCGTTTCGGTCGGCGTATCGGTGGGTAGAGGAGTGTCAGTGTCGGTGGGGGTATCACTTGGTACAGAGGTGAATGTGGGGAGAGGGGTGGCCGTAAAAGGCTCCGCAGTAGGCGGCTCCATAGTGGGCGTGTTTACAGGTGGTGCAGTAGTAGCGGTTGGCAGTACCGGGGTGTTGGTAGCTGCAGCGGGCGCATGTGTGGGCGGTATCCAGATCGCGACAGTTGGCCAGTTCTCAGGTCCATCGGCGTGTGCTATCGAAGCTGTGGGGAGAAAAACAAGTAGCGCACAGAATAAGACAGCCGTGCAGAGCAGCCTTGATACGAGGGTTAGAGTGAAGTTCGGGGAACGATGTTGCATGTGATGTTACTTCTAGACTAATGGGCGTAATGTTGCGAAGCGTACCTCGCAACATAGCGAGTACACAGTCTCTAAGAACAATTATTCCATTAAAATGCGCCAATTGCTATACCATATCAGTGTGTGACCACATAGCCCGATAGTCATAGGACGTCATAATGCGGTAATACAGCCATGGAATGTGTGCTTTTGGTGTCTCGCAATGACACGGTTCAACGTATATAATAGAGCGGTAAAAGAGAACTGTTGGTACAATTGATCATTGATGGTCAATAGTGTGTACCAACCCACCAAATAAGGTAGCAGAGAAAAACCAGATGGCAACAGCAAAACGCGATTATTACGAGGTCCTGGGACTAAGCAGGACAGCTACAACAGAAGAGATCAAGAAGGCCTTCAGGCTGAAAGCTCGCCAGCACCACCCCGACGTGAACAAAGAGGCGGGGGCCGAGGCGCAGTTCAAAGAGATCAGCGAGGCCTATGAGGTATTGATAGACGAGGATAAGCGTTCGGCCTACGACAGGTTCGGGCACGCTGCCGTGTCGGGTAACGGCGCGGGGGCGGGCGGACAGGGCTTTGACCCGTTCCAGGGCTTTGGCTCGTTCTCGGACATCTTCGAGACCTTTTTCACAGCCGCCGCGACGGGTGGTGGCACAGGCACGCGGCCCCGCAGAGCACAGCGTGGGGCGCATTTGGCGTATCGCCTGACGATAGAGTTTGAGGAGGCGATCTTCGGTGCGGAGAAAGAGATCGAGGTGCCGCGCCTTGCCACCTGTCCCAAGTGTGAGGGCTCGGGCGCAGAGCCGGGTACCGAAACAACGGTCTGTCCCAACTGCAACGGTCGGGGCGAGGTCCGCCGAAACCAGCAGAGTATCTTCGGCCAGTTCGTATCGGTGGTGCCGTGCGAGCGGTGTCACGGCGAGGGCAAAATCGTGGCAACCCCCTGCACCGAGTGCAAAGGGGAGGGACGCATCAAGGAAACCCGCAAGCTGGCCGTGAAGATACCGGCGGGCGTGGACGACGGCGCGCAGATTCGGCTGTCCGGCGAAGGCGAGGCCGGGCCGAGGGGTGCGCCCGCGGGCGACCTGTATATCGAGTTGAACGTGAAGGCGAGCAAGGTGTTCAAGCGCGAGGGCAACGACCTCGTGTACGAATTGAACGTGAATATGTCGCAGGCCGCTCTGGGCGCCGAGATACAGGTGCCCACGGTAGACGGTGCATCGGCTCCTGTGAAGGTGGCGGCAGGCACGCAGAGCGGCAAGGTGTTGCGCGTAAAGGGCGCGGGCGTGCCGTTCCTGCGAGGCACAGGCCGCGGTGACATGCTGACCAGGGTAAACGTGCAGATACCGACCAGCCTCACCGAGGAGCAGAAACGCCTACTCAGAGAATTGGGCCAGACCTTCGGCGACACATCACCTGAACTGCCGGAGAAAGGCCTGTTCGGCAAATTGAAGGATGCGCTGGGAGGTTAGTCTCATTGCGACACGCCGACCCACTCCACCCGTCATTCTGAGCGCCAGCGAAGAATCAACCTCTGCGCTTCTCTATTGGCAAGCAGACGTAATGCACGGCCCCGAACCGAGAGGCTGCCCAACTGATTCTTCGCTGGCGCTCAGAATGACAAGCCTTAGAGGGTGGCTGATTGCAAAACTTCCTTCTCACTCAGATAATGCTCAGGGCTACCTTGTGTACTGTTTATGAACCGAATTCCGGCGTGTGCTGTGTAGGTATACGCGCGGACTTATTTCTACTTCCGACTTAACACCCTGACTCTGAGCGCTTACAACTTGTAAGGCTAAGCCAAAGACGAATAGACCGAGGAGGAAATCAATGTCGCAGTTACAGGTACGGCGGCTACGACTGGTCTTGCGGCCATTTATTGTGGGTGGGCTGTTGGCGTTGGCGTTAGTAGTGGCCATGGGGATCGGCTGGGCATTTAGTGGGACCGGCTCGTTTGCCCGGGGCGAGGGTACCTGGGTTCCTACGTCCTCAGATGGCGTTGGTTCGCTTCGCGGCATATCAGCGCTTTCCGGCGATGATGTGTGGGCGGTCGGGCGCAGCACGGACAAGCCCACAAAGGCTTTTGTGATGCACTGGGACGGTAGGAACTGGGGCGGCAAAACCACCCTGACCTCAGACGTGGATAAGCAGAGCGATGCCTATTTCAATGATGTGTTTGCTCTCTCCACGGACGACGTGTGGGCAGTGGGCGGTGTAGTCAGGCCTGTTAGTGAACCAGACTACTTGATGGCGCATTGGAACGGCACGGACTGGAAGATTATTTCCGACCTGGGATTGAATGTGTCTATCGGGGAGTTGAGCGCTCTCGATGGCAGTGCGTCGAATGACCTATGGGCGGTGGGACACAGCAGATTTGCGCTTCATTGGGATGGCAGCAAATGGAGCAGTTTTCCAACCAATGCACTCCACGAGGACTATCTGGGGGGCATAGATGAACTAAGCCCGAACAACGTTTGGGCAGCGGGCGGGGCTGCTATTGTCCACTGGGACGGCACGTCCTGGACACAAACCTATCAGCCGGATGGTAGTGGAACCCAGGGTAATCTTATGCAGCTTAGCTTCAAGGACATTGCAATGCTGTCTGCTTCGGATGGCTGGGTAATAGGCACAAGCGACGCTATGACTGACATGGCACAAACAACCACCTTTCTGATGCACTGGGACGGCGAATCGTGGTCTGCACCAGGCGGCAGCGAGGGAGAGGGCCTCAATCCGTACAATCTGTGTTTGAGTCTGGCTACTGGAAGTTTGGGCTGTGGTGCTGGAAGGCTACTTGCGCTTTCGGAGAATGACGTATGGGCAGTAGGAGGATATCGTGTACCCATAGTCTCGCACTGGGACGGGAGGGCATGGGAAAACGATGCATGTCCGACGGGCACGTACATGGGACTTACCGGCGATGGTAGATTCTCTGTTCTGTTGCCTGGCTTTGGAGGTCCACTGCATGATGTCGCACAGATCGAGCCTGGCGTCTTGTGGGGAGTAGGGGATACTATAGATGGCAATGGTTATGTGATCAATTTGCTCCATGGCTCATGCCCGACACCTGTGCCTACTGTCCTGAGGCCGCGCCCAACCCTTACTTCCTCGCCTCCGACGCCACTCGTGCCCGTCGCCACCGTAACAGTGCCCTACCCACCGGAAACGGTCCCTGTTCCCCTCCCCTCAGGAGTGATTCCGAACCCTCTGCCCTCGCAAGGCGTTCCTGATACCGTTGTTACCATGCTGCCACAGCCATAGACAAAGGGCTGTGTTATAATGCTCTAGCTTACTCTGTATGAAAGGAGCCGCAAGTGAGAGCATTTATCCTGCGTTGGGCCGTGATCCTGATCGCGGTATTTCTGGTGGCGTGGGGCCTGCCGCAAACGGGCATCTTCGGCGATACTACTTTTGTTGACTACGGCAACGACTGGGTGACGCTGGCGATCTTCGCCGCTGTGTTGGCTCTGCTCAACACCTTCATCAAGCCGATCCTGCAGATCCTTTCTATCCCTCTTACCTGCCTGACATTCGGCTTGTTCACGATTATCATCAACACAGCCATGTTCGCGCTGGCGGCGTGGCTCGTGCCCAGCTTTAACGTAGCGGGCTTCTGGGGCGCACTTGTGGGGGCGGTCGCTATTAGCATAGTAGGCTGGGCCGTGCACATTCTCACGGGCGAGAAGATAGGGTAGCCTGTGATCAAGGGCCTGGACCACGTGGTCATACTTGTGCGTGACCTGGATACTGCGGTACGGGATTATACCGCGTTGGGATTCACGGTTGTGCCGGGCGGCGAACACGCCGACGGCAAGAGCCGAAACGCCCTGGTCTCGTTCGCGGATGGGGCGTACCTGGAATTGATCGCTTTCCAGGGCGCCGTGCCGAAGGAGCACCCCTTTTACCGAGAGGGCGTGGACCACGGACTGATCACCTACGCTCTACTGCCCGACAACGTCGAGCGCACCGTGCAGGAGGCGCGGGAACGTGGGTTGGGCATGACCCCGCCCCGGAGCGGCGGACGCCTGCGCCCTGACGGCGTGCGCCTTGACTGGCAGACATCCCAACCGCCCTCGCGCGATTTACCCTTCCTGTGCTACGATATTACGTCGAGAGACCTGCGGGTGCCTGGTGGCGATGCTCACAAGCATGCGAACGGGGCGACGGGGATACAGAGGCTGGGGATCGCCGTCGAGAATGTGAGTGAAAGCAAGAAGCGGTACTCTGCCCTGCTTGGCCCCGAAGCGGCGCTGGGTGATATCCACCCTCCAGACGGTACCCAAAGAAGCGCCTTCCAGGTGGGCGGCACAGCGATTGTACTCATGCAGTCTGTAGGTAATGCGCACCTCAAGAAGTACCTGCAAAGGCGGGGCGAGGGGCCGTACAGGATGGTCTTGCAAGCAGAGGGAGCAAACGCCCGGCATGGCCATGTGGATCCCCAAGATGCATGCGGGGTCATGCTTGGCTTCAGACAGCCCGCGGAGAAGTGAGCCGGCGTGTCCACCCCATACGCGCGTAATCCCGACGATCCCCATCCGCTGATCATGCGTTTTGACAATGCGGGCGTGGAGCTAAGAAGACCTAGCAGAACCTCCTTGCTAGGATAGCATGAGACATCGATCATGGTAGGGTGGGAGGCTGCTACACAACCAACAGGCGTTTAAGAGGAGCATCATGAAGATTGTTACCTGGAATATGAGGTGGGGAGGGAGTGAGGAAACGTGGCAATACCTTGTGGACGAAATAGCGCCTGACCTTGCGTTCCTACAGGAAGCTCACCCGCCCAGCAAGTACGCTGGCGAGAGTCTGCTCTATCAGCGTATCCCGAGGGACAACTACAGGTGGGGTTCGGCCATTTATTCCCCAAGGTTGTCTGTAAGAGAGCGCATGGTTACTGGTCATGAGGGTTGGGTAGTAGCGGGTGAGGTGACGCTGTCTAATGGTGCCCATGTGGTTGTCGTCAGTATTTATGGGTCCCTGATTGCAAACCCGAAAGCAGGTTATGTATTCCCTAATCTCGCTAATCTCTTTCAGCACGATCTCCAGCCATTGCTGGCGGGCAAAGAGTTTATCCTGGGGGGAGATCTAAACGCAAGTAGGCTCTTCGATAAGGTCTATCCGAACGCCTATGCCTCAGATGCTCATGGCGATTTCTTCGATTGGATCGAGTCCCATGGCTTCGTCAACTGTCATAAGATGTTCCACGAGACGGAAGAGCAAACGGTTTTCACCCCGCAGACCAAACACCCATACCAAAATGATTACCTGTTCGTAAGCGAGGGTCTGCGTCCATTTGTCACATCATGTTATGTCCTCAACAATAGCGAAACGCTAAAGCTAAGTGACCATATCCCGGTGGTCTTGGAGCTTGATGTATAGCAGGCGTCCTATGTTCCCATCAACATCGCTGCGGCCGTATTGTTAGGAGTTCTAATCGCGAATGGTCCTGTGCGTGGTATCGAGATACCCACGGGAGCCTGGCACGTGCTCGTGTCGCTGGAATGCGGTACGGTGCTGTTCGAGGCAAAAGAGGGGCCATACGTGGCGACCACAGATAAGGAATTCGCGGCGTGGGCGCCCCCGGAAACCGACATCGAAAGAGGGCGGGTGCTTATGGCGGAATTGCGCGTCCACTTCGCCGCCGTCATAGAAGGGGCGAGCGCGGAGAATAAACAATAAAAGTGCAAGTAGAGGTAAGAGATGATCAAAGAACCGAACTGGGTAGACATCATATTCAATTTCGACTTCCCGGCGGACCACTTTCCGTATGTGGTCGAGAGAGTGCGCGGCACTCCGGCGCGACTGGAAGAACTGGTGCGCGGCATTGACCCTGCGATCCTTACCATAAAGCCGGAGGGTGGGAAGGAGTGGTCTATTCAGGAGCACGTGGGCCACTTGTCCGACCTCGAAGAATTGCACCTGGGGCGGCTGGACGACTTCGCTGTGGGTAAGGACACCTTGCGTGCAGCAGATATGACCAACAGGAAAACCCACGAAGCCAACCACAATGCGGCCTCGCTCGATGACCTGCTACGACGTTTCAGGGCAGTCCGCAAGCAGTTTGTAGAGCGCATTGAGAACAGCACTCTGGAACAGGTAGAGCAATCGGCCCTTCACCCGCGCCTGGGGGTGCAGATGCGCCTCATAGACCTGGCCTTATTCACGGCACAACACGACGACCACCACCTGGCCTGCATTACCCTGATCGCCAGAGTTAATTCCTAACTGACGTGGCGTAAGGGAAGTAAAACCACCATGGACAAATTGAAACGCAAAGACGCAAAGATCGCAAAGGAGGACGCAAAGGATCAAGATAGTTCTTGGGAGAGCGGTGATTCTCTTAAG
>DATINP010000037.1:0-10702 GCA_035474135.1 Chloroflexia bacterium | reverse complement strand
GTCCGAAGGATCCGCTCGCGCGGCACGGCGCGGCAGAGCCAGCGGCGTTCGCGCTCGACTGCCATATAGTCCGGATTGGGAAAGCCCAGTGCCGAAGCGGCCCCAAGAGGTTGGTAGCCAAGGAGGAGCGCCAGAGTGGCGATAATTGCTATACCTGTGGATAGTGCTTTATGTTTCATGTTAGCCTCCAGTCTTTCGATATGGTAGCAATTTGCATACCTATGATCATTTAACGACTAACAAGGCCAAATGTTGCGCTACAGGTGTTGCGTCCTTACAAGTCGATCTTCTCCAGGCGGGCCATGCTTGCCAGTAATCGCTTCGTGCCGTGCATCTTGAACATCACGGTCAGCTCCTGATCGCTGGCTTTGCCGCTCTCTTTTACTGCCAGAATCTGGCCTTCGCCAAAAACGGGGTGGCGAACACGCTCGCCTACCTTGAAGCCGGGGCTTGCCTGTATGGATGGAGAGGTGCCCTGCTTGCGGTCGCGCAGATCCGAGGCAGACGTAATATTAAGGCGTGTATTGCGCTCCTCGCGCCTGTCATCCCGGCGCTTTTCGGTTCGATACGATGATGGCCTCAGCCCCGGTGTAAGCCTATCGGTAGGAGTAGGCCCGCGTCCTCTCTGCGAGAACGACTTGCCACTGCCGTAGATGCTCACCACGCCGCCCAGGATCTCGGCCTCGCTCAGCCCCCTTTCGGGCACGCTGTTCATCTTCGCGCCGCTTCTGGCAGGGTTAAAGGCTGTGCCGGGGTCGCGTCCTGTGGCAAGCTCTGTTGGCACGTCAGCTATGAAGCGCGATGGGCCGTTGGTCTGTGTTACACCGTACAACGTCCTGCGGAAGGCGTACAACATATATAGCCTCTGCTTGGCGCGCGTGATACCTACATACGCCAATCGTCGCTCTTCCTCCATGCTATCTATCTTGCCTGCTTCTTCGGCTTCAAGAGCGCGGCTGTGTGGCAGTATACCCTCGTCCATGCCTACGATAAACACAACAGGGTATTCCAGCCCCTTCGCGGCGTGCAAAGTGATGAGCGTGACCGCGTCCTTCTCCTCTTTCAGCGAGTCGAGGTCGGACATCAGCGCCACATCCTCCAGGAACTTGCCCAATTGCTCTGCGGGCGGCAGGTCGGCGTAATTTTCGGCGACCGTGCGTAACTCCATCACGTTTTGCCAGCGCTCTTCGCCCTCCTCGGTACCATCTTGTAGGTACTCCTGGTAGCCCGTCTTGGCAAGCATCAGGTCGAGCAGACCCACCACGGGCAGGTCGTTGCGCGATGCGATCAGTTCCTCAATATGTGACAGGAGCGGCCCAAAGCGCACCGTGGAGGCTGTGAACGCGGGCGCGCCGATAGGCAAGGCAGGCTCATCTTTGGTGCCCCGCCTGCTGTCTTTGACAGCCTGGTGCATGGCCTCGTAGAGCGGCACACCCAGCTTTGTTGCGTATACCTCAAGGTCGCCCAGCGTTTTCGCGCCGATGCCTTTGCCTAGAGGGGTATTGCTTACCATGCGGGTGAAGTCCACGTTGCTGGCGGGATTATGCACGACCCGCAGCACGGAAAGCACGTCCTTAACCTCGCGCCGCGAATAGAAGCGCACCCCGCCCACCAACTGGTACGGAACCCTGTATACCATTGCTGCCTGCTCAATCTCGCGTGACTGAGCGTTCGTACGGTACATTACCGCTATATCCTTATAGGTGTAGCCCTGCGCGTTCAGGCGCATGACCTCGCGGGCAACATACTGGGCTTCCTCGTTTTCGTTGTATGCCTCGAATATGGTCACAGGCACACCCGCATCGTTCTCGGTCCACAACTCTTTAGGTTTGCGCTGAGTATTGCCCTGTATTACGCTCCCGGCCACTTTCAATATGGTTTGCGTCGAGCGGTAGTTCTGAGCCAGTACAACCACTTTAGCGTTCGGATAGTCGCGCTCGAAGTCGAGAATATTGCGAATATCGGCGGCTCTCCACCCGTACACGCTCTGGTCGTCATCGCCCACTACGCACAGGTTCCTGTGTAAGGCGGCCAACAACTTGATCATTATGTACTGAGAATGGCTTGTATCCTGGTATTCGTCCACCAGGACATGCAAAAATCGCTCCTGGTAACGGCGTAGGATGTCCGGGCGCTCGGTGAAAAGCTCTATCGTCAGCTTGATCAGATCATCAAAGTCCATCGCTTTGTTCGCCAGCAAAAGCTCCTGATAGCGCCGGTAGACCCGTGCCGCTATCTCCTGACGGTAATTCTCGGCCTGGCGCATGGCCTCTTCAGGCCCAGCGAGAGCAGCTTTCGCGTCGCTGATGCGAGACAGGAACTGGCGCGGAGGGTACATCTTCTCGTCCAGTCCTATGTCCTTGGTAGCCTGCTTCACAAGCCCCAACTGGTCGTCATCGTCGAAGATGGCGAAGTCGCGAGGGTAGCCTATGGCGTTCGCGTCCTGCCGCAAAATACGCACTCCCAGCGAGTGAAAGGTGCCGACAGTTAGCTCCTTCACCTTTGGCCCGATTAGCTTTTCGAGCCTGTGTTTCATCTCGGCGGCGGCTTTGTTGGTGAACGTCACCGCGCAGATACGGCTCGGCCACGTGCCCTCAATCTCGGTCAAATAGGCAATGCGGTGGGTCAGCACTCGTGTTTTGCCACTGCCTGGCCCCGCGATGATCAACAGCGGCCCCGAGCTTGTTACTACGGCTTCGTGCTGAGGCGGATTGAGGCCCTCCAGGATACGCTCACGCATGGCGGGGTCGGCCTTGTGGACGTAGACGCGCGGCTCCTGCACCGTGTCAACAATGCCTGGCTCGTACTCTGCATCAGGGGTAGGCGCTTCGCTCAACCAGGTAGGTTCGTCGGGGATCGGCTCCGGCAGGCTCACAGGCTGATCTTGCTCTGTAGATGGGGGATCGATGCCGAAACTTTGCTGAAACGCGGGATCAGGCATGGAACGCTTCTTCGCCAAGGGGGAATCTCCTGTCTCAGGGAACATGGTCAGCCCGCATGGCCCTGCACTGTGCTGTCGTGGAAAGAGAGATGGTATCACATCTATTTTACCATTTTAGCCTCTTTATGGCGTAACTTTGCACCGGGAATACTCGTATGTACAGGTGGTTAATCCAAGCTGCCGTATAGCCGCTTGCAGTGCGCGCTAAGTTGGAAGGAGATAATTGCTATGAACGATAAGCCCGAAGTGCCTAACCCAAGGCCTGACTCAGAATCTACAGGCGAAACCAATCGCCCCGAAACACCAAGAAGCCAACCGGAGGGCACACCGACTGTGAACATCGGCGGCTCTTACGCAGGCACGTCCGCCCCAGATAGCGATCCCTATTCCTGGAAGCCCGGCCAGTACACAGCACCGAGCAACCCTGGCTATAGCGAACAGGGGCAAGGCCAGCCTACGAGGTACAACCCGCCCCCACAGTATGCTCCCCCGCCTCAGTATGATCCCAACCGGGTCCCACAAGGGCAAACGCCGCAATACATGCCAAACCAGATGCAACAGTATGGTGGAGGCTACCCTCAGGCCCAGCAACCTCAGTATGCTCCATACGCTGTTGCTCCAAAGGATCCTGTCGTGGGCCTACTGCTTGAACTGCTGGGATATCTCGGCTTCCTGGGTATAGGTCACATCTGGGCGGGCAAGACCACGCGTGGGGTTGTGCTTTTGCTCGGCTACTGGGCATATATGGCCGTATCGGTGGTGCTGACCATTGTGCTTGTGGGTTGCCTGATGCTGGTGGCCACACTGGCCATCCCCCTCATCTCCGGCTTCTATCTCAAGAACGAGATGGAACGCGAGCAAGCCGCGATGGGGTACAGGCGGTAGCGCCAAAAAGGAAATAGGCCTGATAATTTCTACGGCATGTACTCTTTCGGCAACATTCTCTTGAAATTGCTCTCCGATCTGTTGGAATGGTGTAATAAAGGTATGTGGTCGTTCGTCGTAATAGGTGAACGGAGATGAATGTACTTTGCGCCGCATGACTCTTCGCTCCTTCCTTGCAACCAAGCACCCGCTCTGCCCGGCGGGTGTTTGGCATTTAACCCCTCCCTTATCAATTTGACGTAGATAAGAGGGCTAATTGTTGGGCACATCGCCCAAAACAACCCACGGGGAGCGGCCAGCACCCCCGTGCTTGTATTGATTATTCCGCCCAAAAGCCGCATAATTCTCACGTCTCAAGATTATGACCTTGTGCCGGAGGAGTTGTTATGTGGGTTGAACCTATAACACTGGTCGGGAAAAGAGTGCGCCTGGAACCTCTCACGACGGAGCACGAGAGCGGCCTACACGCGCTGTACGCCCTTAACCCTGACATATTGCTATATCACGGCCTGAAGCCCGCTGATACCTCGGCAGAGGCGTTCAGGACGTATATGGAGCGTACCCTCTCGATGCCGGGGCGGATACCGTTTGCTATTGTCATTAAGGACACGGACGCGGTCGCAGGCACGACTTCATACCTCGACATCAAACCCGCAGACCGGGGCCTCGAGATCGGCTACACGTGGTTGGGCAAAGCATACCAGGGCAGTTATGTCAACCCGGAGAACAAGTACATGCTCTTGCGCCATGCCTTCGAGACGCTCGACGCGATCCGCGTGCAACTCAAGACCGACGGCCGCAACATTCAAAGCCAGCGGGCTATGTCGAAGATGGGAGCAAAGCTCGAGGGCACCCTGCGCAAGCACGTGGTCCTGCCGGACGGCTATTTGCGCGACAGCGTCATGTTTAGCATCACCGATGACGAATGGCCGGGCGTCAAATCGGCCCTCGAAGCGCGCCTCGGCTACACGCCCTAGAGCCTGTCGGGAAGAGTTGTTATCGAAGGGAACTCGATATGCATGCAGCGACAGAGATAGATATGCAGATTATAGCTGATTGGCAGGGCTTTTTCGCTATGGCAGCGGGAACGGCTGCAGGTCTGGCGGGACTTGTGTTCGTGGCTCTGTCGATGCATCAGAAAGGGATTCGGGCCTATCCCCCATACCGCTATCGCGCCCGCAGCAGCCTGGCATCAATGATGTTGATTTTTGTTGTGTCGAGCCTGGTACTGTTCCCCAGGCAGACGGGCGAGTGGCTAGGACTGGAGGAGTTCGTGGTCATAGGCGCGAATGGCGCATTCCTGGCGTGGAGTTTCCTACGGGCGCGCGACGCTGTGGCTAAAATGCCCCTGGGGCTGACGCTCTTGCGGCCGTACGGGATAAGAACCATGCTGGCCGTAGGGCTTGCCCTGTTCGGGATGGTGGGGGCCGCTTTGATTTGGGCCGGGCTGCACACAGGGTTCTATATCGTGGCGGCGTTCAGCGTTGCCACAATGGTGTGGGTGGTAATCAACACCTGGGCGTTAGTAATAGGAATTACCGAGGACGATGAAAGCAAAGGAAGCTCTGCGGCGAAGTAAGAGTTCATAACGGGCTCTGGGAACCGGCCCCAGCAATTACTAATACAAAGGCAGGATGCACGTTTTCGACACTTTTTGTGATATAATTCACCAGGCTGACGAATAGCGTGCTAACAAATCGTTCATAATAGGATAGTCCCAAATAGTGGCTATTCAATTTTTGGCGGGTTGTTTGCAGCGCTATAACTACTGCGCGCCGGCCTGTGTCAAGAACTAGTCGTATCAAGGAGGTCTTATTCATGGTTCTTAGAAAAAAATCGTACAATTGGCGTGGTTTCATTATTCTATCCTCTCTCGTGCTTGCACTTTGTCTAACTACAGGGATGGCTCTTGCTGCACTCCCCGCTTCGCAGGGCGGTAACACAGTAAGCGCAAATACAACTACTAGTACTGGCACGAACACAAGTGCCGGCCCGAATATGGCTGATATCGTTCCGGCACAGGTACGGGACGGGTCGGCTACCCTTATCGGCAAGCATAGCGATGCAGATGTGTTGACTGTGCTCTTCATGCTACCTTTCAAGGACCACGCGGGTCTGGAAGCGTTCATTGCCGACGTGTCTAACCCCCGGAGCCCGAACTACGGACATTATCTTACCCTCGAAGAAGAGAACGCTCGCTTCAATCCCGATGTTGCCCGTGAGCAACGAGTGTCAACATGGTTGGCCGGAGCAAACGTCAGCGGCGTACAGCTTGTACCAAACCACCTGTACGTTTACGCCCAGGCAAGCGCCGCCACCTTTAGCAAACTGCTCAACGTGCAGATCAACGACTACAGCGCGGGCAACCAGACCTTCTACGCGCCCGACCGCGTGCCCACCCTGCCAGCAAGCGTCAGCGGCGACATAAACTGGATATCCGGCCTGTCTAACGAAGACATCCTACAGACATTCCACGTGGTTCAGCCCGGCTCGGGCGGCAAGGCAGGCACAACGCTTCAGTCCAGCCCGCAGAACTCACCCCCATATACCCCGCAGGACATGGCGACCGCCTATAATGCTAACACCCTGCTGGCCTCCCACAATGGCACGGGTACGAACATCGCCATCACACTTTGGACATTGGCTCCAAGTGATGTCACGCTCGACTATTGGTCAAGCTTAACGGGTTCGCCCGTAGCCACGCGCGGCAACGGACGTCTGGCGATCATACTCACCGACGGCAGCCAGAGCGGAGATAACGGCGACGGTGAGGCCGCTCTCGACATCGAGTCGTCCAGCGGGTTTGCCGCCGGCATGAACATCCGCTATTACGAAGCGACCGAGGCCCAGTTCTCTAACATGGCAAACGCCCTCAACATGGCAGGAACAGATCCCGCCAACAACCGCTTCATTACCAACTCGTGGGGCGGCCCCGAGTCGACCTCGGCTCGCAACGTAACAGAGCCTGTGGTGCAGGCAAACACCGCTACCGGACATGACTACCTCTTTTCAAGCGGTGATGATGGCTCGTGGGCCAATGGGCAGGATCCGTTTCCTTCGTACCCTGCGGCCAGCGCTTATGTGACCGCTATCGGCGGCACACGCTTCAACGCTGACATAAACGGCACCTGGCCCGGCGAGCAATCGTGGCTATACGATCCCACGGGCAACAACGGACACCCCGAAGGAACTGGCGGTGGGTTCTCCAGCTATAGCTCCAGGCCGGCCTGGCAGGTCGCGCCGGGGTTCCCTAACTACCCTTATCGCGGCTATCCCGATATATCGTCAGAGGGCGACCCGGAAACGGGCCTGTACGTCTGCGGCGACTATGACGGCTGCTTCCAGGTGGGCGGCACAAGTTTGTCTTCCCCTCTGTGGGCGGCTATGCTCAACATTACGGATCAGTATGTTGTAGGGAACGGTGGTGCACACCTCGGCTTTGTGAACCCTGCCCTCTACGTATTGGCCCAGAATGCGCAACAGTACGCGCCCTACCACGACATCACGATAGGCACAAACGGTGCGTACACCACAGGGCCAGGGTGGGACGCGGTGACAGGCCTGGGTACGCCCGACCTGTACAACTTCGCACGCGATCTCGCTCCAGCAGGGCCGCCTCCGCCGCCTTGCCCCGGCGAGCAGTTCACTGACGTATGCCCCGGCTCAACCTTCTACACCCCGATTAGCAATCTGGTGAGCGCGGGTGTGATCAACGGGTACAGCAGTTCACCCCCTTGCCCGGCAGCCAGTTGGATCCCGTGCTTCCTGCCTGGCAATACTGCCACGCGAGGCCAGATAGCGAAGATCATCACGCTTGGCGCGGGCTTGACTATCAACACGACAGGAGGCCCACACTTCACCGATGTGGCTTCAAATTCGACCTTCTACCAGTACATCGAAACGCTGTATAACGCGGGCATAATCAGTGGTTACTCTGATGGCACGTTCCGCCCAGGCAATCCTGTTACGCGCGGCCAGTTGAGCAAGATGGCGAGCTTAGCCTTCAACTTCAATGACACCGTGACCAACCAGACCTTCCAGGACGTGCCGCCCGGCTCAACCTTCTACGACTATATCGGACGGCTGAGCGGACGCGGCATTATCAACGGCTATGCGTGCGGTGGCGCAGGTGAGCCATGCGGCCCCGGCAACCTGCCTTACTTCCGCCCCAGCAATGCTGTTACCCGAGGGCAGCTATCCAAGATAGTTGACCTGTGCATGCAACAGTAACACCGGCTCGCATCCGGAGAGAGATGAGGCATCCCAGGCGGGGTGCCTCATTTTTTCTGCGAGTTCTGCCAGGTAGAGCACGGCACACACTGTATAATGGGTGCATCTATGGTTTTGACGTGTTTCAGGGAGAAGGAATGATGCAGCCTGAGTTCCCGTTTCCGGCCAGCTTCGTTGCCACCAATATCGAAGAGCGCGGGCAGGAGGGGGTGGAGTGGCTTGCGCGCCTGCCGTCTATTATGGACGTCTGTGAGAAGCGCTGGTCGCTCAGACTTGAGCCTCCTTTCCAGGCGCTTTCGTATAACTATGCCGCGCCTGCCGTGCGCGCCGACGGCACGCGCGTAGTAGTCAAGGTGTGCGTCGCCGACAGGGACTTCCTCACCGAGGTGGAGGCATTGCGCCTGTACGATGGAGTGGGCGCGGTACGTCTGTATGATTTCGACCTCGACCTGGGCGTAATGGTACTGGAACGCCTCATGCCGGGGGTTATGCTGTCGAGTGTGGAGAGCGACGAAGAGGCGACTGCTATTGCGGCCTCTGTCATGCAGAGGATATGGCACCCCCCACCCGCCGAGCACCCTTTCGGGCACGTGAGCGACTGGGCGCGAGGCATGGAGAAGTTGCGCGCGCGGTTCGATGGCGGGTCTGGGCCGTTTCCCGAGAGAGTAGTGCAGAAGGCCGAGGGGTTGTTCGCCGACCTGCTTGCGTCAATGGCCGTGCCCGTGGTCCTGCACGGCGACCTGCACCATTTCAACATACTTTCGGGCGAGAGGCAGTCGTGGCTGGCGATAGACCCCAAGGGCATAATCGGCGAGCCTGCGTACGAGACGGGCGCGTTCATCCGCAACCCTATCCCCGACATCTATTCTGCGCCCAACCTCAACCGCCTGCTCGACCGGCGTATCCGCCTGTTCGCCGACCTGCTCGCATTCGACCCGGCGCGTGTATATGGCTGGGCGACAGCGCAGGCTCTCCTGTCAGCCTGGTGGACGTTCGAGGACAACGGAGGCCTTCTAACAGAGGGCTTCCGTGCGGGAGTAGGATTCGCCGAAATACTGGCCGAATTGTCCGGGTGGTGAGGCATGACGCGGCCAGCTATTTGTGCTATACTTTGCTGAATAAAAAAGGGAGTAAATATTATGGCCCTCGATTTTAACACCCACGACACAGTCGCCCCATCGGAAGAAGCGCCGAACAGCGGCGCCCCGGAACTTAGTTCCGACGATATCCTGGCCCCAACCTGCATGTTCTGGGCAATGGTGATCGGCCTCGCCATCCTTGGCGGCACGGTGATTCTCTGGATACTGGAGAACGTAAGCAAGATCGGCAGCTAGGGGACAGGAAAATAAGCTCGTCCCAGGTAGCGACCACGAAGCGGGCTGCTTCACGCCGGCATCCTGTGCCATCTCATATTTTGGCACAGGTCAGCCGGGATCCACAAGCAGACTTTGTTTGCAGTAGCCCGCGATTTTGGCCGCAGAACAAGGCTCACCCACCCGCTAAATACCCCTGATTAGTACCTTATGGTAATGGATATAGCCAAACTGTGCTATATCCATTGTTATTTGGTTGCGGTACACTTAGCTTAGTTCAGAACGGCTTGCTTGTCCGGTATCTCAGGGTTCTGATTTGAGACAAGCAGTTGGCGTGTGGCACTTCGCTAGCTTGCCCGACAGGTGAGCCGTTTCTGCCTTACTCTTGCAACTATTAATAACGCTCCCTGGTACCTTTAACACGAGGTGTGTTTTGTTACAGTCGGTTAGACAAGATAGTTATCGAGTCGCAGGCGATTATGCTGTCGGCTCTGCTTTGGCGCCTTCTAACTCAGGGTTGGTAATAAGCAATGCCACACCCAGGTTCCAGGACAAGTTATATACCGCTCGCCGGGTGTTCAGCCTGGTGCCGGTAGTAGTCTTCCTGCTCTCCCTCGCTCTGTTCATGGGCATGGCCGAGTCGTCGTTCTACGGCTTTTCTCACGCGCTTTTGCGAGTGATCGCCGTGTCGCTCGCGTCCACGATTGTGTGCATAGCGGCCCACGGCTTCTACCGCTATATGCTGGATCGTTCGTCCGGTTTATAGATACTCCCAAACCCTCTGCAGGCAGACCCTGCACACTCGTCGTCCATAAAAAAGAGAGCACCGCCGATAACGGTGCTCTCTTTCTGTGTTCCCTTGCTTATTTCAGAGTTATCGTAATCCGTCCATCACCTTTTCCATAACATCCAGCCCTGCGTCGATAGTGGCTTCGTCTATGTTGAGGGGTGGGCAGAACCTGATCGCGTTGGGGCCTGCTCCCAGCAGGAGCACGCCTTTCTCGAACGACAGGTCTACGATCTTGTCGCGCAACGCGCCGTCCGCGGTCTTGTTCACGCGGTCCGATACGATCTCTACTGCCAGCATGAGGCCTTTGCCGCGCACGTCGCCGATGAACGGGTAGCGGTCCATCCACGTCTCCAACCTCTGCTCCATGTGCTTGCCCACTGTGACTGCGTTGTCTATCATGCCGTCTTCCAGCAGGCGGATCGTGGTGAGAGCCGCCGCGCAGGCCAGGGCGTTACCGCCATAGGTGTTGGCGTGTGCGCCCGAAGGCCAGGTCATCATGCTCTTGCGGGCCACTATCGCGCCCATCGGCATGCCCGACGCAAT
>DATINP010000036.1:0-38168 GCA_035474135.1 Chloroflexia bacterium | reverse complement strand
ATGCCTACCCGGGCATAAAGTTGCCGGGCCTAATAGATCAGATCGCGCCGGGCGCCACCCAAAAGCAGGGCAGTACGGTATACCAGGCCACAATCAGCTTCACAGTTCAAGAGGGAGTAGTGCCACGCGAGGGCATGGCGGCCAATGTAGATGTCACCGCCCAGCGCAAAGACAATGTGCTACTTCTGCCCAACCGCGCCTTTCAGACCGTAGGCGACCGTCAGTACGTGACTGTCAAGGGCGGGAGCGGTACAAGCAAAGTTGAAGTGGAAACGGGCCTCTCCAACAGCACAGACACAGAAGTGATCGCAGGTCTGGAAGAAGGTCAGGTAGTCGTTATAGCGGGCAATTGACGTAGGTCTGCCAACTACAACATCGTGCGTACGGCATTAGCCAGAGGCAGGGTCTGCACCGAGGGATCATGCGTGACAAGATACTCGGCCATTTCCCAGGCGGGTAAGGGTTTCGAGAAGAGATAGCCCTGCCCAAGCTCGCACCCCAGGGCACGCAACTGTTCGACCTGCGAATTGCTTTCGATGCCTTCGGCCGTTATGGTGAGATGCAATGCCTTCGCGAAGCTGACCGCCGCATACACAACCGCCGTGTCCTGCCGGTTATTGCCCAGGCCGGAAATGAACGAACGATCGAGCTTGATGCTGTCCATTGGGAAGTGCTTCAGGTAGCTCAACGATGAATAGCCCATGCCGAAGTCGTCGAGAGCTAGCTTGACACCCAGCGCCTTCAACGCTCGCAAGGTAGCCAGCGACTGCTCGGGGTCTTCCATGCCCACAGTCTCGGTAATCTCAAGCTTGAGATCACCCGGGGGCAGGCCGCTGATCTCCAGGGCGTGGGCAATATCCTCTAGTAGACCATTCTGGCGGAATTGTCGCGCAGACACATTCACGCACACCACCAGGCCGGCGGCCCCATGACCAAGCGACTTCCAGGCCTGGGCCTGCATACATGCCTCTTCCAGCACCCACTTACCAAGCGGAATGATGAGCGAGGTCTCCTCGGCCAACGGTATGAATTCCAGGGGCGATACCAACCCACGTTTGGGGTGTTGCCAGCGCACCAGCGCCTCCATCTCCAGCACCGCACCCGTCATAAGGTCGAGCAACGGCTGGTAATAGAGGACAAGTTCGTTGCGCTCAATAGCGCGCCTGAGCTCGATCTCGGTCTCAAGCCTGTGCAGGGCGTAGCGGTTCATCTCGCGGTCAAAGAGGGTGATACGCGCCTTGCCGTCGGCCTTGGCCTTGTACACTGCGATATCGGCATTCCTGATCAACTCTTCGGGGTCAAGTACGGCAGGGTCGCTGAAGGCGACTCCCACACTACATGCTACGGAAATTTCATGGTTTTCGATGATACGCGGTACTTGCAAGGCGCGCTGTACACGTTCGGCTATGACCAGCGCGGCCTCAGTACTATCCAGGTCTTGCAACAGTAGGGTGAATTCGTCCCCACCAAAACGCGCCACGATATCAAGAGGACGCACAGCTTCGCGTATGGTACGGGCAGCCTCGGCCAGAAGCAGATCGCCGGCGTGATGTCCGAGGCTGTCGTTGATGACCTTGAAGTTATCCAGGTCAACAAACATCACAGCGAGCACCGAATCGGGACGGGCGGTCTTGCGCAAAGCACTGGTGAGCCGTTCCAGGAAGTATGTACGGTTGGGCAGGCCCGTCAAAGGATCGTGGAAAGCCTGGTGCATAAGCTGTTCTTCAAGCACCTTGCGCTCGGTAACATCGCGCATATTGAGGATGATTCCGCCCACATTGGAGTCGCGCAGGTGGTTTGTGGCGATTATCTCAACGAATCGCCATGAATGGTCAGCGTGTTGAATGCGCAAAGTAGCGCGCTTGGCCACACCGGGGCGCTCGATCACCTCGGCCACCATGTGTTGCATTTGGTCTACGTCGTCATCGTGCAGGTTATCGAAGATGCTCATGCCGATGAGCCTGCTAGTATTGAAGCCCAGCATGCGCTCTATCGAGGGACTTTGATAGCGGATCGTGCCGTTGGGATTGACAATTGTAATGACATCCGCGGCATTCTGCACCATCGCGCGAAATCGCTCTTCGCTTTGACGATCGCTCTTTTCGTCGATGTGGGGTATGACGCCTACCAACTCACTTGCAAGGAAGCAAAGCACTTTGCGACCATCGCGGCGTAGCGTTGAAGCATACTCTTCCACACGAACTGTATTGCCATCTTTACCTAAATAGTGTCGTTCGGCCACCTGTGGACGCATATCGGCCAATATCTTGCGGATATATTTGTCGACCAACGCGCCTTCCATCGCTACGATGTCGTAGATAGTCAGCCGTGCCATATCTTCTTTGGTGTAACCGAGCAGATCGCGAAAAGCCGCGTTCGATTCGAGGAAGAAGCCTGTGTCGGGGTCAATCACGAAGATGCTCTCTGCGGCGTGCTCGACCACCGTCCTGTAACTGGCCTCTGTTTCGGTTCGGCGGCGGCCCGATCGTTCGAGGGTATCCAGTGTACGGTTGATCGAGGCACCAAGGCGTGCTATTTCGTCTGTGCCGTCCACCTTAATGCGTGCGGAAGGATCGTTCATGGCGCCAATCTCGGCGACCCTCGTGCTTAGCCGCATCATGCGCGACACCATCATTCGCTCCAGCAGTACCCCGAACATTACCGCAAAGGCTAGAACGATAACGAGAACGGAAGCCGCCATGTAATAGACAATACGTACCCCCTGGTCGAAGACAGTCCTGGGGCTGGTAACACTCAACACCAACACAGGTTGTCCCTCGAACGTGCGAAGCAGGGACGAACCTACGACAGTATTACCGCCCGCGTGCACCACCGAATCAACGCCTGCAAACAGAGGATCAAACGCATCATTGCCCTGTGCCGCCGGAAGTGGATCGAGGCTGAGACTGAGTTGGGTTATATTGGCAAGGTCGGCCATCATATTGGTGCTTATGTAACGACCCACCACCAGCGACCCGCCCTGTGGTCCTGCCTGCGTGCTACTGAGGATCGGCAACGAGGCTACAAGCATGGGACCGGCGGGCAAGCTAATAATGCCCTTGTTGGTGTTCGGAAGCACCTGATGAATAAGTATAGGGTTGGTAGCGAAGGTCGGGTCGGAGAAGTATGACGGTAGCTGCTCCTGCTGATTCTGGTCGTAGTCGAAGCCCATGCCGTACAGAAGTTTGCCTTCCGGGTCGTAAATGGCGAGCGCGTTGAGACGCAGGTTGTTAATGGCGGCAATAGTTACACTGGGTTGAACCATAGCAGGAGTGTGGTTCGCGCTGAACGCATACATAGCGTCCGAGAATGCATAATCGCGAACCGAGTTGCCCAGTGCGTCGAGTTGATTGTTGAGAGCGTTCTCGGCGCGGGCCAGGTCAGTTGCCATCTGGGCCTTCTCAAGGCGAGCAAAGCTATCGAGCAGTATGGTGCGTACAGGAATTGCAAATAGGGGCAAGAGGATCAGCAGGGCCAGCACAACCAGAGATATCGCCTTGCCGCGCAACGAGAGCCTGCTACCCAACCTTGCAAATAGGCTCGAGTTCAGGTTTGGCAGGACGTGTGTTTGAACCGACCATGCCGGAGTTGCAGGCTCCACTTCCGGCAGAGCTTGCTTGTTGCTTTCTGTAGCCTCGATGGACAGGGCCACCAAGGGGTCCTTGAGTATCTCGTGCATACGCTTCTATTCTTGCGAGAAGAAAGTCCTGGTTGGTCGAATTTGCCGCCAGATACCATAGATATGACGCCGAGAGTGTGCAGACAGGTAGCACGACTTGAATAGTGCCGGGCAAAGACAAGAAGGCAAAGACGGGACGCTAGCAAGTATATTATTAGAGGACAGTGCACACCATTGACCCACTATCATGAATATGATGATACTATGTTCCGGCGATTAACATAAGGAATTATATTGTGCCATTAGTCCCCCAACCGCAAGACAATGGTCCTAATACGATCGGCCGTAGTGCGTACGCCAGATGACGTGGGCCAGCGTCACGTCGCACTGGGATCTGCCAGCCTTGCGATTTGCCCCGCAGATTGGCATAATTCCGAGATGAGAACAACCTTCACAGTGAGAGACCTCTTCCGGGGAGGCGGTCCTCTTGAGGGGGCAAGCGTGCTAGCGGGCGAGAGCAGGTTGGACAGCCCTGTCACCTGGGCTGTATCGCTACGCCCCTACCCTCCGGCCATCCCACCTATGAAGGGGAATGAGGTGGCCCTCGTGGCGGTTGACACGCTCAACAAGCTGGGTATCAGCGTGGCAAGCGTCGTGGAAAGGCTGGCCGAACTGGGTGGAGTGGGGTTGGCTGTGCGCGGCGACGTGGATGCCGAAGGGCTGCGGGCGGCACGCGAGCGCGGTTTGCCCCTCCTCAGCATAGCCGGCGACACGCCCCTGCACGAGATAGAGCAAGCGATCATAAGGGAGATCGTGCTGTTCCAAGCCCGCAGTGAGGGCACCGCACCGCAGGCACATGGAGAGTGGATCGACAATATACTTGCGGGCGAAATAGCCTCGACCGCCGAGGCGCAGGATCTCGCAAGGCTTGATGGCTATGCTCTCCCGGCGAGTATCTGCGTTGCCTACCTCGTGCCCGTCGAAAGTGAGCAGGTGGACCTGGCGAAGGTAGCAGACCTGTTTGCCAGCAGGCAGGGCAAACGCGAGCAGGGCATTCCTGCGCTTCCCTATTACGGCGGCGTGATCGCCCTCTTGGCCCACGGCGGCGAAAAGAGGATTGCTGAACACCTGCCGCCTGCCATACAGTTGCAGTTGGCCTGCGGCGTGGGCAGCGTGAAGCCCGTGATACAGGCAGCCGCATCCTTTCAGGAGGCGCGTATCGCCGCTCTGGTGTCGGCACGACTGCGCGACGGTGCGCTCGTGAAGCATTCTGCGCTTGGGGCCGACGGCTTGCTCGCGCTCCTTTATCTGGAGCGGCCCACAGAACTGCAACGCTTTGTGGACGAAACGCTTGGCGCGCTGATCCGGCACGACGCGAAGTATGCAACCCAACTGGTCTCTACAGTCGAGTCGTTCGTGGCGCACGCTGGGCGACTGCGCGAGACCGCGGGCGAGATATTCGTGCACCGCAACACGCTTGCCTATCGCCTGCAAAAGGCCGCCGACCTGCTGAACATAGATTTGAAGGACGCCGACACCCAACTGGCGATACAGGTGGCGCTCAGAGCCAGACGGTTCCTTGTGCCACCTACAGGCAAGCACACGTCTCTCGCCATAGAGGATTAGCAGCAGTGGGGAGCGGGCGGCACATGTACTACGAGCAGAGCGAATTCGACATACGGTGCGAGTGGGGGCTGAACGCGCTCACCAACCTTAGTCCCACGTGCGATGTGGTCGTTATCGTGGACGTGCTTTCGTTCTCCACGTGCGTGGACGTGGCGGTGGGACGCGGGGCGATTGTATACCCCTTCCAATGGCGCGATGCCCGGGCCGAGGAGTTTGCGCGGTCTGTCGGGGCGATCATAGCCGGGGCACGGCGGGGCGAGGGCTATGGTCTGTCCCCAGCGTCATTGATGGAGATCGCGGAAGGCGTGAGGCTGGTATTGCCTTCGCCCAACGGCTCGACGCTATCGCTGGCGACGGGCGGGAAACCCACGTTCGCGGGGTGTCTGCGCAACGCTCATGCGGTAGCCCAGGCCGCGCAACGAGCAGGACGGAGGATACTGGTGGTGCCTGCCGGCGAACTCTGGCCCGACGGCGCTTTGCGCTTCGCGATAGAAGACCTGATAGGAGCAGGCGCGATCATCAGCAGGCTGGAGGGCACGTGCTCGCCCGAAGCGCAGACGGCAGTAAGCGCGTTCGAGGCCGCACGCGAAGAGCTATACGACACGTTAGCCCACAGCAGTTCCGGGAAAGAGTTGATCGAACGCGGGTTCAACGAGGACGTGCGCCTGGCAAGTCTGCTGGATTGCAGTGACGTTGCGCCCGTGCTGGTGGACGGGGCGTATCAGCGCGGCGTGTGAGTTGGAATTGGCGTGGGAGCCGGGCCGAGCACGTCGATCGAAAAGTCGTCCACCCATAGTTCGCCGTTTCCATTCGGCATTATCCCGAAAGTAAGTCCCCATGCCCTATCAGGCACTGGAATCGTAACCTCCGCCTTTTGCCAGCCCAATTTATCCAATGCTATAGGCATTATTCTAGTCGTATTGCTTATGGGAGGACTAGCCTCTTTGCCATTCTCATCCAGGTAATATACCTCCGCCACGAGAGTCGCTCCGCTTAGCATATTGTCTACGTTCACATAGGCGCTAACGCTTACCAATTTATCTCGAAAATACTGCCCATAAATGATTGGATAAAACAAGCCTCCGGTACCTTCCGTGCCACCACTATGTGTGATATAGGCTCCTAGCTTACCGGAGTGTGCCATGTCAGCACCTGTACCCACCTCGCTATGCCCCTTACTACCTGATCCCGGATCCCAACCGACCAAACCTTGCTCAAAATCCAGATTTTCCCCTTGCTTTGCAGATACTCGGCCCGTAACTGGCACGTCCGGGCCCACAACCTCCAATCGGATGTCATCCACCCAGGCCAGACCATAGTTCCCCGTTCGTACGCCGAACACAAGGTAATCGGCCTCCGGGGGTATGTCCAGGACCATCGCCTCATTCACCCAATCCTTTGTACCGATCACGTCGCGATGGCCGTATCCTGTGTCATCCCAACTCATGGGAATGTAGGGATCGGTGGGCTTGCCGTCTATGGTGCCGAACGCTTTCATCCACAACTCAATTCCAACTGTAGCAGACACGGTGCGCATATATGCAGATAGCTGGACCCTTTTCCCACGAAAAATGTCCGCAGGAATCCGGGTTGAGATGTATGCGTAATATTTCGGTTGGTGCAAACGGTCAGTATCGGTGAAGGCGATACGCGCGCTTGCGGTGCCGCTGTGGGCCACGGAATGATCAATGTCGACGGTATAGGCGTCCAGGTTGGGTGTCACGCCGCCGTCTGCGTCCATGTTTCCACGCTCCCACCCAGTGAAACCATCCTCGAAGCCGGGATTGGGCAGGAGCGCCGCGATAGCGGGGGCATCGGCGGGGACAGTGGGCGTTGCGTCAGCAGTACTCGCGCTACCTTTGGCCGGGCCGCCTATGCTGAGGGCAACGAATAGCACGGCCAGCAGTATAACCGCTGCCGCCACAATGGATACAGCCAGTAAGATCGGTTTGCGCGTATCCAGCCCCTTGTCGGGCGCAACATCACACCCGTCGTCACGCATTGCGGGAGTGCATGGGAGTCGAACCCACCTGCGCCACTCTACGTAACGCACAACAGTTTTGAAGACTGCAAAGCCCACCGGGACCTATCCACTCCCAGCTAAGCATACCGAACGGGGTCGGACGGCGTCAAGGGGCAGGGCGAGGGGGTAGGGGATAGGTGTTAGGTGTTAGTAAGGGCGTGGTACGTGTTGCATTATACGTTGCGAGTAAAAGGTGTCACATTAACTTAATGACGTAAGCATCCCAAAGTTGGACAGATTTTCTGTAGTCCATTCGGGTACATTTTACGCATGACGCTGTCGTCGGTCGTCCCTCGTCTCGCTAATACCTAACACCTCGCCCCTAACACCTATCCCTATCCCTTCGTCACTCCCGCGCGTCCTTCGCAATCAGCACGCTTTGAAGGAAGGCTATAGAATCCCAGCCCTGAGCTTGCCACTCGCGGAAGTCCTGGCCCATGCGCGAGGCCACGCCCTCGGCCAGTGTGCGGGCAAGGTTGGCGGCGCGGTCGTGGTTCAACTCACCGCGCCCCCAGCGCGCAAGCAATTCGCGAATGAGGAGGTAGTCGGTGGGCGACACGTCCCTTAGCGATATCCCCGGTAAGGGATCGTACCTGGGCGCGGCGGGGGCTTGAGGCGCATAACCACCCGAATGCGGCGAGGCCGGGTTGTACGGCGCAACCGCACCGTATTCGGACACGCCTTGCGTGCCACTGTACCCCGGCGAGCCATAGACTGGCTGCGTGGCCGCAACAGGCACTACACGCACGTCCTGTAGACTAATATGCTCGCCCTCGCGCACAACGATGGTGCCCGCAGCCATATCGCCCAGCCGCCGGGCGTCCTTGTCAATGAACATCACCATCAGGCCGATCCCGTAGAGGCTCGGAAGAAAATCCACGATGCGCACAAGGTTGCGGATCATCACCTCGCCCGCGCGCACAGGCTGACCATCGCGCCGGATCACGCGGATGTGGCCCGACCGCTTGCCTGGGGTCTGCCCGTTCCAGAGCGTCTCGAACAGCACGAAGTAGCCCCAGAAGATGGCGAAATAGATAAGCACCATCAAAGCGGCCAGCAGTGCAGTCCCCGCATCACTGCCCACCCCCGAAAACAGTGATCCAATAAAGAAGGTCTGCGCAGCACAACCTATCAGGAACAAGGATGTGAAAATGATCAGGTGGTCCAGCAGAGCAGGCACAAAGCGCGTGCCGATGCCCGCCACTTCGTAGTGGAAGGCTACCTGCTCGGGTGTCGAAATTGTTAGCTGGTCGTCCATTATGTGCCGCGGTGTTGCGCCTTATCCCCCATGGCCTCTATGGTACAATAAAAATCATGAGCGCGCTAGAACAGTTCGTGAGCGAGAGGCAGACCGATTGGGACATGCTGGAGAAACTTACCCGGCGTGCAGGGTCGGGCCAGTTGCGCACACTTAACGCCAGCGACCTTGAAGACATGACCCGCCTCTATAGATTGGCGGCGTCTGACCTTGCGCGTGCCCGGCGCGATTTTCCTGGCGACCGCGTTGTGTCCTACCTCAACAGGCTCGTGTCGCAATCCTATGCCAATGTGTACAGCAGCACGGGATTCAGTTGGCGCGACATCGGGCGGTGGTACGTGGTGGGGTTCCCGCGCCTGTTCCGTGAAACGGCGGGCTACTATCTGCTGGCTGCGTTCCTCCTGTTCGGCACAGGCATCCTCTCTTTCCTGGCCACACTGCTCTATCCCGACACCGCCAGTACCCTCCTCGACAGCAACACGTATCAGGGCGTGCTGAGCTACGCGCAGAGAGGCGAGTTGTGGACCAATATTCCGGGCGCGCAAAGCTCGTACTATTCGGCCGCAATCATGACCAACAACATACAGGTGGCGATCCTGGCGTTCGCGTTCGGGATGACGCTGGGCCTCGGCACGGCCTGGGTGCTGGTGACCAACGGCCTGCAGTTGGGCGCGATCTTCGGCATCGTCACACGCTACGGGTTGGGCGACGACCTGCTGGCCTTCGTGTCGGCACACGGCGTGATCGAGCTAAGCGTGATCTGCCTCGCGGGAGGCGCGGGCTTCATGCTGGCCGACGCGATCCTGCGTCCCGGCCTGCTGGCGCGAAGTGAAGCCTTGCGCCTGGCAGCACATAGAGCCGTGCGCCTGTTGCTGGGCGGCGCGTCCTTGCTGGTAGTGGCGGGCACGCTTGAGGGCTTCCTGTCGCCCTCAGGCGCACCCGAATGGCTCAAGTTCAGCGTGGGCCTGTTGACGGGCGTGCTGTTGTACTGGTACTGGCTACTGGCAGGGCGCAAGATTTCTACCAGGTCCGCTCCAACGAGCACTCAATATTGAAATTGCCAACTGTAACATCCTGCATGAAATGCCGAAAACTCGCGTTGCACAAATAGCGGAACTGATACGTTGGACACTGGTAACCACTGTGTCAATGATATTGGGTTGGCTAGCGTTCCTCGTAGTTCTGGGCGCCCTATTCCTGATGGATGCTTATACGACTTTGATGTCGTTACCGATTGTGCCTGTGGTCCCCTTCTTCGTTGCCGGAAGTATTGCGGGCGCAATTGTAGGTGGCAGTCAACGGACCGTATTGCTGCGGAACGTTGGCGGGGCAAAAACATGGTTCTGGTCGACAGTCGTAAGTTGGGGATTTGTTGCAATCGCCTGGTTGGCTCAATACGAATTCCTCGGTGGGACACACTTCGAAATAAGTAATGAGGATATTATTCCGGCCGTAGTGTTTGCTGGGGCAGTTAGTGGCCTGGTCCTCGGCTATACGCAATGGCTTATGATGCGCCGAAGTGTGCAGATCTCTCCATGGTGGATTGTTAGCACGGCAGCAAGCTGGTTCGCAGCCACAACTGTGACCGCTTTAGCCGGCGCTTATCTAAACGCAATTGTGAACGATGTCACGCGTGCATCAATAGACTTCGGACTGTTCAGCTACCTTGTCGCGGGAGTGGCGTTAGGGCTTATAGTAGGGCTGGGCACTGGATTGGCGCAACTTATGTTTATTGGCTTTCCGATAGCCAATGCGGAGTAGGTGATCACTGGCCGAGTCCAGCCGAGGAATTGCCATCTAGGCAAGCCTGCAATGCTCGTGCAGCCTCGCGAGAGCTACACCTCAGGCGCAGGTGGCTGCCACAATTCGAAGCGCACTCCGTCAGGGTCTACGGCCCAGCCAAAGCGACCATATTCTGTGTCTTCCTGCTTGTCGTCAACCTGTGTGCCGGAGGCGCGGAGGTGCTGTAACACTCCATCCAGATCGTCCACGATGTAATTTATCATGTAGGGTGCGGTAGTGGGTTCAAAGTAGGCCGTATCGCGGGGGAACGCGCTCCAGATTGTAAAGTGCGAGTCCTCAGGCTCCTGAGCAGATTTCCAGTGGAAAAGGATGCCTCCGAAATCGGTCTCGGCAGGTACGCTAAACTGCGCGCTGTACCACTCTACTAGCTTTGCAGGGTCGGGGCTTTTGAAGAATACGCCGCCTATACCAAGGATTCGTGCCATTGTTTCAGACCTCCTAGTTTTGTTGCTTGGGCACGATCACAGCCTACCTCGCGCCTTTACTTCCAGGTACTTATTCACTACGGCCAGTGTCAGCTTGTCGGCGGGCACGTCCACCGTGAGCGCGCCCCTGCGCCTGAGAGCTTCCAATGCCTCGGCGCGGTCGTCCAGGAGTGTGCGGGCGACCACAGACTCGTACATCTGCTGGGGGTCGGCGGGCGCGCGGTTCGCCATTGTGAGTACTTCGCTGTCGGCCATCGTGACGGCCATAGGCAGGTGGCGTGGGGCCAACCTACCGAAGCCGCGCACCATTGCGCTTGCCTGCTGGCGGTCTATTATGTCGGTGAACAGCGCGACGAGGCTCCGCTTGCTGCGCCGGGTCGAGAGGAACGCGCCCGCCTTCAGGTAGTCCGACTCGACCTGCTGGGGCTGCACCTTGTACAGGGCTTCGAGTAGCACCAGGAATTGGCGGCGGCCCTTATCCGGTTCCCAGTAGCCTGTGACCGTGTCTGCAAAGGTGAGCAGGCCCACGCGATCGCCGCGCACTATCGCCACGTAGGCCAACAGCAGGGTGGTGTTGATAGCATAATCCAGCTTGGACAATGGGCCGAGAGGCGCGGTCATCAGGCGGCCCGCGTCAAGCATGACGATCACACTCTGCGAGCGTTCGGGTTGGTAGTCGGTGGTGATAGGCTTGTGCAGGCGAGCGGTCGCGGGCCAGTTGATGCGGCGATAGTCGTCGTCGCGCTCGTAGTCGCGCAGGCGCTCGAACTCGGTGCCCTCTCCCACTCGACGCACGTTCTTGAGGCCGATCTCGAACAGTTGGTCACGGCGGGCAAGTAGCTCGTACTTGCGCACTTCCAGCAGGTTGGGATACACCTTGACGGGCGCATCGAGCGGGTAGCGATGCCCGCGCATGACCAACCCCAGCACGCCCTTGTAGCGCAGGTTGCACCCCCCGAAACGGTAGTCGCCCCGGCGCAGGGGCTTGACTGAGTAGCCGACCGTCACGGTCTCACCAGGCGAGATGACCCCTTCCTGAAAGAGCGAACTGATTATGTAGTCCTGCGGCGGCTCATCGCGCAGGATGAACTGGACCGGGCGCGCAGCGAGGCCCAGCGTGTTGGGCGTGACCATGCGCCGGACGTTGATTTTAATGTAGTTGTCGGCCCCCAGCGATAGTTTGCTCTCGTTGTCGCGCGCCAGCCGGAAGTCCCGGTGTTTGGGCGACACCCAGAAATCGAGCGCAAGGAGGGCCAGCACGCCCAGCATATAGATGCCCGCCATCACGAAAGCCGCAGAGGTAATGGAGGCCAGCGCCAAGATCGGGGCGGCCACGAAAAGCAGGAGCAGGGCGCGGCGCGTGATCATGCCAGTACCTTCTCAAACCAGACGTTCAAATCCGGCCCTCTGGGATGCGGCTCTTGCTTCACGACTGTGTAGCCTAGCTGCTCGTAGAATGCTACATTACCGGGCATCGAAGCACGAGTACCAAGATACAGTCGACCATAACCCAGATCCGGCGCAAGCCCTTCTATATGGCGCATCAACATAGCCCCAATACCCTGCCTGCGATAATCGGGGTGGACGGCGACCCGGCCCACGTACAGGTACTCGGGCCGCATCTCATAGCGGGCGGTACCCACAAGCTTTGTGTTGCCGTTGCTCGACCCGTTGCCCTCTCCGTCCGGGTCGTCTACACTCAGCAAAATCGTGTGGCCCTCGCGCACCGCGGCCAGGGTATCTTCCAGCGTGTCATTGAGCGCGCCGGGCGGGACAGCCAACATGCCCACGTACTCGCCGAACGCCAACTGTATCAGCGCGTGAACAGCGGAGGCGTCTTCTTCAGTTGCGTGCTTGAAAATGAACGACATAGTTTGCATCTGTAATTCAGAAGCTGGTTGTTTGGGGTACGTGATACGTCATGCGTGGCTGGTCGTCGGTCGTCGGTCGTCCTCCTAACCCCTCGCCCCTAATCCCTAACCACTACCGCGGCACTTCCACACGGCCCAAAATGCGTTCCAAGGCGCGGTCGGCATTCAGGCCTTCGATCTCGGCTTCGGGCTTCAGGATGACGCGATGGCGCATCACGGGCGGCACGAGCACTTTTATGTCATCTGGGACGACATAGGCGCGCCCCTGCAAGGCAGCCAGTGTTTTGCTTGTTTGCAACAGCGCGATGGCGGCGCGGGGCGATCCCCCCAGCGACAGGTCGGGCGACCGCCTGCTCTCCTCCACGATTCTCTCTATATAATCGAGGATTGGGTCCGCCACCTGCACGGCCGCGATCTCCTGCCGCGCGGTGGCTATGGAGGCTTCGTCCGCTATGGGCTGGATACCCGATTGCGCCAGCTTGCGCGGGCTGAACCCCGACTGGTAGTTGTGTAGTACCTGCAAGCCTTCCTCGCGGGTGGGATAGTCCACCACAACCTTGAACAGGAAGCGGTCTAACTGGGCTTCGGGCAGGGGATATGTCCCCTCATACTCGACAGGGTTCTGGGTGGCAACCACCATGAACAGGCTGGGCAGAGGGTTACTCACCCCGTCAATAGTCACCTGGCGTTCTTCCATAGCCTCCAGCAGAGCCGATTGGGTCTTGGCTGGGGCGCGGTTGATTTCGTCGCCAAGCAGGACGTTGGTGAACACCGGCCCCTTCTTGAGCGAAAAGGTAGTGGTTTGCAGGTCAAAGACGTTGGTACCAACCACGTCGGACGGCATGAGGTCGGGCGTGAACTGGATACGCTTGAAGTCGGCGCGAAGGGTGGTGGCGAGGGTGCGAGCCATCAATGTCTTTGCGACGCCCGGCACACCTTCAAGCAGAACGTGGCCGTCGGTGAGCAGAGCGACAAGCAAGAGATCGAAAGGCCAGCGTTGGCCGACGATTACTTTCCGCCGCTCTATATCGAGTGATTTGTAAAGGTCTATTAGTGGCATTTATACTCCTTCAATTCTTCTGCACATGCCCGAAATACATAAGCTCCCATATTGCTTCTTCGTGCTCTGACTCTACCAGTTTGTCTCCACTATAGTGATCAATTGCCAGGTCGCCAGTAAAGCGAAGGAAGGCCCCATCGAATCCAATTAGGCGAGCCAGGAAGCCCTGGATACCATGGATATCATCGACCAACTTGAGACGAAGGATCGTTTTCTCACGCTTGAAAGTCAGTAAGTAGCGGTCGGTTTCGTCCTTGTACTCGTATACGATCAGGTTAGCTACGGGCTTGCCCGTTTCCTTATCGGTATGTACGTCACCATCTGAAAAGGTCACCTTGCTTCCGTCATCAACCAGGATCTTGCCCTCGCGAGCCAACATGAATATGGGAAACGTCTTGTAGGCGTAAGGCTTCTCGGCGGTAATGTGGGAAGCGATCACTGTATAGGCTCCGACTTTTCCCCTGGCCCAGTACCAGTGATTCATCAAACGCACCATGGAGATATTACCCCAGTTGTGGTCGTGGTAACCGATCCCCGTAAATTTCTCAGTTTTACTGTCGATCGTAATTGTTGCGTCGACATCCCCTTGTGGCACAGCGGGCAGCCATGCAAAATAGTGCTCTGACTTACCGCCGAAGAAGATAGAGCCAGTCGCGGGGCGCCAGGGCGGCACAGTACCTGTCAGCGTTAAGTTTACAAGTACGTCCTCTATCTCCAGGTGGATGCGGCAGGTATGCAGATCACCCTCGAATATATTGGGACCTAAACGCACATCGCACTTTTCTTTCGACGCAGTAAAAGCGGTGGCGGGGGCATAGTACATCTTCTCTACGTGCGTACCGTCGGGGCGATCCAGGGTAATGGACACGTATGGGGCAAGGGGCTTGCCCACATCTACAAGACTCTTGGTGTAGAAAACGATCACGATCTTGGATGTATCATCCAGGTGAGCATCGAAGTACCACCATTCATAAGTGCCTTTACTGCCATCAGTGCGGAAGCCGTCCTCCCATTGCTCTATCTCGTCTTTCTTTACGCCAAATCGCTCGTAGTCAGTCCGGCTTGTGCCCAGATATGAGGGAGTCTGTTTGCTCATTCTCCAAACCTCCAATACCAGTTTAACAGCCACTTAGCCTTCCGTGCGCACCCTGCAGACCGGGGTCGCAGACTTGCACTTATGTTAACTTTGGTCACTCATTCCTAGAGCTTGACGGCGAACCTTTTCGGCCTCCCTTATCGCCGACAGTGTTTCGGCCTCGACGGACTCGGATGCCGAGCCTCCGCCTTCCAGTTTGCGCAGACGCTCGATGGCGCGGGACATGGCGGCCTGGTCGAAGGCGAAGCGGCCGCGCTCGGCGAGAGACTGCACGAACCGAGCATCTGTGAGGTAGGGATCAAGCTCGGCGTGCTTCGAGAGGGTCCGCTTGAAGTATTGCAAGTAGTGTTCGGCGGCCCAGCCCGGCTTGCGTGCACGCCTGAACAGCGCCGCGACCGAGCGCACATAGTCTGAGGTGGGACGCCTCTGGTCGGGCGACCACACAGGAAGCGGCGGGCCAAGCCTGCGCCCGCTCCAGAACACGTACACGCCCACCAGTAAAAGCCCGTAGACGATTGCCCAACCCCACGGGTAAGTTGTCAGCATGACCAGGATATTACCGCCTTCGCTAGCACCATGATGAGCCTCATCGAATACCACGCGACGGTCACCTGCCAACCGCACGAGATTATACACAAACGCGCCATTGCTTTCGTCCCGAATACCCAGATTGCTGAACGGATAATCGCTCGAAACGACGAATACGCGCCCCTCGCCCACCTTCAGGATCGCAGCTAGCGGCTGGCGGTTGCCGTCACTGTCGGGCGACGATACCAGCACGGTCGTACCTGTGAGGGGCATCGCCAACGACCACACGCCCGGCATCTTGACACTGCCAACAGGAGGGTCTTCCAGCAACGGCTGGGCCAGAGGTACCGTATTGCTAAGGCTCGCACTGAAATCGAGGTCAATGCCCAGCGCGCGCAGCATCGGGTGAGTGCCACCCAACCCGGAGCTAATATCGCTGTCGCGCCCGCCCATCGCCAGTATGAGCGTGTGCCCGTCTTCTATCCAGCGGCGTACACTGCCTCCCTGTCCCTCCGGGAAGTCAGCGCTGGGGTTGATCATCACGAGGGTGCCACTCGACGGTGGGAAGCGTTGCCCGGCGGACACACGCTCTACTTGCCAGCCTGCGTTGTCTAGCCACTTGTAAAGCACCTCGGCGCCACGCTCGCCCGCGCTCAGGGTCGAGCCAACGCTTTCCGGCGTATCGGCTACGCCTTGGAATCCCACCAGCCACACGAGGCCTGCCAACAGCACCACGAGCATCACACCGAGAATAGCCACATCTCCAAGTTTGGAGCGCGGGGCGCGGGTTGCCGTTTGGTTGGTGCCGGTATTGGTTTGTGGCTTTGGACTATCCATACTTCATGCTACTCAAGCTGCCTTGGCTGTGGCCGCCTTCTCCCGGGCGATATGGGCCTCGATCTCGGAGGCTGTGGCGTCATACTGCGTCCATTCTTCAGCGTTGGTGGGGCTGTTGCCGTACCACACCGCCTCGAAGCGGCTCAACAGCGCCTGCAAACTATCATGGATGGGACCGGGGGCGCGGAAGAGGTACTCACGGTTGGTGGCAGAACGGTCAAACACAAGCATGTGAGCCTCGTCCAACGCCAGCAGCACCGCCAGACAGCGGTACCGTATGGCAGCCCTAAAGTCCCCTTCAGAGGCCGATGCGACGGCGCGCTTGCGTGCCTCGCCAGCGCCCATCCCAAGCACTACCTCGAGGTCTGACACCGTACGGGCGGTCGAGGGTGCACTTGCCCGGTTCAGCCCCGCGATGAACAGGCCCGCGGCCACAGCGGCCACCACCAGTCCCCCCGCTATGATGCCCTCGAAAAGCAGGTCGAGATAGCCGGTCGCCATGTAGAACAGAATGCCGCCAAGCAGCCCGGACAACACAGACAGTCCGAGCCGCGCCCACCTGTTCTTCACCCACTGCCCGATCGCCAGGAACGTGATCGAGCCAAGCGCCAAGCCAAACAAGAACGCCAGCATCAACCGAGTCAGCACCTCGTTGGGGTCGTTGTTGCCCGACAGCCCGGCCAACCACCGCATCAGCTTTTGGACCGGCGATTCCGACTTCGTGTAGTCATATAAGGGGTCGCTCAGCACAGCCGCCAGGGCAGAGGTAGCCTGTGCCCCTGCCAGTGTACCCGTAACGGTCGTGGGCGCTTCACCCAACGACGTGGAAAGGAGAGACAAACTACTTTGTACTGCCTCAAGATTCGGGTCGTCCTTTTGCAGTTCGGCCAGCACGAGTGTATTGTCGGCCTGGGCTAGGGTCGTGCCCCCTGCGCTCTGCGTGACAGCCGCGCCTTCTACTCCTTCGAGGTCGGCTGAGGCGCGCTTGATGTCGGCTTTGCGCTCGTCGCCGCTCGCGTTAAGCGCGCTTTGCACGTCATCAAGGGCGTCTTTTACTGCCTGTTGGTACTCAGCAAGGGTGACGATCTGGCCCACGGCAGGGCGAGGTGGGGGCGTAGGTGGAATGACTACCACATTTCCCCCGCCCCGAAAGAAGAAGAACCACGCACCGAAGGCTAGCAGGATGGCAAACGTTACCGCCCCGCCTAGCCTCCAGCCCGTCAGCATCGCGCGCACCCGCGCCCACAGCCGCTTCACGCTTTGTTATCTCTTTTGCAAATTGGGTACAAGGTGTGTACTGCCTTCCTTCTATGTCTCGGACGGTGCGGGCGGCGCATCGCCGTGTTCGCTCTCAAGGGGCGTTGTTGGCGGGCGTTGGTAGCCCAGTTCAGGCGGTGCATAGCCCCCCGTGGGTTGTGTCGGCTGGCCGTACTGCTGTTGTCCGTAGGGCTGTTGTCCGTAGGGTTGCTGGCCGTACCCACCCCATGGTTGGTTCGGTGGATATGGAGCATATCGCTGGGCCATCGCGGTTTCCAGGTCGTAGCCTTCTTTGCGCACCCGGAGGTCAAAGTAATAGAGGGTGATGGCGATCAACTGGATGGGCGCATAGAGAAGCGCCACGACGGTAGTAACCGCCCCGCTGATAAGCTGTTGCAGAACCAAATTGCCCTGAGTAACGACAATCGCGAAGAGCGATACTACAAAAGCCGGCCCTCCCGTGATGGCGGCGCCCAATACTGAAAGTAATAGTAACAACCCTGCGGTACGCCACCAGGAGTTCAGCACCAACGCACCGCTTCGCCTCAGGGCATCGACCGGCCCCAGCTTCTCGACTATCACCGCGGGTGTAACGGCAGTAAAGCGCACGGTAACATACAGCACGCCTATCCCGGCCAGCATCAGCAAAAGAAATGACAGGCAAGCGAGAGCGCCCCCGGTCGCGCCACTATCGCCGGAACCACTCAGGCCCACACTCAGCAAGAACAATACGACGAAAGGTACTACAAAGGCCAGGTCGATCAATATCTGCAGTACTATCACGCCCAACAGTGGGCCAATGCGCGCAAACATCTGGCGGTAACTGTCCGCAAAGCTCACAGGCTTATCGAGATAGCTGTTCGCCACCGCCGCGGTAAGCGCACCCTGACTTAGTTGCTGCAGCAAGCCTGACAGAACAGACAGGCCTATAAGCACCACGTAAAGTGCCAGCAACCCCGACAATATGCCACTCGAACTTTGAAAAGAAGATGACTCTGTTGTCGAAAAATCTCTAAGATCGTCGTTCAGGCTACCAAGGAGCAATGCCGAGACAAACTGTGTGAGCAATTGCATCGGCACCAGTACCACGGCCAGGATCGCGATAAAAGTCCAAAAGTACTTGCGATAGAGCCTGAATGAGTTGTCCAATAACTCGCCGACAGTCCGTGGCCGCAAACGCGAAATAATGGGGTCAACAGATGCGTTGGCAGGCATTGCCTGATACATGGTTCTCTCTCCTTGATGAGTCATAGATCTTAGATCGTAAGTCATACGTCATACGTGGTCGGCTGTCCGACTTACGATCTAAGATCTAAGATTCGCTGTCCAACAGGATCGTCACGGGGCCGTCGTTCACGAGTGATACCTCCATGTGCGCGCCGAACTTGCCCGTTTCTACCGTCACGCCCGCCTCGCGCAAAAAGCGAGCGCAAGTCTCGACGAGTGCCTCGGCGGGCGCCGGTAGAGCAGCGTCTATAAAGGACGGGCGGCGACCCTTGCGGGTGTCTGCATAGAGTGTGAATTGCGACACCAGCAGCACGCCCCCATTGACGTCGGCCAGCGACAGGTTGAACTTGCCGTCAGCGTCCGAGAAGATGCGCATCCCGGCGATCTTGGCCGCCACATAACGGGCATCATCCTGTGTGTCTGCCTTGCCTACCCCCAATAATACCAGAAAGCCCTGCCCAACCTGACCTACGACCTCGTTTTCCACCATTACCTGCGCTTGCAGCACGCGCTGGATTACGGCTCTCATAGCAGGCCGCTCGTATTACTACACATTGTATCGAGACTCGACTTTCATTAGCGAACCAGCATAGCCACGCAGTAGGCCGCCATCCCATCGCCCGTCCCGGCGAAGCCGAGACCATCAGTGGTCTTTCCTTTGACGCTAACCCGATCCTGGTTGATGCCAAGTATATCCGCTATGGAAGCCCGCATATGCGGTACATAGGGCGACAGGCGTGGGCGCTGGGCTACCACAGTCGCGTCTATATTTTCGATACGCCAACCGGCCTGCATGACCAGTTCATGCGTTTGCCGGACCATCTCCGCGCTTGATATACCCTCCAGCGTGGGATCGGACGAAGGGAAGTACGTGCCAATATCGCCCAGGCAGGCCGCGCCCAGTAGTGCGTCAATAATAACATGGAGCAGCACGTCGGCGTCCGAGTGTCCGTCTAACCCACGCTCAAACGGCACTGTCACCCCACCCAGGATCAGGGGCCGCCCCTCTACCAACCTGTGCACGTCATAACCCATGCCGACACGGAATTGAGGCGATGGAGGCTTGTCCGAATTAGTGGCCATAGTAGATTGAGCTACGAGTTACGAGGCGATGCATAACTTATGACCTAAGATCTAAGATCTACGACTTTCGACTCTTGAGGATCGCTTCGGCGATCACCAGGTCCAGCGGCGTAGTAATCTTAATATTAGTGCTCTCGCCCTCGAAGACTATCACGCGATGGCCCATAAGTTCGACGACGCGGGCACAATCGGTGATGGTCGGTGGGTCTTCGCGCTCGGCCAGCGCTGTATATGCGCCTGCGAGCAGTGAGGTGCGGAATATCTGCGGAGTTTGTGCGAGCCAGAGGTTGTTCCTGTCGGGACTGCCTGTAATTGTGTGGTTTGCGTCCGTGGCCTTTATTGTATCGGTGGCAGGCAAGGCGGCAATAGCAGCACCCACACCCTGTGCGGCGGCCCACCCTCGGCTGATCAAACCTGGAGTGACAAGGGGGCGAGCACCATCGTGCACAGCCACCCACTCGTAGCCCCTCGGCCTCTCTGACGTGCCGTCGCGCTCCAGCCTGCCCACGGCAGTCAGCCCTGCTAGCACAGAGTCCTGCCTGCGCTCACCACCGGGCACAAAGGCACGTACTTTGGTCCAGCCGTACTTGGATTTCAGGTCAGCCGTGCCCGCCATGTTATCCGCGTTGACCACCAGGACAATGGCATCGACATCGTCGCACGCCTCAAACGCCGCTATGGTGCGCACAATGACGGGTACGCCGCCGATAGTGCGTAACTGCTTATCGACGCCACCCATACGCTGCGACTTCCCCGCCGCAACTATGATCGCCGCTAGCTCGCTCATATCAGCCCGCCGCCTTGCCGTTGCTCAATTGGCTTTTCATCTGCGCAAAAATCATTCTACCCGCCACTGTTTGCAATACGCGTGTGACCACTACGTCCACGTTGCTGTTCATAAATTTCCTGCCATTTTCGACGACCACCATCGTGCCGTCGTCGAGATAGGCCACCCCTTGCCCAAACTCCTTGCCTTCCTGTATAACCAGCACGTGCATCTCTTCGCCGGGCAGCACAACGGGCTTGACCGCGTTCGCCAGTTCGTTAATATTGAGCACCTTCACTCCCTGAAGCTCGGCCACACGGTTGAGGTTGAAGTCGTTGGTGATAATGGGGCAATGATAGAGGCGTGCCACCTTCACCAGCTTGCTGTCCACACCTGTTACGTCGTCTGCGTCCACCTCGCTTATCTGAAGGGGCACAACGGCTTCCTTTTGCAAGCGGTTGAGCATGTCCAGTCCGCGACGCCCGCGCGCCCGCCTCAGGGCATCCGCCGAGTCGGCTATATATTGTAGCTCCTGTAGCACGAAGCGAGGCACGAGCAAGATCCCGTCGAGGAAGCCCGCCTTGCTTATGTCGGCGATCCTCCCGTCAATGATGGCGCTGGTGTCCACCAGGAGATACTTGTCCAGTTGGATACGGGTGTCCCCTCCGGCCCCCGGTGCGCCCGGCGCGCCTTGCTGGGCCTGTAGACCCATCCCCAATTGGCCGTTCATACCCGAAAGAATGGACATGTCGGACGAAAGCTGGTTCGTGGGGCCGCCGAGGGCTTCCATGCGCTGAGCACGACTGGCGGCGGAAAAATCCACAGAATAGGGAGTGGCAGTGGTACGTTCCGCCTTCCACGCATCAAGCATATCGCGCTTGCGCTGGGTCGCTATGTACACTCCCAGGTAAGCTAGCAAGAGGGTCACGACCGTTGGCGCCACATCGCCCAACCAGCCTGGCAAGAGGCTGAGGGGCCATGCAAGCAGCGCACCCATCAGTAACCCGATAAACATGCCCAATGCCATTGCCACCAGGTCAAGCGGAGGCATTAGCCGCAACCTGTTACGAACCCAGCGGATGGGATAGACGGTTACATACGGTGTCAGAAGCAACCCAATGATCGCGCCAATCAGGGTGAGATAAACGACGAGGTCGTTATACGTGTCGGTCCCTGCGCCGTAAATAATGGGCGAAAGATAGAGTCCCAGAAAGAAGCCTGCCGCTGCGAAGAGCGCCATGCCAATCAAACGGATCGCTATGTGAAACGACATACTATCTTTCCCACCAGGCACCCAGCGCACATAACACACAGTCAATGGTAGCCGCAACCGGCAAGCGATGCACAGCATCCTCTTGCGCTTGATGATAGCATAGCACTCAAGTGATGTCAAAGAACTAAAGGTGACAAATTTGTATACAAGATCCATAGGCGAAACCTATTGACAGCCCCCGAAGTCCCTGCTATACTGGTTTCAGCTTTTCAACCTAGTGAAAGGAAGCAGACTAATGGCAAGTAGAACCAACACCGCTCGGATCTATACCGGCGCACCCTTCGGACTTATCGTCCAGGGGAGGAGTCTGCCCACTCACAGGTAGGTACACATTGATGTGACACTGGCCGTGGGTGCAGACAGTACCCACGGCCTATTTATTTCTCACACACGCAGAAAGAACAGGCCGATGGGTTCGAGGGACCCACCGGCTTGATTTGTCTCCAAAGGAGGCTTGGCCCCAGGTCCGAAGTTCATCTAGAGAAAGTCACACTCATTTGTAATGGCCGCGGTTTGCGGCCAGGGGGAACGATGAATAGCTATCGAGAAATAGCGGAAAATAAGCGGACATACCAGCTTCGATTGGCACACGCGGCCCTGCACCGCTACGGCCTCGACTGCATGGGTGCATTCCTCACCCTGATTAGCGACGCTGATTGCGTTGTGTTCAAGGTGCAGATGCCCATAAGTGCGGTCCCGATACTCCACCCCTATCTGGGACGGGTAGAGGGCAAGCAGTTTCTCCTCCGGCTGGAGGATACGGCTGAACGACGAATAGCGACTACCTATTCAGAGTTGGCGCTGCTCGCCGCGATGCTGCGCGATACGGACCTCGCGCTGCCTGAGCCTGTGCCCACACTGGACGGCGCGCTCGTGCCCGAGTTGTACGACGACGCCCACAGCGACGATAAGCCCACCCAATGCGTGCTCTTCAGGTGGGGCCATGCGCCCTTCCCTGAAGCCGCGTTCAGCCAGGCGGCGCACTGGCGGGAGAACTAGTGGCAACGATGGTGGACAACTGCATTATACGTACTAAGTCATACGTCATGAGTCGTCCACCACTTATCCCCCTTCCTAACGTGTTATAATTCCATCCGACATCAATCGGGAGGAATACACCAATGGCCGCAATTTACGCAACTACCGAAACCCCCCTTAAGAAGCTGTCGTACCAGCATATCTTATCGGTGGAGCAATTCGAGCCAGACCTGCTGGAAAGCCTATTCGCCCGCGCCCAGAAGATGGACAGGCAGGTGGCAAACGGAGGAGCCGACCCACTGCTGGCTAACCGTGTGGTCGCCAACGTCTTCTACGAACCCTCCACCCGCACCGACCTGTCGTTCCAGGCAGCCACCCAACGCCTCGGTGGGCGCATCATCACCACGGCAGGCGGGGTACACTACTCGTCGGTGACCAAAGGTGAGACCCTGCACGACACGATCAAAACGATAGCGTCCTACTCAGACGCCATAGTATTGCGTCACCCCCAGCGCGGTGCGGCCCGCGAAGCCGCCGACGCCTCTGACGCGTTACGGCAGAACACGGGACGACCGGTGCCCATAATTAACGCGGGCGACGGAATAGGCGAACACCCAAGCCAGGCACTGCTCGACCTGTACACGATCAAGGACCGCTTCGGCGCAAACATAGACGGCCTGACAATCGGCTTCCTGGGAGACCTGCGCAATGGTCGTACTGTGCACTCGCTGATCAAGCTGCTGGCGCTCGATAAGTGCCGGGTACAGGTGGCATGCGTTGCGCCCGAAAGTCTCTCGATGCCTTCCGAGTACGTAGAGTTTGCGCGCTCGCGTGAAATGCCCGTGACCGAGACCACAGATCTTCAGGAAGCCATACGCGGACTGGACGTGCTGTATGTCACGCGCGTGCAGCGCGAACGCTTTGTGGCCCAGCAACTGGATGAAGTAGCAGCCTCGGTGTTCGGCCAGCCCTACGACAGCCTCGACAACCCACGCAAGGATGCGATCAGGCCGCTCGCTGAACTAAAAGCCGGGCACGAATACCTGTCGGCCCGCGACGCCTACGTGGTTGACCCCATGATGATGAGCCTGGCGTCCAAGGACATGATCCTCATGCACCCCCTCCCCCGTGTGAACGAGATTCCCGAGCAAGTGGACACGGACGACAGGGCTTACTACTTCCGCCAGGTGCAAAACGGCCTCTACATCAGGATGGCCCTCCTCGCCTCTGTTCTCGACCGCTGATACAAGTCATAGATCGTAAATCGCAGATCATTAGTCAGTAATGACAGTTGTCGCCTGGCTAATGATCTGCGATTTACGATCTATGTCTCATCTGATATACTGCAAGTGAGATATTTATATAAGGAGAATCACTGTGCCCAAGAAAGATAAGCAGCAAGGCGCGACGAAGCGCCCCGTAGTAATTGAGGACCTGTACCGCATTCGCCTGATAGCCGACCCGCAGGTTTCGCCCGATGGCAAGACGGTGGCTTATGTACAAACGCGGCTGCGCAAAGAGAAGAACGACTACGCCTCCAATATCTGGCTTGTACCCGCTGATGGTAGCGCCGAAGCCCGCAAGTTTACCAATAGCCCACGCCGCGACATGGTGCCGCGCTGGTCACCTTCGGGTGACGAGATAGCTTTTATTTCGCTACGCTCCGGCAAGCCCCAGATATGGGTAATCGGGGTCAACGGTGGCGAAGCCCGTCAGGTCACCTTCCAGAAGCGCGGGGTGGGCGAGTTTGTTTGGTCGCCCGATGGCAAGTGGCTTGTCTTTGCCGCCCAGGTGGACAGCGACCTCGACAAGAAGTGGGCCGCACAGGATAGTAGCAAAGCAAAGCAAGGCGAAGGCAAGGGCACAAAGAGCGACTCCGAAAATAAGGAGCCGGGCCAGGCGGGAGGCGGCGAAGGTGCACTGCCCCTTGTGCGTGCAGCAGGTGAATGGGAAGAAGATATCGAGGACGAGAAGTCACCTGAAGACAAGGGCGACCATGCCTACGTAATCACGGGCGTGCATATTAAGGGCGAAGGCGAGGGTCTACTATTGCGCCGCACCCACCTGTTCCTCATACCCTCGGCAGGGGGAACAGCACGCCAGCTCACCGAGGGCGAGTGGAACGCCGGATCGCCGCGCTGGTCGCCCGACGGCACCCAGTTGGCCTACCTCGCCAATCGCGAAGCCGACGCCGACCTTGTTACTACAGCCGACATCTGGGTAATGAGCATTGACCACAAAGGCAAAACAAGCCACGAGCGCAGGATCACCCGCCACGACAGCTCCATAGCGGTTATGGACTGGCTGCCTTCGGGCAACGGCTTTGCCGTATTCGCGCACAGCAACCTACATGAAGGCGCCCTTGCCACCAACCTGCAGGTATGGACTGTCAGCCTCGACGGCGACATCATCAAGCTGACTGATGGTCTGGACCGGACTGTTGGTTCCTTTATCAACTCGGACCTGTGGGCAGGCACGGGCGAACTGCGCCCGCGCTTCAGCCGAGATGGCAAACTGATCTACTTCCTGATCACCGACGAGGGCAACGGCCACGTCTATTCCGTACCTGTGAAAGGGGGCAAGCCCACGTTGGTAGTGGGAGGCATTCGGCAAATACTCAACTTCGGTGTAGCGGAGAAAGGCATAGTGTTCTCAGCCGCCACAGCGTCGCACCCCGTCGACCTTTATTACGCCCCCACTAATGGCAAAGAGAAGCAACTGACGGATATAAACGCGGATGTTGACAGCGGGATAGAGTTGGCCGAGGCCCGCGAGTTCTGGGTGGACAGAGGCAACGGTGTGAAAGTGCAAGGCTGGATGCTCATGCCGCCCAAATTCGATCCTAAAAAGAAGTATCCCCTGGTGTTCCAGATACACGGCGGGCCGCACGTAGCCTATGGCCAGGCCTACCTGCACGAGTTCCAGATACTGGCCGCCCGCGGGTATATAGTCCTCTATACGAACCCTCGTGGCAGCCAGGGCTACGGACAGGATTTCTCGATGGCAATCAGCAACGACTGGGGCGGCGTCGATTACGACGACCTGATGGCGTGTGTCGACTGGGCCATCCAGCAGGGATATGTGGACAAGAAGCGGATGGCGGTTGCAGGTGGCTCCTACGGCGGCTACATGACCGCCTGGGTGATCGGCCACACTGATCGCTTTAAGGCAGCCGTAGCCATGCGCGCCTGTGTCAATATCTATAGCGCGTGGGGTTCGGGCGACTATACATGGGCACTGTGGAGTTGGGAGTTCAACGGCACCCCGCGCGAAAAAACTCAACTTTACCTTGAGCGTTCTCCCATTACCTATGCCGACCAGATGAACACCCCCCTCCTGCTTACACACTCGGAGGACGATTACCGTGTAGACATCGAGCAGTCGGCAGAGCTTTACATGGCACTGCGCACAAAGAGCAAGCCCGTCAAAATGGTGCGCTTCCCATCCGGCGGCCACGACATCTCACGCTCGGGTAAGCCATCCCTCCGCATTGAGCGCCTGGAGTATATCGCCGATTGGATAGACGAGCACCTGAAGTAACGAGGTGCGAGGTGTTAGGGGGTAGGTGTTAGGTGCAAGTGACGGAAAGTCATGCGTCATGCGTCATCTTGCTAACACCTAACCCCTATCAACTAACCCCTCGTTACTCGCCCCTCGGCACTAGTCACTCCACATTCCCTATGATATAATCTCTCTTGCCGGAACCTTGAGATCGGCCAGGTGCGGAAAGTATTTCTGCATACGTGTACGGGTGCCACACCCGGCACGACTCAGCACGCTCGCACGGGTTTGTGCAGGAGCAAATACTATGTTGGACAGCGCGGGACTGGGCCGTATCGACTATGAAGACGTCATGCGTGCTCTTGGCTATTTCATCGACCAAAATAACCTGAGTGAGATCTGCCTCGTCGAACTGCGCGAGGGCTTTCTGCTGCGCGGCATCAGTCGCACTGTCAAAGGGAGTGGCTACCAATCGATATCGGAATCGTACCTATTTACGAACGAGGACATCGAGCGAATAGTGAATGAGTCTTATGAGAGACGTAAGCAGCCGGAACCACAGGAACAACCGCAGCAACGGGGCTTCTTCAACAGATAGGCCACAGCTACCTACGCTTCCCGGCTCAGCCTAACCACCTACCGTCTACTCACTACTTGACAAGGAGAGCATGTACAAAGGCCACACAGTATCTGTAGTAATCCCGTGCTTCAACGAGGAACATGGAATTGCGGCGGTCTTAAACGGCATGCCCGACTACGTGGATCAGGTAGTAGTGGTAGACAACAACTCCACCGACGAAACAGGGCGTATCGCGAAAGACCTGGGCGCGGAAGTGGTCTTCGAGACGAAGAAAGGCTACGGCAACGCCTACCAGGCCGGACTGCCCCTCGCCACCGGCGACATAATCGCCACGGCGGACGGCGACGGCACCTACCCCACCCACAGCATCGGCCCCATCATAGACTACCTGCTTGAGAATGGGCACGACTTCGTGTCGGCGAGTCGCTTCCCGCTGCGTAACCCCGACGCCATGCGCGGGCGCAATGTGCTGGGCAACATGATCCTCACCTGGACCACGCGCATCCTGTGGCTGAGGTGGATAGCCGACTCGCAATCGGGCATGTGGGTCTTCAAGGGCGATGTGCTGAAAAGGATTAAGCCGCGCAACCCCGGTATGCCCTTTTCGGAGGAGATCAAACTGCTCGTCATAGACCACCCCCGTCTGCGCTTCGGCGAGTATCACGTGGATTACCACGAGCGTATCGGCGAAACCAAGCTATTCGCCTGGAAAGACGGCGTCGATAACCTCCTGTTCCTGTTTAAGCTCAGGCTACGTCGCACCTTGCTAGGCAGGCTGCTCGGCATCAACGGACGGTAGTTACACGGCTAACACGCCCAACCTCAAATCCTATGGCTTCACTAAACATACTCCGCGTCGGGCAACTCGCCACCTATTTGCGCGAATTGCTCGAGAGCGACGACACCCTTTACGACTGCTGGATTTCGGGCGAGGTCTCAAACCTGTCGCAATCGGGGACAGGGCATTATTACTTCACTCTGAAGGACCGCGACGCTCAGATGAAGTGCGTGCTGTTCCGCCAACAGGCGATCTGGCAGACCGTTCTGCCCACGAACGGCGCGGCGGTGGTGGCCCACGGGCGCGTATCTATCTATGAATCGACCGGCAACCTGCAATTTTACGTGGACATGCTTCAGGAAGAAGGCCAGGGCGCGCTCTATTTGGCATTCGAGCAGCTAAAAACGACGCTCGAAGCACAGGGTTTGTTCGCAGTCGAGCGCAAGCGACCCATCCCCACTATGCCCCGGCGCATCGGCCTGGTCACCTCGCCGCAAGCGGCAGCTTTGCAGGACATCCTGAATGTGCTGGGCAGACGCTACCCGTTGGGCGAAATTATACTCGCGCCCACGCAGGTGCAGGGTGACGGCGCGCCCCGCCAGGTTGCGTCGGCTATATCTGCGCTCAACACTCTTGAAGGTGACGAAGCGGTGGACGTGATAATCGTGGCGCGGGGAGGAGGCTCCATAGAGGAACTCTGGGCCTTCAATGAAGAGATCGTGGCGCGCGCGGTATACGTCTCGAAAGCGCCCGTGATCACTGGCGTAGGCCACGAAACGGACTTCACTATCGTGGACTACGTGGCCGACCTGCGCGCCCCCACCCCATCGGCGGCGGCAGAACTGGTCGCACCCGACATTGACGACATAAGGGATACCGTGGACGGCTGGCGCGACATGATCGAGGCCGATATGCGCGGCAGGCTGGCCATCGCCTGGGACGAACTGGAGTCGGAGCGGCAGCAGTTGGAGCGTCTTTCGCCCACCTGGCAGGTCAGTAGTGATCGCGCCCGCATCGAATCCCTACGGGCCACACTATCAATGAGCCTGACGCATCGCCTGAATATCGAGCAGGAGCGCATTAAGAGCGCGCATGACCGCCTGGAGGCGCTGTCGCCATTGCAAATACTGAAGCGGGGCTACGCCATAGTGCGCGACCTCAGCACAGGCGAGGTAGTCAGCAGCATAAGCGACGCCCAGGCCAACCATCTGCTAGAGATCAGAGTGGGCGACGGCGCGTTCGGCGCACGAGTAGAAAGTCCGCTGCGTATCAGGGAAGGTTTACAATAGGGCGAAAAAGGAAGGGTAAAAGAGGAGAGCATGACAGCAAACAGCAACAAAGTGGGCGCGCACGGCAAGAACAGCGCGTCGTTCGAAGAAAGTTTTGCGCGGCTACAGGAGGTCGTGGCGAAACTGAGCGCGGGCAATCTCAGCTTGCAGGAGGCGTTGGGCGCGTTCGAGGAAGGCATGGCGCTGGCGGACCGGTGTGCGCAAATGCTCGACGAGGCCGAACTGCGCGTGAAGCAGGTGAGCGACAAAGCGGCGCATGCGGGATCGGCCTCGCTGGTGGGGTTGGACGAGGAAATGCGCGGCGGCCTGATTAGCGCGGGGCCAGGTAAGGATCAGTTCGTGCTGGAGATCGAAACCTACGAAACCACCCTCGTGCAAGAGCAAGCAAGCAAGCCGCAACCTGCCGGTAATGGCAAGAGCCGCGCCGAGCAGGCGCCAGCACCATCGTCCGACCTCGATCCCCTGTTCGACGACGAAGACTGAGCAGCGATCATTATGCTTTTCGACATCCTCACCCTCTTTCCCGAAATGTTTCCTGGCGTGCTTGGGGCCAGCATCTTCAAGAGGGCGGCTGACGCCGGGCAGGTGGCGGTGCGCCTGCACAATATTCGTGACTATGCCGGGGGCAAGCACCGCGTCACCGACGACTATCCCTACGGCGGCGGCGTGGGCATGGTGATGAAGCCCGAACCCATCTTCCGGGCCGTGGAGTGGGTATACGGACTACCCGACACCTCTTCCGGCATTACCCTGTACACGCCTCCGCCCGACGCGCACGAAGCCGAGCTACCAGCGATTCCATCGCCCTCGCCTGTACCGATCATCCTTACCAGCCCGCAAGGCCGCCTATTCAAGCATTCGGTGGCGGAAGAATTAGCCCAACACACGCGCCTGATCATAATCTGCGGGCATTACGAGGGTTTCGACGAGCGCATACTCGAGCACCTGGTGACGGACGAGATTAGCGTGGGAGACTATGTGCTGACAGGCGGTGAACTGCCTGCTATGGTAATCACGGACGCCGTGGCGCGCCTGCAACCGGGCGTGTTGGCCGAGGGATCGGCAGGCGACGAGTCGCACGCGAGGGGTCTGCTCGAATATCCGCAGTACACACGCCCACCCGACTTTCGGGGCTGGACGGTACCGCCTGTGCTGATCAGCGGGCACCACAAGCGCGTTGACCAGTGGCGCAGGCGCGAGTCTCTCAGGCGCACGCTCACTCGTCGCCCCGATCTGCTGGATGGCGCTACCCTCAGCGACGAGGAAAAGAAGTGGCTTGTTGAGCTAGAGGCGGATGGCGGAGATAACGCCTGAGCGTCACTGCAACACAAACCCGGCTGTCCCGACTAACCCCGATTGTAGGCCCTGTACCTGGAACAACCATGTGCCTGTGGGCGCGGCAGGAAAGGCCTGCGTGGGCACCAGCGTAATGCTGAGCGTGCCGTCCGGCCCCGCCACATATTGCCCGTTGTTCGAGCCTGCCGGATAGACCACGTCGCCGTCGGGGGTGGTGAATTGCACCTGTACGCCTTCGTTGGGCGCAAGCCCCGTCACCGCGAAGGTGAACTGGCCGTCGGGTGGTCCAAAGGGCGGGTGCACCGAGACGATGAAGCCACCGGGCGGCTCGGTCGGCACGGGTGGGTAGGTGGGCGTAGGTGTGCCCGTTTCGTCGGGTGGCGGCTCATCAGTGGGTAAGGGCGTGACAGCCGGGGTGCCGGGAATTGGTGTGGGGCTGGCTGTTCCCAAACCTACAGTTGAGGTCGGGGTGGGCAAAATGGGGGTAGCCGTAGGCACCGTGGTGGCAGTTGGGGTGGGCGTGAACTGCACAAGAGGCGCGGGCAATGGACCGCCATACAACCAGCGGTAATAGTGCGCGCCAACGTTGCCCATCTGGACCCGCCAGCCTTCAGGCATTGATGGCACATAAGCCAGCGACCGCCGCTGGTACATCTGGAGCAGGGCATCGTAGAATACACCGTCTATCTGGATGCGCGCCCAGTAGGCCTCGGTGATCGGGTAGCCCATAACGAACACCCAGTTGGCGATTGTCTGGTCGTCGGTGAGCGCGCCGCCCTCCTCCACGGGGCCCTTCAGGTTGAGGAAGTCCCACATCGCCTGTGGAATGTTATGGCCCAGTTCCTGACTATAGGCGACGATGGTCGTGCCCGGGTAATAACCCATCGCGGGGTTGTCGCCCAGCGTGCCCGCGCGGTCTATGGTGGCAGTCACCGGTTGCCCCGTGCGGTCGGGGGCACGGTTGTCGTCGGGACCCTTGAGCGATGCGTGTGGCCTGAATGAAGTGTAGGTGGGCGCATCAGGGTCGGTACTCAGGCCGTCGCCGCCCACCGCGATCTCGGCGGGAGGCATCGCCTTGTAAAGCGTATCGCCTACCTGTTGCCGACCAGCCACCATCTCGGACACGAGCAAGCCCGTGGTCACAAACCAGGGCGAAGTGCGGTCGCCGTCGGGGTTGTTAACCTCCATGCGGGCCTTGTCGAAGTATTGCACGAGGCGGGTGCCCGTCTTACTGCCCGCGTAGGGTTCGTTGAGCGTCTTGCCCGGCTCAGGCCCCCAGTACCAGCTGCGCTGGGCCTCGCCTTGCTGAACGGGCGCATCTGTGTGCGTCCACACCTGCTGGAAAAGAGGGTCGGCGAAAGGCGCGGGAGCCTCCTGCCCCACAGCGGAAGCGAAGGCCACACCGGGGCGCGCAGAAGCAGGGCCGAGCGCTTGTGCCGAGGAAATGAAGACTGGCAGGAGAACAGCCAGCGCCGAGAGGAAGCGTAGTTTCGCGGTGACGTGCCGGTTAGTCATTATGCCGGGAGTCTAGCACGGCCTTTGCTGATGTGTCAAACGGATGATCTCGACTGTACACCGAGCCAGGTGCATCATGGACGGCGCGGGGCCGACCGTATAGCTTCATGATCACCAGGGGCAAACAGAGCAGTAACATAACACTTGCAACATAGATAGCGCTTACGAATAGCTCGCCGCGGGTGGATTGGTCAATCAACAGTGCAGCTTCGGGCGCGTTGAAATAGCCTTGCGCACTTGTCGCGCTTTCGAGGGTAGCCTGATAGCCATACATTGTCCCGATGTATGAGGGCATGGCCACCATGGTCACCACGACCGTCCAAGCCAGCACATAAGGCGTATAGTACCGCCTGCCAGTGCCGATCGCCCAGGCAAGCAGGGCGCCCGCTACGATAGCAGGCAACGGATATGCGGCCCAGATCAGGTTGGGAGTGTAGCCCATCCCTAACATTCCTGTTGTGCCCACGACCGCCACTGGGACAAGTGCCAGCGCCCCAACAGTAAGAAAAGCTGTGGCGAGGTGTTGACCTTCCTTCAAGCGGAAGAACGCGAAACCCAGCAACAGTCCCACGAGTAAACAGATGGGGAAGAAAGGCACACCAGGCACGAGGTAATCGACGTGTGGGTAGGGAATAAACGAAGGAACGCCGATCAGTATAGCCAACAGCGTGGTGCCTATCAGTAGGCCATATGCCACCCTGCGACTCGACCTGTTGGGTGCCGTCACACTGCTTACCAGCCGCACCCCGGCACAAAGCAAAAGTATGCCGCAAGCGACCGCGATGGTCAATACTACGTCCTGATGACTAGCGATACCTTCAAGGAGGTTCCCAATGAGGTCGGGGATGGTGGGCATAAGGGCTCCTTCCTGCTGCTCCCGAGACTTACGTACTCGATCCTATAACGCTCTGCTATTCGTATGGTTGCGCCGGTAACCTTATCATAGCGGGAATAGAGCGCCAGTCCGGAATCCAAAGTTCGCCAGACAAACCTTCAACCAGGACACGCCATGCCCCTACGCCCGTCACCAGCGCGTAGGGGCATGGCGTGTCTTGACCTGTTTCCTCCCTATTGGGGAAATTACCTTTACCTGAAGGCGTTCGCCTTACCGCTTGCTCAGCGACAACGGGTCCAATTGCAGCAGATCGTGCGCGGTAGCCGGGATGTCCAGGCCATCCTCGTAACCCACCGGGTCGTAGCCGTCGGCCAGTATCAACACTGTGTAGGTGTTGCCTGCCTCGATAGGCGGAGCAGTTATATAAAAGCCGTCACTGTCCGTGACCGCGCCCGCCACCGTAAGCGATTGCAGATTGGATTGCGTAATGTCGTCCAGCTTTGTGCCAGGCTGCATGATCAAGACGGCCGCGTTAGCTATGCCTTCCTGCGTGTCTGCATCCACGACCTGGCCCTTCAGGGTCACGCCTGTGCCCTGCTGGTTGGGGTCGGGAGCTTCCGGTGTAGGCACAGAGTTGGCCACGCCGATGGTGAACGTGCCCGTCTGCACTACGGTGCCTCCAACGTCGAGGTCGAGTTCATAGTCGCCATCGGGCAGGCCCTGGTCGAGGCTGATCGAAACGCCATTGGTGCCTTCGTTGCCCTGTGTCCAGTTATTGCTGTTGCTCTGGTCGATAGCCACCTGGCCGTTGTACTTCCAGACCGCGCCCCACTTCATCCCGTTGCGCATGTTCTGGAAGGCGAACACACCCAAAACCTGCTGGGTGCCGCTGTCGAATGTGGTGCCCTGACCCACCAGTTCACCATCCTCGATGTCAGTTCCAAAGGTGATAGGGCCGAAGACCGAGTCGGCGGAGGGCGTTGGCTGGGGCGTGGTGTCAGCCACCACGGTCTCGGACGGGAAGGGCTGAGGCGTGGCGTCGCCCAACTGAACAACCTGGTTGATATAGGGTACGGCAAGGTTGATCATGCGTATGCCGCCCAGCCCCTGGCCTATGTCAGCGTGTGTGGCAAAGGTCGGTATGCCGATCTGGTCGCCGTTTTCGTTGGTGGCCAACCCGCCCGAGTTGCCTGGGCTGATGGGCGCGTCGGTCTTGAACGAGTCGACGTCATCGCCGCCTGTCTGGTTGTCAAAGCCCGATATGTTGCCCTGTGTAAAGGTGATGCGGTCACCACCTGCCGCCGGATAGCCGAACACGTACACCTTGTCGTTGATATTCACGCTGTCCGAGTCGGCAAGTGGAATGGCGGGTATAGGTATGCTGGCGGGTAGGTTGGCCTTCGGGTCGAGCATTCGATAAATCTTGACCACCGCCACGTCTATATCGGGGTTGCCTGCTGCTACACGCGCCATATAGGTCGGCTTGGGAACCTGCCTGGGGTCGGTCTGGGGGGCAATTACCACGATACCATCAGGGTTATAGGTGTCCCCGTTCTTCAGACCCAACCCCGTATCGTCGGGGCCGTACAGGTCGGTGTGCCCGACGCAGTGCCAGTTGGTGACGATCACGCCGTCGCCCAGATAGGTACCCGTGCAACTGCCCAGCATCTGCATCTGGCCGTCCACGATAAATATCTCAACAGCGCCCAACAGGTCCCTCTGGAGAGACTCGTCGGGGATATTCGCCCGGGTTTTGATAGGGTTGAGCAACGTTCCGAGCGCGAGGATTGTCACTGTTAGGATTATCCAGGCGCGGGTTTTGTTGACCCTTTTGATCACATCAAACATCTATTTTCCCCTTTTGATCGCGGATTGCTGAAAAGCGCTGTGTACGTTCACATGAGGCGTGAGCGCGAGCGCGTCTACGGTACCTGCCAGCCGCTAAGTAGCTTGTCACGCACGTCCTTCGTCCCGTCCCACTTGCTAGCGTCCGTGGCGAAAGTAAGTATTGAGAAGTCATCACCGCTCAGCACGATAGTATCCTGACCGTGCATCAGAGCGGGCATAGTAGTGCCTGCGCCCAGGCTGGAGTCGAGCAAGTAGGCATCCTCTACCGTGACCGCAGCCTTGTTACCCACTGTGGTGGGCACTATGCTCAATGCGCGGTAGCCGACAATGTCCTGTTGCTGCTGCAAAATCCAGTTGTTGGCGGCAGTGCGAAGTTGGCCCGCCTCGTCGGGTTGCTGGCCTGTGATGGGGGCGGGCGCGAGCACATCCTTACCCACCTGCCGCACACTCACCCGCGAGCCAAAGGAATAACCGTTGGCGACATCGGCCGCGGCGAACACTGCGCCCTTCTCAGTAATCTGCGACCATGACGACGGGTAGCTCAGCGTGGTGTTTGCGGCGGTCGCGGTCGTGGTCTGGCCCGTCACCAGCCACATCATGATGAGGCCGATTATCAGCGCGCCCGCAACGGTGAGCCACACGACCCACTCAGGCTCCTGGTCACTGTGAAATGCGCGCTTGATGGCTGCCATATCGTCCGGCACATCAACCACCTGGCGCACATCATCCATGGTATCTCTCATAGCGTCTTTCATGAATTATCTCCTCACAGGGGAGTCGTAGATCTTAGGCCGTAAGTCATACGTCATACGTCATACGTCGTCAGCCGTCCCGACTTACGATCTAAGATCTAAGATCTACGACTCGCTATCGGGCTGCCGCCAGGGTTGCTGCATTCAGGCGGCGTATAAGCATAAACAGCGCATAGAAGGTGCCGCCGGCAATTATCACCGCTACTACGAGGCCGTACCAGGGGTTGAACGAAAACCCGCTCAAGCGAGTTACCTGCCCCAGCACATAGCTGACGACACCGTTCAGGATTGCCGCCAGAGTCAGTCCCATAGGTAGCCACAAGGGACCTTTGCGCTCAAACTTCGCGATGCCGAGGAAGTAGCCCACGATACCCGCGAAACTGGCCTGCGCCAGTGCGGTAGTGGCAACGCGCATCACGCCTATGCCGAGGTCAACGCCGCCGTTGCTCACGATGTACTGGAGGTTGAGCATGGTTGCATAGCCCAAACCTGCTGCGGCCCCGTAAATAATGCCATCTACTCGTTCGTCGAACTCTCCTGAGTAGAAGACGGTGTAACGAACTGCGGCATACTTGAGGAACTCTTGAATGAAACCTGCGATCAGTATGGAAGCGAGAATACTGATAATAGCGTTACTGCTTGCCCAGTTCTGGACGCCGAAGAAGTCGCGGATCAAAGGCTGGCCCACGGCCGCTGCCAGTAGTGCGCCCAGTATAAAGACGCCGAATACGTACCGCTTGGGTTCAGGTTCGAGCCTGTCCTGCTGCAAGAAGGCAAACAGCCAGATGAGGGCAGGCACTATCGCCATGACGAGCCCCGCTATGAGCAGACCAGTGCCTTCCAGCTTCCAGTCCGTCATGCCAAACAGCACGGCCAGAATAGCGGCGAATATCACTACGGCGCCCACCGTAATCAACAATGGCCCTGCCGCAGCTTTGTTCTCCCGGGCAAGACGCGTATATTCGTCGGCAGAATAAACACGGCCGCCAATAGTGTACGTCTTCCTTACGGGCGCACCCACAGGCGGTGTGGGAGCAGAAGGTGTGGGGGGTTGATTGGTGTCCATATCGCGGCAAACTCCTCCTGTATGAATTTTGCGCTTTAGGTTGGCGCGCTAGAGCGGCGCACGAAGTAGCACGCGATGCGATAAGCAAGCCAAAAGCACGCAGCAAGCAAGGCGTCCTTCGATTTGATTATAGGAACCACTGCTTCTAATGTCAATAGAACGAGTCGTAGATCTTAGATCTTAAATCGTAAGTCAGACGTCATCGGTCATAACTCGTCTGACTTACGATCTAAGATCTAAGATCTAAGACTCGTTAAGGCGCGACCCAGCCGTTCGTCTTGGCGGCTTCTATCCCTAGCAGGCCCAACAGCACTTCGTTGGGAGTACCCTGGAACTCAAGGTGCTCCTCGAAGCGGTTGCGCTCGAAGTACTGCACAAGATAGCCGTTCTCTAACAGTTCGGGGGAGATCGGGTAGCCGAAGATCGCCAGACCTCCGTTGGTCTGCCAGTACTTCAGGAACGAGCCTTTCAGCGTATGTTGTGTCTCAGGGAAATAAGTCTGGTTGGGAGTGATCGCCACAGGCATTTCGGGAGCGAACGTCCTACCCTTGGTCGACTCGACCCCCAACAGGCCCATCAACACTTCGTTGGCCGTGCCGGCAAACTCGGGGTGTTCCTCGAAGCGGTTACGCTCGAAGTACTGTACCGTGTATGTCTTGCCGTCGGTCGCGCTCACGTCCTGGAACTCTTCCGAGATAGGATAGCCGAAGATCGCCAGACCGCCATTGGCCTGCCAGAAGTGGAGGAACGGACCCTTGAGGGTGTGGCCCACCTCGGGGAAGTAGACTACCTGGTCGGTGTTCACCAGCGACGGCACGCGGTCGAATGCCAGCGGTCGCGGCTGTGGTATTACCAGGTCTATCCTCTTGACGTCGTTCACTGTGCCGTCCAACTGTACGTTGTAAGGTCCAACCGAGCGACCGTCGGCCCCTGTTGCGCTCAGGGTATAGAAGCCTGAGCCGAGGTTGGAGAACGTGTACTGCCCGTTGGCGTCAGGCTGCGTGGTGGCTTCGGGCGAGTTCACACCCAGCGAAGGTTGCAGGTGCACAATTATGCCGCCAGCCTCGCCACGCACGACCCCCGTGATAGCAGATTGCCCGAGGGCGGAACCGATTACGACAGTTATGTCAACTGAGGCGCTCTTCTGGCTGGCTGTACCCGTGGCAACCAGGCTGGCCGCGCCGAGGGGCGCGTCTTTCGGCAGGGCAACCTCAGCGCTGAAGCCGCCTTGACCGTCGGTTTGCGCCGTGCCTATATTGCGAGGCGAACCACCGGCGGATATTATCGCCAGTGATACTGTTTCGTTAGGAGCAAAGCCCGTGCCGATGATCGCCACGAGGCCGCCCGGCGTCACCGTTGTGCTGTCAAGCTGGATGGCAGCAGGTTGCGCAGGCACAGGGGTGGCCGTGGCTCCGCCTTCGGGCGCGGTAGGAGAGGGCACCGGGGAGGGCGTGCGAGTAGGAAGGGTGCCGCCGCTGTTGGTCAACTGTTGAGCAAGCTGCACTGCCGCCCCCACATTGAGACGGCCTCTGCCCGTAAACTCATCCCAACCCGCGGGGCCGATGTCGTCGGACGAGTCTTCGAGGATATAGCGTACGTCGTCAGCCGTGAAGTTGGTATTGATTGACCACACGAGAGCGGCTGCGCCCGACACCAACGGGGCAGAAAGGGATGTGCCGTTGCCGTATTCGTATCCCAGCGTGCCGTTGGTCCAGGCTGTGCTGAGCATGCCTACGCCCGGCGCCGATATATCCACGTAAGAACCGTAGGAGGAGAATCCGGTTGGGCTGTCGTTGCGAATCGTCGCGCCCACAGCCATGGCAGTATCGTCTGCCGCCGGATAGTGAGGCTTGCCATCGGGGCTGTTGCCGGCCGCCGCCACGAACAGCACGTTGTGATCGTGGGCGTACTTGACTGCGTCCTCTTCCAACTGGCTTGTTTCGTCGCTACCCAGGCTGGCGTTGATGATGTTCGCGCC
>DATINP010000035.1:0-29283 GCA_035474135.1 Chloroflexia bacterium | reverse complement strand
CGCGAAGCCCGTGACCAGGGTGCTGCCGTAGTTCTTCTTGAATTCGTGGAAGCGGCTGCCGTCCACCAGCCGGGCCGACACTTTTACCGTAAATGAGAAGTGGCTCGACCTCGACGCAAACGGCCAGGCTACAGGAATAGCTGATCAGGCAGGCGATACCCTCACCTTCGGCGACACACCCTTCACATGGAAGACGTTGGATGCCGCTTCAGGAGACTACGTAGTGGGCTTCATAGTAGAAGACCTCGACGGCAACCAGTTCCCGACCTACACTAACGTTACTGTCAAGTAGCTATCGGCAATCAATAATTCTTAATTTTGAATTCTTAATTAAGGACCTACCGTGCGCAGGAGACGCTCAGGTTACACTTGCGCCTGACCGCTTAATTAAGAATTCAAAATTAAGAATTTAAGATTACACTACGTCGCCCGCCAGCACGCTGATCTCTAAGCCCTCCGGGGTCTTTATGACCAGCGAGCCGTCGGGCTCTACACGCAATGCCTGCCCTGTTATCTGGTCTTGACCGTAGTCTACCGACACCTGCCTGCCCAGGGTTTCGAGCGATGACACCCAAGAGGCGTAGATAGAGTGGAATTGGCCGTTCTGCATGGCGAGATAGCACGCCTCTAACTCTGTAAGTACTCGAGCCAGCAGAACGGCACGATTGACTTCGTGGCCTAGCTCGGCTGAGATAGACGTGGCCCGGTCGCTCAGGTCGCCAAAGCTGCCGCGGGGAAGGTTGGCGTTGATGCCGAAGCCAACCGCCGCGAACGCCCAGTCGCCGCCCGAGAACTCGCTTTCACACAGTACGCCTGACACCTTGCGCCCGTTCAGGAGCACATCGTTGGGCCACTTTATCTCCGAACGGACGACCGACGACCGACGACCGACGACCGAAGAGCCAGCAACGTCGTCCGTGCGCCTGATGCCGCGCAGGATCGCGAGCGAGGTGGCGATGGTCAGATAGAAGGCTTGCTGAGGCGAGAAGTGTGGGCGCAACAGTACCGAGCAAAGGATGCTGCTGCCGGGTGGCGCAACCCACGTGCGACCTAGTCTGCCTCGCCCGCGCACCTGCTCCTCGGCGACTATCACCAAGCCCTCGGACACGCCCCTACGCCCCGCCTCGCGCACCAGGTCGTTGGTCGAGTCGACTTGCGAGCGCACCTCTATCTCCTTGCCGATGATGAGGGTATTCAGACGGCGTTGGATGGCTTCGCGGGTGTATGCGGGATCGGGTTGGGCTGTGGGCATGAGCGATACGGTCTTATGGCTTGGTGGGGCTGAACTTCACTACTTCTTTGCCCCGCAGCCTATCCTCGATGCGGCTTGTTATTATGTCAAGATGCTGGGGGTATTGCACGAAGTCGAGGTCGTCGGTGGCGATAGTTAGCACGGGGCAAAGATTGAAGGTAGACACCCACTCGTCGTAGAGGCTGTTCAGTTGGGCCAGGTAATCGGCGCTGATCGTGCGCTCGAAGTCGCGTCCGCGCTGGTTAATTCGGCTGATGAGGGTGCCCACCGAGGCTTGCAAATAAACCACGAGGTTGGGTGGAGGCAGAAGCAGAGAAACCGACCTGTACAGGTCCCAATAGGAGGCCCAATCCCGCTCGCTGATAAAGCCCCTCCTGTACAAGTTCTGGGCAAATATCTCGGCGTCTTCGTATACCGTTCGATCTTGCAGCACAGAGGTGGGATGCCTCATAAGAGCATCGTAGTCATGCAGTCGGCGCGAGAGGAAGAATATCTGCGAATGAAAGCTCCACGCGCTCATATCGGCATAGAAGTCAGATAGATAGGGGTTCTCTACGACAGGCTCAAAGAAAGGCTCCCAGCCCAGGCGTTGGGCGAGGAGAGTGGTGAGGCTGGATTTACCCACTCCAATATTACCTGCTACGGCGACAAAGTATTTCTGCATGACTATCTATAGCTCGAAGCCGTAGGGCAATAGCTCTTTTAAGCTTTTTACAAGTTTCACGTCACGATTATCTGGTGAGCCGATCATTATCACGCGCAGGTCGGCCGGCTGGCGGTCGGGCACGCGGGCAGCCTTCGAGTATATCTCGCCCAGCAGTTGGCGGCACATGCCACAGGGCGTACATGGCTCGTCTGCGGTGCCAACGACTGCTATCGCTACGAAGTCGGCCCAGCGTTCTCCTGCGACCAGGGCTTTGCCCACTGCCACGCGCTCGGCACACATTCCGGACGGGTATGCTTGATTCTCAATGTTGCAGCCCGTGTACACCGTACCACCCCGCGTCAGCAGGGCCGCGCCCACCTTGAAGTTCGAGTAAGGAGCGTAGGCATGTTCCCGTGCCTCAATGGCCTTATCGAGCAAAGCGTCGTCGCTTACGGTAGCGTTAGTCATAAACAGTATCCTCATCCTCGTCGGTAGGAGTGGCATCAAGAATCGAGAGTTGCTTGAGGCGGGCACCTTCGGTGCTCAAAACAGTAATAACATATTGACCCAGTTCCACCGCGTCGCCAGGCTCGGGTATGCGGCCTAGCTGCTCATATACGAAGCCGCCCACGGTGTCCGAGTCCTCGGCTTCCCACTGGGTACCCAGTACATCGTTGATATCGTCCAGGGGCACACGTGCGTCCACATTTATCTCGCGGTCGCTTACCCGCTCGATCATTTGCGGCTCGACATCATACTCGTCCTGAATCTCGCCCACGATCTCTTCTATCAGGTCCTCTATGGTCACGAGGCCCGCTGTACCGCCATATTCGTCCACGACAATTGCCATGTGCATGCGGCTCTTTTGCAGGTCGCGGAGCAGTTCGTCCACCTTCTTGGTTTCAGGCACGTAATAGACAGGGCGCATGATCTCTATGATTGATTTATCGCCGTGGCCCTGCCTCAGCATCTTGATCAGATCGAGACCTGTTGCTACACCCACTATCGTATCTATCGTGTCTTTATAGATGGGTAGGCGCGTGTGGCCGGAATGAAGAACCTTGTCGGCGGCATCTGCCACCGTCTGGACGTCCTCGACGGCGTCCATGTAGGTGCGGGGTACCATTACCTCACGCACTACGGTGTCACCGAACTCGAAGATGGAGTGGATCAGTTGTTCTTCTTCCAACTGTATCACCCCCTCTTTCTCGCCCACGTTCATCATCATACGCATCTCTTCTTGTGTAACGAACGTGCCTACGGGGGCTGTGTGGCCGCCAAAGAGCCGCACAAACGGTTTGGCAGCCAGGCTGGTGAGGCTGACAAAGGGGCCTAAAATGCGCCTGATTATATCAATCGGGCCGAACAGGAGGAGAGCAGTGCGCTCAGGATTCCGAATAGCAAGCGACTTGGGCACGGCCACCCCGAACACCAGCACCACCACGCCCGCCAGGAACACCGCCAGCACGTGCGCCCACCAGTCGGCGAAATAGTTGGAAGCGTACAGGGAGAGAGAACCGATTGTCAGCAGGGTAATAGTGTTGATCAGTACCAGAGTTGCTGGAAAGCGCTCGGGGTTATTGATCAGGTCCTGGATAGCCTGGGCGCGGGGAACGCCACCTTCCATAAGTTGGCGCAGGCGCAGGCCGGACACGTTGTTAATGGCAGTCTGGACCGCCGAGGAGATAGCGATTAATAGAAGGCACAGTAATGCCACGATTATTGCTATCCAACTGTCAAGTTCCATAATAAGAGGGTGAAATTGCGATTTGTTGACTGTGGTCCGGGCGAGGGTGACTACTTCCTCTCCCCGGCTCCTATCTAAAGAGGGCGCTAACTGACCTATCCTCGTGAATATGGAGGATCGCATCGGCCACAAGGGGGGCGACGCTTATCGAGTCGATCTTGCTGTTTTCGTAATGATCGCCGTTGCGCAGGGGGATTGTATCGCTTATCAGCACCTTCGTGAAGGGCGAGTTTTCAAGCAGGTCACGCGTGCCGGGAGCAAAAGCAGCGTGAGTGGCGAAGGCGTACACCGCGCTCGCTCCGCGCTCAAGGAGCAGGTGGGCCGCTTCGACGAGCGTACCTCCGGTCATGATCATGTCGTCTATCAGGAGGGCGGTCTTACCCTGCACCTTGCCCACCATCTCTACGGCATAAGATTTGTCGGGTTCGGGGCGCTGCTTGGCGATCAGGGCGAGGTCGGTGTTACTGCCAAGCCGCTCGCGGACCTCCAGCGCCCAGCCGACTCTGCCCGCGTCGGGTGCCACCACCACGGGGTTGGGCAGGTCAAGCTCGCGGCAGCGGTCGGCGAGCAATCGCCGCGCCTGCAAATGATCCACAGGAATGTTGAAGAAGCCTTCGATGGCGGGCGCATGGAGGTCACAGGTGAGGATGCGGTGTGCGCCTGCCGTTTGCAGGAGGTCCGCCACCAGTTTGGCGGTTATCGGCTCACGGGGGCGGCTCTTCTTCTCTTGCTTGGCATATCCATAGTAGGGGATGACTGCGGTGATGCGAGAGGCCGAGGCGCGCTTGATCGCGTCGATCATGATGAGGAGTTCCATGAGGTTGTGGTTTACAGGGTCGCAGGTGGGCTGTACCACAAACACATCGGCTCCACGCACGTTCTCATCAATGAGTACACGCGTTTCGCCGTTGCGGTACTTATCGACAAGAGCCGTACCCAGTGGCATACCAAGATGGTTGGCTATTGATTGGGCGAGCGCAGGGTGCGCATTGCCCGTAAACACCCGCAAGTCTCTCATCGTACGCAACCCCCCTTTGGATAATCCCTCATTCGTCGTCCTGCAAATGTTTTATCACACGGGCGGGCATGCCCACTACGAGCGAGTGGGGGGGGATGTCCTTCGTAACCACGCTCCCCGCGCCCGTTGCCGATCCATCGCCGATTTCTCGCGGTGCAACTATCATTGTATCGACCCCGATGAATACGTCGCGCCCGATCCGGGTGGGGTTCTTGCTCTGGGTGGCACGATCGTAGTTAGCAGTTATCGTGCCCGCGCCTATATTGGTGTCTTCGCCTATGGTGGCATCGCCCAGATAGCTTACGTGGCCCGAATGAACACCGCTCGCCAGGGTGGAGTTCTTTAGCTCCACGAAGTTGCCGATATGGACGCCTTCACCCAGGTGCGTACCGGCCCGCAGATGGCTGTACGGGCCAACCCCCACACCGCGCTCGAGCTGGCTCGACTCGAGCATAGAAGAGATGATACGGCAATCATCACCCACTGTCGAATCGATGATATGAGTGTTGGGACCCAGCACGCACTTGCTGCCGATCTCGGTTTTGCCTTCGAGGATCACCCCGGGGTAGAGAATAGTATCCGGGCCAACCTTTATATCCATGCCTAAGTAAACCGTTTCGGGCATGAGCATGGTCACGCCACTCTCGAGGAGAGTACGGCGCAAGCGGTCCTGTACAATCTTCTCAGCTTCGGCCAATTGGACGTGGCTGTTGACGCCCATCGTCTCTTCCAGCCCTTCCTGGGTGAACGTGATGACGGCGCTCTGGCCTCGGCTCGCGGCCTGCGTGCTCGCACGCTCCTCTTTGATTGCCATGCCGACCAGGTCGGTAAGATAATATTCGCCCACCGGATTAAGGTCAAGCAAAGAGAGGTGGCGCCACAGCCAGTCGGAGTCGAACACATACACTCCACTGTTGACTTCGGATATAGCACGCTGCACAAGAGTGGCGTTCTTTTCTTCCACGATTTCGACCACGCGCTGCTGCGAGTCGCGTACCAGTCGCCCGTAGCCGGAAGGGTCCTGTGCGATGCAGGTGAGGATGGTGAGCCTGGCGCGGGCCTGCCTGTGGCGCGTCAGGAGAGCGCTGAGCGAGGAAGTGCGCAGAAGGGGGGCGTCACCATAGAGGAGAAGGATAGGCCCATGAAAATCACGCAGGGAGGGTTCCGCGGCGTGGGCAGCGTGTCCTGTGCCAAGCTGCTTGTCCTGGAGCGCATAGGTGATGGAGAGAGAACCATCAGGACCATAGACGGGGCCAAGCGTGGATCGCACCTGATCGGCTTTGTGGCCCACTACCATCACGGTACGGGTGGGGGCGAGGGGAGCGACCGCGCGTAAAACGTGCTCGGCAAGAGGCAATCCCGCCAAACGGTGCAGCACCTTCGGCTCTTGCGACGCCATCCTTTTACCGAGGCCTGCCGCAAGCACAATTACCGCAAGCGGCTGGCTCTGGCTGTCCATAGTGGGTGGGCTTCCTTCAAATAGGTACTGGTTATTGAGTAACGAATGGCAAGTCTCTATGTGGGAACAAGACCATACTAGCGCATCACAGAATTAGTGTCAAGCGCGGTAAGTTTTAGATCCAGGGCTGAAGCGAAGTCGGCATACAAGCGTCCTCTCGGCCCGGTCATTCTGAGCGAAATAGGACTCCCTCTAGGGACGAAGCATCTCGCCGCTAGAGAGATTGTCTGCGATTGTAGTACCCTACTCAGTTCTTCCTCCATGTTGTGAACAAGAGTCTTTCTCTTGTCCACTTTGATGGGGAAACTCCAGGTCCTTGGCTAGGGACCTGCAATCACATGGATATGCGCTCGCATGAATGGGTGGGGCTGGCAATAATACTCGAAATCGCCAACACTATCAAAGATGACATCCTTGAACTGATCCTGATACAGCCGGCCAGTGTCGAAGCTGCCGCCGACGTCTGTAGCAGTATGATAATCCAAATCGCGGTTGACGAAGCGCACTGTAGTGCCCACAGTGATCGTGATGTCGTGCGGTTGAAATGCGAAATCTTCTATCTTTATGCGCACCGGTACCACACAATCGGGATAAAACACGTTCGATACAATCTTGGCCGTTTGTCCCCTTGTGGCATCGTTGTTGGGTCGGAAGTACGGCAGATTATTGGGGCCACAAGGCTCACCAGGGCCTCCACAGGGGTACCCGCTCATGACGCTGGGCACATTGAGGAGCAATCTCTCCACGAAAAGATAAAAAGTGCTGCCGGGGGGTATGTCCTCGAAAGTCTGCCCGTTTACGTCGTCATTGAAGCCCGCGGCATTTGACACGATCTTGGCTATCTGCGCCCTTGTAGCAGTATTCCCAGAGCGGAAATATGGTCTGTTCTGCGTATCACAAGGCTCGCCCGGCCCGCCGCAAGGGTAGCCGTTCATCACATTGGCCATGCTCAACCTCTCGGTATACGTATAGAACGTGCTGCCAATGGGTACGTCCGCAAAGGTCCTCTGCCCGAGCGGTATAACCGTATCGAAGCCTGCGACGTTTGACACAATCTTGGTTGTCTGCCCTCGGGTGACGCTATTATTGGGTTTGAATGTTCCATCGGAGTAGCCGTTGATGATGCCCTGGCAAGCGAGACATTGTATATACGGGTAAAAAGTGCTGCCGGGCGGCACATCTATAAAAGTCGTCGTACATTCGGTAGGCGAAGGCAATACAGTCGAGGTTGGCGGCGCCGTGGGAGAGAGGGGAGGGGTAGGAGTGGATGAGGCCGGAGAGGTAGGAGTGGGAGAAGTTGGAGTAGATGAGGCTATAGAGGTAGGGGTGGATGAGGCCGGAGAGGTTGGTAGTGCGGTGGTTGTCCATGTAGCTATGGGCGTAGGAGTGTTTGTGGAGGTTGGCACAGTCTGAGTCGGAGTAGCAGTAGAACAGAACGGTGCGCAGCTAGGAGTGGCAGTTACAGTGGGGGTATTGCTAGGAGTAGATGTGTGAGTAGCAGTAGGTGAGGGTGCAAGCGTGGGTGTGTGCGTAGGGGTGGATGAGGAAGTGGGTGTCGATGTCCGTGTGGGAGTGAGAGTAGGGCTGGCCGAAGGAGGAGGAGTAGACGTGGCCCCAGAGCCGGACAGTCGCTTCAAATTCACGTACTGGTTGTATGGGCTTTGCTCGAAGTACCAGAGTGCGCCATCCGGCCCTGTTTCAATATCACCCTGTACGCTGATACCCTGCACCACATTCGTCTGTGTCACAAGGGTATGACCTGCATTCAAGTAGAAGTGCTGCAACTCCGCCGTATTGTAGGCTGACATAAATAGCTCGCCCGTCCATGTCGGTATCTGCTGGCCCGAATAGAAGGTTATTCCGGTGGGAGCTACGCAGCATGGGCCGCTCGGCACATACCAGAGCGGCGGGATGGTATTGTATTCATGGCTTGGCCCTCCAGACGCGTTGTCATCGCACGGGTAGCTATCTCGCCAGCCGTAGTTGTAGGTTGCTTCGATGCGGTTCATTTCGTCGTCACAGCCTGGGCCGTTCTCGCTGGCAAACATGCGCGGGTAAGGTGACGCGGGAATAGTCGGATCGAAGGTGAAATCAAAGCTGTTGCGCACTCCCATCGCATAAAGCGAAGGAAGCGCACCGGTTTGGGTGAACACCGGATTGTCGCTTGGGATGCTACCGTCGGAGTTGATGCGATGTATTTTACCGTTGGGCACTGTCACATTCTGCGAGTTGCTTGCATCCTCGGTTTCGCCGATAGTAATATAAAGCTTGCCGTCAGGGCCGAAGTGGACATTACCCCCATTGTGATATGGAGAGGTTTGTGGTGAGGTGAAAATAGTTGTGGGGTTGCTGCCCACGCCATTGTTCTCCACAAAACGGACTACGCGATTCTGTGTGGTTGCACAGGAGCCTCCCTGAGGGTAAGCGGTGTAGTAGACATAGATATAGTGGTTGTTCTCGAAATCAGGGTCGAGTGCGATACCTAGCAGGCCGCGCTCACCACACGTGCCATCCACGCTGAAGGTAATTACGGGGGATGCCTGAAGCGAGCCGTTGGCGTAGAGCCGTACGGCACCCACGTTCGCTTCCGTTCCCTTTTCGGTGAAGAAGAGTCGGCCCTGCGGATCGAACGCCATCGACACAGGCCCGTTGGTAAGGTCTGGGAGTATAGTCGAGATTGATGTGCCTGGCGGCAGAGGCTCGGTGCCATCTAGGGGGGCCTGCGGGAGTGCAACAACAGACTGTGCACTTGAAGCTCTGGTTGTGATTAATACGGCTGAGCTGAGCGCAGCAAGCACGAGCAACCCGAGGAAAATGTAAAAAAGAGTACCGAAATTGCGAACATTGTTTTTCATTTGGGTAATCTCCTTCCTGCTTCTTAGTCTTCTTTGCACTGCTCAGAAGGGAGCCTTCAATTTCCTCTCGGTGCCTTTGTAGCAAATTTTGTAAAACAGCCATGGACGCGGCATCGATCATCTGCCCACTCTACGACTCTTCGCCCGTTCGCTTGCCAAGCTCCATATCAAGCATGAGTAGGGCGGCGCGGTTGTCGCCTACCATCGTTAGCTGGTCGATCAGAAGAGTGGCGTTCTTCTCTTCCTCCACCTGCTCGTTGATGAACCACTGTAGCATCACCTGTACGGGGTAATCGTTCTCTTTTTGGGCCAGCTCATAAAGCTGGTCAATGTAACCTGTCACCTTGCGTTCGGCTTCAAGGGCCTTCTGCGCAATTTGGAGGGGAGAACCGAACTCATACGGTGGGGCGTCAAGGGCCTTCAGCTTGACCTGCCCACTCCTATCCAGGATAAAGTTGTAGATCTTCATGGCATGGGCACGCTCTTCCGCACTCTGCAAATAGAACCAGTGGGCGAAGCCGGGCAAGCTGATTGTGTGGCAGTAGGCAGACACGGCGAGATAGGAGTATTCCGAGTTCAATTCGTGCCTGAGTTGTTCGTTCAGGGCGTCCAGTATCTTCTGGCTAGGCATTTGGGCTGTCTCCTTGTAGGTCACTTGGGATATGTGCTTGTGTGGGCATATTGTATCATTAATGACGACAGACGGCAGGCGATGCCAAACGTCCGCCGTGGTACAATAGCCCGCTATCCGCCTCTATATTCCAGAGTGGAGGAAATTATGAACTATGGCTCGCGCGTGGTCGCGTCCACATTGCAGGCAATCGGTGGCACGCCCATGGTCAGGCTCAATCGTGTGGTCCCTGCCGGCTGTGCTGATGTGCTGGTAAAGCTTGAATACTACAACCCCACAGGCTCGTACAAAGACCGTATGGCACTCTCCATGATCGAAGAGGCCGAGAAGCGAGGCGACCTCAAGCCCGGCATGACCGTGGTCGAGGCCACAGGAGGTAGCACAGGCTCATCGCTGGCGTTTGTATGCGCCGTCAAAGGTTATCCTCTCAAGGTAGTATCGTCCGATGCCTTTGCGCGCGAGAAGCTGGCGACCATGCGCGCCTTTGGGGCCGAGCTGCAAATCATTCCCAGCCAAGGAGGCAAGGTCACACCCGACCTGATTCCCAGCATGATTGCTCGCGCCGTCGAGATTGCCCAACAGCCGGGGACATACTATACAGACCAGTTCCATAGCGCCGATATGCTCATGGGGTACGAGGGGATGGGGAACGAAATAATCGCGCAGGTCGGAGGACCTATCCACGCCTTTTGCGCGGGCGTAGGCACCGCAGGTATGCTCGTAGGCGTGAGCCGCGCCCTTCGCAAGAATGACCACCTCACCAGAGTCGTTGCTTTGGAACCCGCCAGCGCACCTCTACTCACCGACGGACAGCGGGGCAGCCACCACGTCGAAGGCATAGGAGTGGGGTTTGTGCCCCCCATATTGGATGGTGCTTCCTACGATGAAGCGCGCACCGTCCAGGAAGCCGATGCGCGCGTTATGGCGCGCCGCCTCGCCAGAGAAGAGGGCATATTCGCAGGCACATCCAGTGGCCTGAATGTGGCAGCCGCCATCCAACTGGGCCAGGAGCTAGGTCCAGGGCATACTGTCGTTACGACCGCCGTGGATACCGGCTTGAAATACCTCGCCGGTGACCTCTACGCGGAGGACTAAACTTAGAACGTCTAACAAAGGGGCGATGCTACCGGCCCAAACCCTACGGACAAGGGCAAAGCTGGTACGAAGCGCCATATTGTGGTCGAAGCCAAAAACACCTAGGGAGAGAACGAAGAAAGAAACCAATCAAACTGCATGGCTGATAAAGGGTATGACTTTGACCAGGTGTAGAAAAGCGTAACGTAAGAGAGGTATTACTCCTCGCATAGTTAGATGTGGGGTCTAGAGTGGCGAGCGCCTAGGCAAACATCGATGGGTAGTAGAAAAGACACTCGCCTGGCTTAACCAGTTCCGTAGGCTTATCATTCGACATGAGCGTCGCTCTGATATCCATATTGCCTTTACACATCTAGCTTGTACCGTGATTTGCTGCCGGTTTGCGAACTTGCAGACGAATTTGCAGGACCGAGGAACCAAGATGCAACAAGATAACGTGTGAGAGGAGGAGTTTTGTCAATTGACATCATCAAATTGATACCCAGCAGCCCCGAGTACGTGCCGGATGCCTTGGCTCAAGAGCGTGCAGTAGCATTTCTGAAGTCCCTCCTGCTGCCTAATCCTGACCCCTCAAGTGAGATAACTACAGAAGTCACTGAGCATGTAGAGTTTATTGACCAGGGCACAAACTTCGAGCGGATTGTCTGTCCATTTTGTGAGGCTGAGCTTACCATCGAATGGTGGCATGAGGTGATGGACAAAGCGTATGAAGAACGTTTTGGAGACCTTAGTATAGCCGCTCCTTGCTGTCACATTGAGACTTCTCTGAACGACCTTCAATATGAATGGCCCGCGGGCTTCGCCCGTTTCGTCCTCAAACTGTATGAACCTTTCTCCATTGATTCTAAGGGCGTATATCAGATGCTTGAACTAAGTGAGGACATGCTAGAGAAACTACAAGATACGCTAGGGAGCCGTCTTAGGATTATCTGGGCACATTACTAATCAGCACAGGGCCAATGAAGTTCTGGTTTCGTTAGATGCTCTTAGCCCGGATAAGCCTCGTCGCGCTATTGACGGAGGTTATAACCTCTGATACAATCGGCCTATTATTGTGCGCCTGTTAGTGCGCGCGGTATTGTCGCCTCGTGGGGGCAGACCGGGGCAAAACCGCTAATGCTCCTACCACGCAAAGTTGCCCGCCTTTTCGACGGGTGCAAGGGAAGAGAGGAGAAATCTCATGCAAAGCGAGTCTGATTGGGGAACCACGCCAGGCATTTCCGGCGAAATGAGCGTGGACATGAAGGTGCGAGCAGGCATACGAAGCAAGGTAGTCTTCGCTCGCAAACTGGCGGCGGGTCTGCTGGTAGGGGCCTCGCTGATGTGGGGCGGCCTCGCGTGGGCGGGCATACCTACCACTGTCCCGGGCAACGCGGCATCCACAAACGCCAACAGCGCCGTGGTTGCAAGCAAGCTATACGGCGCCCTTAATGATAAGGTAGCAACAGGTGCGCCCGACACGAAAGTACGGGTCATCGTCCATCTGAAGGCGCAGGCCGACCTCAGCCGGTGGCCATCGGACGACAGTGCCGGAGCTATCATGCAACTGAAAGGTGTGGCCGCGTCCACCCAGCCTCAGTCCATAAACGCCATACAGGCCGAAGGCAATGTGAGCGTGTATGAACGCTACTGGGTGTTCAACGGGTTCGCGGTCGAGGCCCCAATATCCGTCGTCCAGAAGATGGCGACGCGGGATGACATCGATTACATCATAGAGGACGGGTCGTTTACCGCACCCGCCGATCCGGTAGCGCAGGAAGCGCCCGATAACGCCACCGCCAACTGGAACATCTATCAGGTGCGCGCACCCGAAACCTGGGCGCTCGGCTACGACGGCACAGGCCGCACATTGGCCAACCTCGACTCGGGTGTTGACGGCACACACGAAGCGCTGGCTGCGCGATGGCGCGGTATCCAGCCTGGGCATTCAGCTGCCGACTCTTGGTTCGACCCGTTCGGCATCAGCCCAGACTTCCCCACAGCCACAGGAGCACACGGCACCCATACAATGGGCACGACAGTAGGCTACCAGGGCGACCCTACAGGCATGAACGAGATCGGCCAATCAAAGGGCGCAACCTGGATCGCCTGTCGCATCTATGACGACAGCGGCAAAGGCCCATTCAGCCAGATGCACGCCTGCTTCCAGTTCATGGTAGACCCCGACGGCGACCCCAACACACATGATCAACCCGACGCGGTGGGCAACTCGTGGGGCGACACAGCCTCCGATAGCTTCCCTGACCTCGAATGGTGGCCCGACGTGCTGGCATGGCGTGCAGCAGGCATCGTGCCTGTGTTCAGTAACGCCAACTCCGGCCCCGGTGCAGGCACGGTCAACGAGCCTGGCAGCTACCCGATCTCGATCGGTGTGGGCGCTGTAACCAACACACGTCTGATAGCGGGCTTCAGCAGCCGCGGCCCCGCCGAGAACCTCCCGCCCTGGAACATACAGGACAATTGGGAACGCAGCGACTGGAACCTGATCAAGCCCGAAGTAGTAGCACCGGGCGTCAATGTACGCTCAAGTATACCGGGCAACGCTTATGCCAACTATAACGGCACCTCGATGGCCTCGCCGCACGTAACGGGCCTCGTGGGCCTCTTGCGCCAGATCAGGCCTGATTTGAGCGTCAACGAGTTCTACAACATCATCATTGACACAGCCTACTTTACGTCAACCATGGGTACGCGCCCCAACAACAACTACGGCTGGGGCGAGATCGACGACTACGCGGCAGCGATCTATGTGCGCGACGCAGGCACAGTCACGGGCGAGATCTCGGACGGGTCATGCGACACCGCTGTACCGGGCGCGGCCGTCTGGGTATACGACAACACCCCAGGCAGCAGAGCACAGGGCGTGGGCATCCGCAAGCTGTTCTCGGACGACGCAGGCAACTATCACACTATCCTGGCGGCAGGCACCTACACAGTGACTGTCAGTGCGCCCGGATACTACGGCGCGTCGTACAGCACAACCATCATCTCCTCCACACTCACGAGCCTACCCATCGTGCTCGCCAAGATGCCGACAGGCGCGGTGAGCGGCGTAGTGACCGACGGTACAGACCCCGTAGCCGGTGCGCTCGTGACAGTGGCCGGGCTGAGCGGTATCTCCACCGTCACAGGCGCAGACGGCTCTTATAGCCTGCCCTACGTTCCGGACGGCACCTTCACGCTGATGGCCGAGAAGTGCGGCTATAGCCCTGTCAGCCAGACGATCACGGTGACGTACCCCGACCCGCTCACGCAGGACCTTACACTGGGCGCGTCTAACGTATTGCTCGCCGACGACTTTGAGTCGGGCAACCTCGATAACTGGACGGTAACGGGCGGCAGTATCACCACCGCCATCTGGAACCCCTCCGACGTACGCGCAGTGAGCGGCACCTATGCGGCGCGCGCAGGCGTACCAGGACAGCCCGTGTATACAGGCGCAGCAAACACCTATATGGCCAGCGATGTGTTCGACACCTCGGCGGCAGACCAGGTGTGGCTAAGCTTTAACCTGTACGACAGCGCCGAGAGTGAGTACGACATCTTCAGGACGCAAGTGTCCTCGGATGGCGGTACAACCTGGGCGACGGTGCAGGGCCAAGCCAGCCCAGTACACGGCTGGCAGGAAATATGCCTCGACATCTCCAACTGGAAGTCGGCCACCATGATGATACGGTTCTACTTCCACTCGGACGCGACAAACTGGAACGACGAGGTCTTTGAAGGACCGTCCGTGGACGATGTACGCCTCAGCTACACCGATCCGCAGGGTACACCTCTCCCCGCTTATACGCCGACACCGGGCGCGCCGATTCCCTGCGGTAACTGCACCCTCTCGTTCACAGACGTGATCTCCGGTAGCACCTTCTACCCGTTCATCCAATGCATGGCTTGCCAGGGCATCATTAACGGCTATCCCTGCGGTGGTCCGGGCGAACCCTGCGACCCTAACAACAATCCCTACTTCCGTCCCGGCAACAACGTCACCAGAGGCCAGTTCGCCAAGATCGCGGCTAACGCTGCGGGCTTCGACGAAACACCAGGCGCACAACAATATGAGGACGTGCTCCCCGGTTCCACCTTCTACGACTTCGTATGGAGGTTGAGTGACCGAGGGTTCATCAGTGGCTATCCTTGTGGTGGACCAGGCGAGCCATGCGGGAGTGGCAATCTGCCTTACTTCCGACCCAACGCCAACGTCACTAGAGGACAAATCTCCAAGATAGACGCCAACGCTGCAGGATACAACGACACGCCGGGCGCTCAGCAGTACGAGGACGTGCTGCCAGGCTCGACCTTCTACGACTTCATCTGGAGACTGAGTGACAGGGGGCTGATCAACGGCTACCCATGCGGTGGGACAGGTGAGCCATGCGGACCCAACAACCTGCCGTACTTCAGGCCGAGTGCTAATGCCACCAGAGGCCAGGCGAGTAAGATCGTATCCAACACTTTCTTCCCCTCCTGCAACATCGGGCTGAGATAAGTCCAGGTCAGTAGTAGAGAATAACAATCGAATAGGTTGACAACAGGACAGCTTCGGCCACCACACCGGGGCTGTCCTGTTTGCTGTAGTGAGCCCGTACGTAGTTTGCCGGCCGGGTGCAGCGCCATATCTCAGGGCATTCTGCACACCTCAGAGGTCGAACACACGCGCCGCATGATGTCCAAAGAAACTTATGGAACTTTTCCTTCCACGCAAGTGTATTAAAAATGAGCTCATAAGCCTCGGGTATCTACTTTGGCGCGGTAAGCAACTCGCACGCGTGTAACGTGGCGGTTAGCACCCGATGGTGACAGGGCATCAACGTTCCAAGGAGGCGTAATGCTGTTCGATTATGCGCTCGCCCGCCACACTCGCCACTTCCAGCTAATATTTATAACCGCTCTGATATTGCTTACCGGCACTGACGCCTGGCACCCCAATGCAACCCACGCATCTCCTGCGAGAGCCGGTTTTGTCTCACCAGTGCCCATTCCAGGCGATGGGAGCCAAACGTTTTATGAAACGAACAAAACAGTAACGGGCATTTTCCTCGGTTATTGGAATGCCAATGGCGGGCTCGCCCAGCAGGGCTATCCTATCTCGGAAGTAAAAGGCGAAATCTCCGACCTTGACGGCAAGCCATACACGGTCCAGTACTTCGAGCGTGCTGTCTTTGAATACCACCCTGAGAATTCGGCCCCTTACAATGTGCTGCTTTCTCAGTTGGGAGCATTTCAGTACAAGCAAAAGTATCCTTCCGGTGCGCCAGGCCAACAGCCCAACACCTCTCCCGGCTCCCAGCTCTTTGCTGAGACGGGGCACAGGTTGGGAGGTAAATTCCTCGACTACTGGCAGTCACACGGTGGCCTCACCCAGCAAGGCTTCCCCATCTCCGATGAGTTCACCGAAATCTCCGACCTTGACGGCAAGCCGTACACAGTCCAGTACTTCGAGCGTGCTGTCTTTGAATACCACCCCGAGAACGACGCGCCCTACGATGTGCTCTTATCTCAGCTAGGTACCTTTCGCAATCAGCAAATCGGTGGGCGGGACGGTGGCCCCGTCGAAGGCTCGTTTGATGTGGGCGGTTACAAGCTCTGGATCAGTTGCTCAGGGCAGGGTAGCACGACCGTGCTCATGGACTCGTCTATCGGAAATGGTGCTGACCAGTGGTTCAGTGTACAACCAGGCGTATCGAAATTCGCCCGCGCGTGTGTCTATGACCGCGCATGGCTTGGTAAAAGCAATCCTGGTCCCGCGCCGCGTACCAGCGAGCAGATGGTGAAAGAGCTACATGCACTGCTCAGCGCGGCCAATGTGCGCGGGCCGTATGTGCTGGTGGGTGGCCAGGAAGGCGGGCTCACTATGCAGCTTTTCGCCAAGCTGCATAAAGATGAGGTCTCAGGGCTGGTGCTGGTTGACGCAGTCCAAGCCGACCTGGATACTCTCTATGCCACTATTCTTACACCGGAGCAAAACCAGCAGCGCAAAGATTCGTTCACCCATACCAGGGAGCATGGCAACTGGCAGGACTTCGATGATAGCTGCAATGAAGTGAAAGCCGCGGGAGCTTTGCCCCAGGTGCCCATGATCGTCTTACGCCATGGCCTCCCACTTCCCCAGCCACCCGGCTGGCCTGTCGATGCCATTGAGAAGGTCTGGCTACAGATGCAGCAAGATCTTGCGAATAGTGTTCCCGGCGCAAAACTTATCGTAGCCGAAAATAGTGCCCACTTCATCCAGGTCATCCAACCTGACCTCGTAATCCAGTCCATCCAGGATGTCGTTGCGGCATCGGCAGAGCAGAAGTAATGGGCAAATCGAGGTAGGCTCCTGCGATAATAGTAGCCTGCCTCATTCCTTTCATTTTGTAAAAAGTCAGGCCCAGATCGCAGATCACAAGTCAGGACCACAGACGACGGACGACGGTAGTCATAAGTGACACATCGTCCGCTGTCTGGCGTATGCTTCCTTCCCGCGAAATGTACCCGAAAGGACTACGCAAAATCTGTCCAATTTGGGCATGCTTACGCCATTAAGTTAATAGGACACCAAACACCATATGACGTCAGGGCGATGTATGCCCGCTCCCACGAGCTCTCGATCTTCCGCGCCCTGACGTCCGACACATGACCGTCGCCTGTCGTCCGACCTAAGATCTAAGATCTACGAGTCGCATGCAGAACATTTGACTTGTTTTGCACATCCTGGTGCACTCTTTGCCTTGCTTGACCTTAGCCATGAGCGCATCTATAATGGGCATCCACCCCCTGTCTTCAGAGAGGAGCGCCTACCATGTCCCTCCGCCCAAAAAGTGGCGAACCAGCACCCAACCTGCACACCCCACCCACATACAACAGCGCAATAAGTGAAGGCGATCCCGCGCCCACGGTACCCAGCGACGCTTATGTTATCGCGCAGGCGATCAACAGGGCGGGCATGGGCGGGGTGGCCTCTATCGTGCTGGAAATTGCCAGGCCGCTGCACTGGATCGGTGGGCAGGTGGCGTGGGTGCTCGAACCGATCCTGGGCGCGTTCAGGCCATTTTCTCGCGGCGGCTCGATGCCCATAGAGGGAATTGCGCGGCTGCTCGAACGACCCGATGGCACGACCGAACTGGCAGGACACCTGGAGGAAATGCGCGGCAAGCAGAAAGAGGACGGTGGCACGAGATGACCGTGGAACCCGCCTATGGTAGCGCAATCCTGTTGATGTTGGGCGCACTCGGACTGTTTCTCGTGCTCTTTCTGATCTATTTGGTGCGCTCGCAGCAGGGCAGCAAAGACGATTCCGCTTCGCCGGCCACACGCTTTTCGCTCAGGCGGATCGCGGGCTACGAAGCCACCACAGAGGGACTGGCTCTATCAGCCGAAACGGGGCGCGCCGTGCATACTTCCCCCGGCACGGGCAGCGTTGGAGCGCAGGGGATAGGCACCGCGAGCACCCTGGCGGGCATGGCAATCGTCGAGTCTATGGCGCGAGTGAGCGCGATAACCGGCGCTCCTGTGCAGGCTACCACCAACGATGCTATCGCCTACGCGCTCACTGACAACGCCATTCGAAGGGGCTACAGGCGAGCAGGGTGGTCGCTGGAGAGCGAAGGGGGCGAGGTGCTCTTCCTCACCCATGCCGACCCCCTGGCCTATGTCGCGGGCGCCGCAGAGATCATACAGGAACAGAAAGTATCTAGCGCAGTAGCGGTAGGGTCGTTTGGCCCCGAGGTGCTGTTCCTCACAGAAGCGCACCGCAGGCAAGGCGCTCACCAGATCGTCGGTTCGTCCGACGCGCAGGCGCTCGCCCTGATCAACATCACAGCCGACCACACGATCGTGGGCGAAGAGATATTCGCCTCCGGGGCTTACCTCGAAAGGCGCACAACGCACACCGCCTCTCTGCTGGCACAGGATGGGCTGCGCTGGGTGCTCATACTGCTTATAATAGTGGGCTTTGTAGTAGCGAACGTGTTCGGTATAGACTGGACCACTGTCCTTGGGATTATCCCGTGATAAGTATTCAATGTACCATCGTCGCTTATCACTTATCGCTTGTCCTCCACCATGAGTAACCGCATCACATCTACCGTAATCCTGATACTGAACCTCGTGCTGGCCTATGTGGCCGGGGTTATAAGCATCGTGGGCTTTTTCACGCGGGGCACGGTGTCCGATTGGGGCGGTATGCTGGCGCAGTGGGTGGCGGTGCTGGTGGGGTTTGCGCTGCTGGTCGGGCTGGCCAACTTGATGAAGGTGCACATCGGGCGCGTCATCAGGCGGAAATCCGACTGGCTATACAGCTTGATAGTGGTAGGCAGCGCAATAACTGTGCTTGCGCTGGGCCTCATCGGAGGCAGTCCCGGCACGGACAGCGTAGCGTGGGTATTCAAGTGGATGTACCAGCCTCTGGGCGCGGCGCTCTTCAGCCTGCTTGCCTTCTTCCTGACCACCGCCCTGTTCCGCTCGCTCCGCATGAAAAGCCGCGAAGCCGCGGTGCTGCTGGTTATAGCTGGACTGGTGGTAATCGGGCAGGCTCCGTTCATAGCCACGCCGCCTCTCGACATACTGGTGAGCATCAAAGACTGGATACTGGATTACCCGGCGCTGGCCGGTATTCGTGCCATCATCCTGGGCGTGGCTTTTGGGGCCATCGGCCTGAGCATCCGCATTCTGCTTGGCTTCGATAGACCGTACATGGAATGAAGAAATAGACCTTATGGACGTTACTTGCCTGAATTGTGGTGCAATAAATCGCAACACCGGACGCTTTTGCGCTCGGTGCGGCCAGCCCTTACCCAAAATAGATGCGGGTAATGACAGTAGCGAGTCAGGGGAAAGAAACGCCCTGGAACTGCCCTGGCTACAAGCTGTAAAGGACAAGGGCGTATTACCCACTACAGGGCTGGACGCACAGAAGGCAGAGCCGCAACCCCCTGCGGCCCAGGAACCGCCTCAGCAACAGCCGCCCCCCGATGAGGTGCAGGCGGCCCAAGCGCCCGAACAGGACGAGCCGCCGAAACCCGCTGAACCCGCTGACGCGCCCCCTCCTACCTGGGTGGTGAGCATACTCGAGCCTACAGCCACCACGCCGCCCCCCGAAGGAAGCTACGAAAGCGAAGAGCTTGCCCACATAATGCCCTGGGTGCATAGTCCGGCGGAAGGCGAACAGCACGACGAAGCTGGCGAAGCAGAAGATGAAGATGAAGTGCAGGGCGGCAAAACCCCTGGCCTGCCCCCCTGGTTGGGCGACGTTACCGTGCAGGAGACGCTTCAATCTGCTCCCGTGCAACAATCGACTAACAGCGACCTGACAGATTTTGATATTGAAGGCATCGAGCCGTTTACACTGCCGCACGGAGAATTACAGGAGGACGCAGCGCCTGCTACCCTGCCCGATTTCATGCGGCAGGCTGATATTGCCAGTGCTGCCCGGCAGGCGCAGGACGCTACACACCCAACACCTATAGAAAGCGAGCCGCGCCCTGTTATTGTGCCGCCATCTGACTTCAATATCGAAGAGATGGTGGCAGGGCCTGTTGGCCGCGAAATCCCTGTGCGCTCGCCCAGGCCGGGGGCAGTCGAAGCTCTTGCGTCCTTGCTGCAACCTGCCGCTACCACCGAAACCCACCGCACAGTAGCCTTACCCGGCACGGGCCTCCTGAGCGAGATGGCAAATACGGAACGAACCAACAGGCGTGGAGGCAGCAAGCTTACTCGCTGGCTTTTCCCCGACGGTCTGATTTATCTGCTGATCCTGGCCTCGTTGCTGGCCGTGGTAATCATCAAGCCACCCTTTGGAGATACAAGTGTTCCGCCTTCGCCCGGGGTGACGGCTTTCTATGATGCAATCGAGCAGGTGCCGACTAATATGCCCGTATTGGTCGCATACGACTGGGACGCCGGCAAGTCGGCAGAGATGTCGGTGTTGGCGACAGCAGTAATGCAGCATATCATGCAGCGAGGGCTTTCCTTCGTGACGGTCAGCACGGTTCCACAGGGACCGGGCTTCGCCCAGGAGATCACCGATGCACTCAAGAACGACACGACCGCCAACTATGGTTACGAGTACGGCACGAACTACCTTGTGCTGGGGTACTTGCCCGGCAGCGAGGCGGCTCTTCGCAGCCTGATCGAAAACTTCAGGCGGGCGCTTCCTCTTGATTATGTCAATAGCAGAGCAATAGACAGCTACCAATTGACGGCGGGTGGCGCGCTCAATAAGATCGAGGACTTCGGCCTGATAGTAGACCTGGCAGGATCAGAAGCCGACATGAGGAACTGGATCGAGCAGATAGCCGCGCGCACCAACGTACCTCTGGTGGCCGCAGTACCCCAGGGACTTGACCCTATGGCGCGCCCCTATCTGGGAGTGCCGGGCGCGAAACTGACAGCGGTCGTGAGTGGTGCGGCGGGAGCCTATGCCTATGTGCACGAACTGGAGCAGCACGGGCACACGAATGGCCCCCTCACCCGTACCGTCGACCTCAACACCCGTTTGAACGCCCAGTCGATAGCGGCCCTGCTTGTGGCGCTGGTAATTGCCGCGGCGTTTGTCGCGCAAGGGGCGCGCAAAATACTCAGAAGGAGAGCATAGCTAGCAAATCATGGATTCTGAACTGATTGGCGGGATTGTAGCCGCTCTACTGACTGTGATGGTTTTCAGCTACTTGCTGGGAGCCAATCCGCTATGGAAGATCGCCCAGAGCTTGCTGGTGGGGGTGTCGGTGGGCTATGTGTCGCTTGTTGTGCTAACGCAGGTGGTAGCCCCCCAGATCGCACGTATTATCGTGCCCACCCAGGGTACGCTGGAAAGCGACAGGTGGCTGGGAGCAGTGCCCGTGGCGCTGGGCCTTCTTCTGCTCCTGAGGATAGCCTACCCTGGTGCGTGGCCCGCATCGCTGGGACTCAACCTGGTGGTGGTGGTGGGCGCTTCACTCGCGTTGGGTGGAGCATTGGCGGGTGCGATAGCGCCGCAGGTACTCGACACAATGCGCCTGTTGACCCTGAACAGCAGCGACCCTGCCGCTATCGCGGCGACAGTGGGCAATATCGTACTGGTCGCGGGGGTAGTATGCGCGCTGGCCTACTTCGCTTTCGGCGCAAGGGCCGACGGCATACGCATTACCCCTGTGCGGCAGCTTTCAGTGGCGGGCCGCTGGGTGCTGGTGGTCGCGTTCGGCGCGATCCTCGGCTCGCTGGCAATCACCTTCTATTCAGCCCTCATCGAGAGATTGGTGTCCCTGGTGGACATTGTGCAGAATCTGGTCGGCTGATAACTCTGACCTTAATTCCGGTTCCTCAACTATGAATATTGGCAAGATTGAAAATACCAACCCACGCCTGAAAGTTCCACCCGAGGCGGAAACCGAAGCGTCGGCTACTGTCGCAACTGTGGGCGCGACGCTGGCGGTGGACATCGGGTCGCTCAATACGCGAGCGGCGTTGTTCGACGTCGTAGGCGACGAGTACCGCTTCGTGGCGCGCGCCTCGGCCCTGACCACCGCAGAATCGCCCTATAGCGACGTAACTGCCGGGGTATACAATGCCGTGCGCGACCTTGAGGCGATCACTGGACGCAAGCTAACCGAGGACAACCGCTTGCTCGTTCCCCAACGCGATGACGGTAGCGGCATAGACCTGTTCATTGCTACGGCTAGCGCGGCCCCCGCCCTGCGTGTCACCATAGCGGCGGTCAGCAGTGATATTTCGGAGCCGAGCGCTCTGCAAGCTGTTGGCGGCACGTACACCCATGTCGTTTCGCACATCACCCTTGACGAGGGTATCAAGGCGCTCTCGACTGACTATGATTTGCTGTTGAGTAGCGCGGCGGCGGCCTGGTTGCAGGAGCAGACGGATAAATTGTTGGCTGTGCCACCGGAAGTGGTGCTGATCGCGGGAGGCATAGAAGGCGGGCCAACAGTGCCGCTGCTCAGGCTGGCGAAGGTGGTAGCAGACGCTGCACAGGAGCAAGCACACAGGGCGGAACTGGCGGCCCGCACGAACAAACAGGCCCCAGGCCCGCCCATCGCTATCTATGCGGGCAACTCGTTGGCGCTACCACAGGTAGCCCGTGTGCTAACTCCTGTAGCCGAAGTACGGGCGGTTCCTAACCTGCGCCCCGGCCTCACCACCGAACAAACCTCGCCTGCCGAAGAAATGCTTGCCAACCTGTATCGAGAAAAGCGCGTGCCCCAGATCCCGGGCTACCCCGTTCTATCGAGGTGGGTTGAAGGCGCGATTGCACCCACAGCCGAAAGCACCCGGCTTATTGCGCGTTTCCTGCAAGCCCATTACGGGCGTGAGACGCTTATCGCCGACGTGGGGGCAAGCGCCACCTCTCTCTTTCTGGCGAACCGTGATACAGAGGTACCGGTTGTACGCGGCGAAATCGGGGTGGCCTACGGGCTAGCCAATCTGCTGGCCGAGCGGGGGCTTGCGAATGTGCTGAGGTGGCTGCCTTTCTCACTTTCTGAGGAGGACCTTACCAACTGGGCACTCAACAAGCTGATAAGGCCTGCCGGGTTACCACTGACGGCACGAGATCTCGCTATTGAACACGCGCTGGCCTGTGAAGCATTGGGCGCGGCGTATGACGTCATGAAGCGGGGGAACGCCGGAGAAGACTCGCGCTATGACCTTCTAATCGGCACGGGCGGCTTGCTGGCTTACTGTCCACGACCAGGACAGGCCGCCCGCATCCTACTCGACGCACTTCAGCCCACAGCCGAGGGTTTGGGTTCGGTAGAACTGGCGATTGATACGACAATGCTGTTGCCCGCGCTGGGCAACCTTGCCCACCACAACCTCGCGGCCGCATCTTATATATTCGACCGCGACTGCCTGATGTGGCTCGGCACTGCGATCGTGGTGCAGGGCGATGCCCCGGTCGCCACCGTGGGCGGGGAGCCTCCGACGGCGGTGACAGTCACCATGGAGCGTAAGGGAGGCGGGACCGACACAATAGATGTGCCTTACGGCCAGATCAGGGTGGTGCCGTTAAGGCCCGACCAGCGAGCCGCGCTCAACATCAAACCGAGCGCAGGATTCCGCGTGGGAAGCGGTGAGCCGGGCAAGTCGCTCAAGACCGAGCCTGGACAGGAGATCAAAGGCGGCCTTGTGGGCCTGATAGTAGATGCACGCGGCAGACCTCTCACACTCGCGGAAGATATCGACATGAGGCAAGCACAAATGAAACGATGGTGGGGCGCTTTTGATGCGCTGCCGGTTAGTGAGAAGACATGAGCATCTATTACCCCATACCGCAACCAACTATAGCCACCAATATCCTCTTGAGGCGCGACCGGCGTTTGCCCGTCCCAGGTGAAGTTTTGGTGCGTGCAGGGGCACGCGTCGAACCGGGCGATGTGGTGGCGCAAAGTATGCTGACGAGCGAGCCGGTGGTAGTGAATATCGCAGCAGACCTGGACCTGTCGCCGCAGGCTACCGCCCGCCGCTTGCTGGTCAGCCCTGGCGCTCAGGTCGAGCGGGGTGGGACGCTTGCACAACGGGCCGGCAGAGGGTCGCGCGTATCGCGTTCACCTGTGGCAGGCACTTTCTCGGGCTACGACCCCGCCACAGGCACGGGGCAGATAGTCGCGCCGTCCGAGCCTGTGAGCGTGACCGCACACCTGAAAGGGATCGTCACCGACGTAATACCCTATTACGGCGCGACCATAGAGACCCCGGCCAACCTGGTGCGCGGCATATTCGGGCTGGGCGGCGAGCGGCACGGTGTGATGAAGGTGCTTGTTACATCAGCAGACGAATCGATCGCGCCCGATAGGCTCGACGCGCGGGTAGCCTATTCGATAGTGCTGGGCGGTAGCGAGATAACAGCAGATGCACTTCGCAAGTTGATCGAGTTGGGCGCAAGAGGAGTGATCACGGGTAGCATCCGCGCAAGCGAACTGAGCGATTTCCTGGGCTATGCGGGCCTTGACTCGTGGAGAATGGGCGTAGTGCGCGCTGAAAGCAAGGGCTGGGATTTTCCGCCGCCCACGCCTTCAAGCGAACGAGCAGTACCGCCCGATTTCGTGCTGATCATAACCGAGGGCTTCGGCACCGCCCCCATGTGCAGGCGCGTGTTCGAGACTATTGCGGCCTATGACGGGCAGGAGATCGCGGTGGATGGTTCTACGCGCCTCCGCGGGGGTCTATCGCGCCCCGAGATTATTATTCCGTTGGCGCGCACCACAGCAGTGCGAAGGCCCGGCGAGATCAGCCCCAGACTGGCCATGGGATCGCAAGTGCGTCTCCTCGCGCAGGGCTATTTAGGACAAACCGCGCAGATAGTAGAACTGCCCACAGGTCCGCGTTCGTCCCAATCAGGCGTAGTGGCCCAGGTCGCGGATGTGCAGATGGCGGACGGACAGAAGATGCGTGTGCCGCTGGTCGACCTCGAAGCAATAGAGTAGAGCCCGGCGAACAACAGATCCTAGATCGTAAGTCATGCGTTATGGGTTACTGCTAGTAGGGCGCAACATTGGCCGCCTGGCCCTACCATTTATCTTCAGCCCAAGTTGCCCGCCGGGTTGAACTTTTCCGAACCTGCAAACGTTTAAGTAATCAATATGCTCTCTCAATAAAGCCCCTGCCAGAATCCGCTACACTATTCACCAAATTTTAACCTATAGACACCATACTTTTCGTATGTGACCGTTACAATATAGGTGCCGAAATGGAACCGTTAGCGGCCAGGCTTTGTGTTGGGTAGAAAGAGCAAGTTAGTAGGTCAAAGAATCAGGCAAGTATAGAGAATAAGCAGCATACAATACCAAGTTGAGGAGGATGGCAATGAGCCAACATAGTACATTCACATTGAAGCGGGGAGGGAAGGCATCGAAGGCGGTCGGACCGCTCGGATTTCTCCTGATGGCAAGCATGATAGCTGTGCAGACGCTCCCGGGCGTACAATCTGCGCGAGCTGCAGCTTTTCCCGACCCGGGAATGGAGTCGGTCTGGAATCGCACCGATTCGCTGGTGCAGGCCGGGCTTGTGTCGCGGTCCTGGATGTGGGGACCGGAAGCCTTTTACGTAGGCTTCGAGCCGTACGCCGAGGGTGTGAACGGCCAGCACCTCGTCGCCTACTTCGATAAGAGCCGCATGGAGATCAACGATCCCAACGGCGACCGCACATCGCCATGGTTCGTCACGAACGGCCTGCTCGTAGTCGAGATGATGACCGGCAGGATACAAACGGGGAACAATTCATTCCTACAGATTGCGGCAAACAATAAGCCCGTCGCAGGTGATGGCGGAGCCGACTCGAGCACGCCCACGTTCGCCAGGCTCGCCCAGTACGCCAGCCTCAACGGCGACCATCGCGCCCCCAACCGCGTGGGCCAGCCTGTTGCCGAGGGTTTGCGAAACACGGGCGATGTGGGCATCGTAGGCAACCTAGCAAACTACGCCAACTACGGCGCGTATGACGAAACGCTAGGGCACAATATACCCGACGTGTTCTGGTCCTTCATGAACCAGAAGGGGCCGGTGAACGTGGGCGGCCAGACAGTCCAGGATACAGTCATAGACTGGACGTTCGCGATGGGCTATCCCCTGACTGAGCCCTACTGGATGCCCGTACAGGTGGGCACCGAGGAGCGATGGGTGCTGGTGCAAGCCTTCCAGCGTCGCATACTGACCTACACGCCCAGCAACCCTCCCGGATTCCAGGTGGAGATGGGCAACGTGGGACGCTCGTACTACGATTGGCGTTATGTACAAAACCCTGGCCCCGTAGCCACTCCCACACCGGCACCTCCTGGACAGGCCGCCATCACACTCAACCCGACGCAGGGCGATAGCAACACCACCATCAACGTGGCCGGTGTGAACTACCCGCCGAGCGCACAGGTGAGCATACAGGTGGAACGGGCAGATGCCAACTACATCAAGGGAATAGCCGTGATCAGCGCGGGTGCGGATGGCAAGTTCTCCTATAACTTCAAGATACCCTCTGACGCGGCAAAGTTTGACAGCGTGACAGTGTCGGCCACCGCAGGGACGGGTGGAGCGAGAGCCACAGCCGAATTCGCACTGAACTTCAGGCCCACAATCGCGATCTCGCCTCAAAATTACATACCGAACGGCGGCGCTATGACGGTGACCGGCAACGGTTTCCCAGCTAACATAGCGATTCAGCTAGGGATACTATTCGACGGGTCGGCCAACCCGGAATACCCAACTAGTACGAGCACTGATGGTAACGGCACATTCCGGGCGGCGTTCAATGTCGGGCACCGGAGTGTGGGGGCACGCTTCCTGGTGTTTGCCACGGCTGCGGGCGGGCTGAAGGCCAGCTATCCTGACCGGGTGACTGTAATCAATCAGCCCGTGCTGCAAGTGTCGCCTACGTCAGGGCCAGTTGGGGTAAACGTGACCCTGAGCGGGTCATCATGGCCTGCAGGTGAACAGGTAACAATTGGCTACCGAGGTACAGGCGACGGAAGCGAGGCCTTTCTGCCAAACTTGATACCGATCGACGCAGCGGGTAACTTCACGATACAGGTGTATGTGGACCCCAGCCTTGCCGGTAAGAGCCAGGTGATACTCAGCGCGACGAGCAACTTTGGCCTCCGGGCAGAAGCGATATACCTGATAACGTCTAACCCTCCGCCTCCACCTGCGAATCCGACCATCAGGGTAAGCCCGCCCGCACTGCAGACTGGGCAGAACGGCACCGTAACCGGGGCAGGCTGGACATCCGGATCACAGGTAACGATTACACTGGCGGGAGCGGGCAAGCAGCAGAACGTAGCTACAGCTATAGCAGACCGCTCAGGCAACTTCAGTGTGGCCTTCAATGTAGACAATTCGTGGAGCGGAGCGGGCCTGGTGCAGGTAGTGGCACGCTCGAATGACAATCGCACGGCCATCGCGCCTCTGGTCATCATCACTCCGGGTGGTGGCAGTGTCCTTGAGAATGGCCTCAATATGACCGTACAGAGCTATCAGGGTGTGGGTACCCCTTATGTCAAGTTGAGCGGAGCGGGCTGGCGTCCAGGGCTGGCGCTCACGGTCTCGGTGGTATCTATTGGCGGCGACGTCAACTACGGGGTAGCAACCGCCACCGTCAATCCCGACGGCACGTGGCAGGCCGCGTTCGACAATTCAGGTCCGTGGGTGGGCCGCGCCGACATAGGAGTGCGCGTGTCCGACCCCACAGGCACATACTTCTCGGGGCGGCGGTTGCCCGTAAGCACTCTGGTGAAGGTTACCGGCGGAAACTACACGATCGTCGGTGCGAACTGGGGTGCTAACACGCAAGTGGAAGCCGTGCTGCAAGTTGACGGCACCGATGCGCAGAATCTTGGTAACGCTGTAGTGGATGTCAACGGCAACGTAAGCGTAAACATCACAGTACCGCGTGCCGATGGGTCGCGTGCGGTGGTGCTCAGGACCAAGAACGTTGTAACACAGCCTATCCAGTACATCGCGGTATTCGGCATAGATGCTCGTGCCGGGAAGGTCGCAGGCCCAATAGAGGGCGCTGATACAGAGGCTCCTCAGCCATTTGTATCGGCAGCGCCCGCACTCGGAGGGGCAGCGGTGCCCGGCATGCCGCAGACGGGCAGCGGGCCAGACACCAGTTGGTCAATAGCCCTGCTGGCGGGACTGCTCGCAGCCACGGGGGGGCTGGCAGTAAGGCTAAATTCGCGCAGGAGAGCAGATGAAAATATGAGCTGATCTCTTGCAAGCAAATAGGGGACTTGGTATAATATGGCCAAGAGGGTGTGTAGCTCAGTTGGTTAGAGTGTTCGGTTCACATCCGAAAGGTCATAGGTTCGAGTCCTATCATACCCACAGTCCCACCGGAAGGCGGCCCCAACAATCGGGCCGCCTTCCGCGCGTTGTTCGCCGTGTTTCCACAGGGCGTATGTGTGCTATCATCCGGCAATGAAACGCGCCATAGTAATCCTTCTGCTCCTACTTTCTCTGACTATTACTGCCTGGGGTTGCGACCTGGGCGGCATACCCACGGTAACTCCTATCGAGCCTTCGCCCACACCCAGCGCGACGTCCATGTCTACGAACACGGCAACTGCAACGGCGACCACTACCTCAACCGCCACCGCGACCAACACAAGCACCCCGAGACTAACGAGCACTGCAACCTTCGTGCCCACCGCCACCCGAACCAATTCCCCCGAGCCTACCGTACCCATGCCAACGATTGTGGAGCAGCCAACGGAGGATGTAGAGGCGACAGAAGCGGTCGAGCCGGAGAGCACAGCCACCCAGGAGGAAACTGGAGAGACCACACAGGCCACTCCCACGACAGAGCAGCCCAAGCGACCTACTCCCACGGCAGAGTCCGCACCTGCGGGCGGGTGGAGCGAAGTGGTGCGCGGCTATCCCGGTAAGAAGCGCGTGGCGCTGACCTTTGACGCGGGCGCTACGGGCGAAACGATGCCTGCCGTGCTAAATGTGCTGAGGCAAAGGCATATACACATCACGATGTTCTTCACGGGCAAGTTCGTTGAGGAGTACCCGGACAGTGTGAAGCAGGCTGTGCTCGACGGACACGAGATAGCGAACCATACCTATTCACATACGGACTCGCTGTTGCTGACCGACCAGCAATTGGAGGATGAATTGGCCC
>DATINP010000034.1:0-23583 GCA_035474135.1 Chloroflexia bacterium | reverse complement strand
CGATATCATTAGCGTTCGCGTACCACTTGTCCGATGCGGCCTTCAGCCCTGCCGTATCGCCCGCTTTGGCCGCAGTCAGCACAGCAGCCGCCCCCAGGATGTGGTCGCGTAGAAGTGCTGTTAGCTGCGTTCCCGCGGCATCGCCGTAGTACGCCTTCACAGCATTACCGAGGTCGGTCTGGTTAGCGAGAAGGCGCTGAGTGGTTGCGTCCAGATCGGGTAGGCCCGCCGATGCGCTCACTATAAAGAGGCGCGTCCAGGTTACGTGGTCTTCCCACAGCTTGCGCATTGTGAGGTGGAGGGACACCTCGGCGGCTGAGGGTAGCGCGGTGAAGCGGTCGGGGAACTGGCTGATGATGCCCGCACTGATAGTGTCGGCCATCGCCAGTATGTGGTTGTGCACGATGTCGTAGTCGGCCACGTCCGCTGCATAGTTACCCTGAAGGTGGTCCACTGCTTCGGTCAGCGTCTGGTCGAGGTGCATCTTCATGTCCATCTTGAGCGTATCAAGCGGCCAGGCATTGGGGTTGGCGCCATTCAGGAAGATTGCTATGTCGTCGGCGTTGGCGTACCACTCGTCCGATGCACTCTTCACTCCTGCCGTGTCTCCTGCCTTAGCCGCTGTCAGCACAGCGGCCGCGCCCAGGATGTGATCTTTGAGCAGGGCTGTTAGTTGATCGCCTGCCGCCTCGCCGTAGTATGGTTTGATGGCGTTGCCAAGGTCGGTCTGGTTGTCGAGCAGGCGCTGGGTTGTGGCGTCGGTTTCGGGTAGACCCGCCACTGCGCTTACTATGTAGAGGCGCGTCCATGTGACGTGGTCTTCCCACAGCTTGCGCATATTATCTTGGAAAGTGAGTGCTGACATGGTGGTAGTCTGCGTGACCGTGGCGGCTGACGATGTGGTGGCTGCCGGACCTACAAGGCCCATTAGCATTAGCGCGAGCATGCCTACTAATATGCTCCGTCCTGTTCTACGAGGTGACACGTTCATCTTTTTTCTCCTTTGATAAGGTGGTTTTCGGATAAAGAGTGTCTGCCGCATCGCTCACGCATAAGGAATTATGGTAGAATTATGATGCGGTAGAGTTTGAATCCTTTCGGCTCTCCGTCTGGCGTAGTGGTGTTAACGGCACTCCTACGCCTTTATTTTTCAGGCTTGGGGTTGCTTGAGATGGGTTTCCTCCTTTCTCGGGGTTCTACTGACTCAGCGTTCAACCGCGTGTGCTAAGCTACGTCCGAATAACTGAGTACCTCGCGAATCTGCTCCAACCAGCCGCCGCCCATGCCCCCGCGCCCCACCGAGGCAAGCACCGATGCAGCCTCCGGACTGAGTAGCTCAGGTAGGCGATCACCCAGGTCGGCAACAAGGGTTGCCAGTGCGACGCTGTTGCGTACGTACCAGCCTCCCAGTTCCACCAGTAGTTGCTGAGTGGTACGAACGGCGTAAGCAGTGTCATCAACCCGGATCTCGCCGGCAAGCATTTCCTTGGCGTCGGCGGCTACTACCAACCAACGGCTTAGCTCTTCGGGCGACACACGGTATCTATAAATGTGGCCTCGACATCGCCCGCATTCCTGTGGGCACGCCGCCTGGCATAACGTGGTTATGCCCACTCCGCGAGCTTCAGCCTGCGAAAGATTGCTCTCCAGCGCGACAGCTTCCTGCGGCCATACTGCCAGCAGAAGTTCGTGCTCGGCGGAATCTATCAGCGAACGGGCGTGGTCCATGACCGCGCGCGGGTTGTCGATGTTCCACGCGTACTCCTCTTCTTCGGGCACTCTACCAACGTCGGACAGGGCTTGCTCGGCTGCGACAAGATCGTCATTGAACCTGTCGGCCAGCCGAGGCATAAGCTCTGAAGGCGGTACGGCTGAGTATTTTACCCCCGAAGGAGAATCAACCCGCACCACGGCCCCACGATCTTCCAGACCGGGGAGGATGTTGTAAACATTAGCCCTTGGGATGCGAGATACTTTCGCGATCTCGTACCCCGTCATTGGACTACGCTGCAAGAGTGCCATGTATGCCTTCGCTTCGTATTCGCCGAAGCCCAATCGTTGTAATATCTGCGCTGTATCTTTCATTGCTCCCTGCTTTCTGTAGTAGTAGTGCAAACTACTACTAAGATATACACCAGCAGGTTACACTTGTCAAGGAGCGTGTTGAACGTGATTCGTGGGCGCTAATAGGGGGAGGAAATATCGCGGGCAGCCAACCCCGTTGTCTTGTCAGCCTGAATGAAGTGGCGAATGACAATGGCTACCTGGTCCGCTCACCTCTGGATCCTCGTAGCCCGGGCATCCCAATTTCGTGGGTACGAGGAGAGTTCCGAACGAGCGTGGTTCTCTACCAGCAATTAGCGTGCCCTGCGTTACGCTTTTTTTTCGCACTAAGACATTGTCTAAAAAGGGTCAATATAGAAATAACGAACCAACTCAGTTTTGTCATTTTTCCTACTTTTCAGGCGGCCTCTAAGACGGTAGTCGTCAGTCGCCGGTTATTCTCACGTATTACGCATGAGGCATGACGCATCACGTCCTTGGGTATAATAGTTCTGAGCAACCAAAAGGAGGCCAGCCACATGACAGCCGATATTACCCAGGACACAACTCTGCCTATCCCGCCGCATTTCGACCCATCTAAGACTGACAGCGTGTGGGGCGTGGACTATGCCATGATCGAGCGCGAGGGCGAGGCATGGGCGCGCACGCACGATATCGCCCCGGCCACATCTGACCGCGTACGAGTGGCGCTGGTGCTGATTGACGTACAGATCACATTCTGCACCCCGGGCTTCGAACTGTTCGTGGGCGGTCGCTCAGGGCGGGGCGCGGTCGAGGACAACGTGCGCCTTTGCGAGTTCATCTACCGCAATATGCGCCACATAACTCGCGTCTTCGCCACGATGGATACCCATACCCTGTTCCAGATATTCCACCCCCTCTTCTGGATAAACAGCGCGGGTCGGCACCCCGCACCCTACACAGCCATCACACATGCCGAGGTAGTGGCAGGCCTCTGGAAGGTCAACCCACTTGCCCTAAATGCGCTGGGCACGACCTATGGCGACTACACCGCCCTCCAGAAGCACGCCGAGTATTACACCGCGCAACTGGAGCGTACGGGCAAGTACGCCTTGCTCGTCTGGCCGCCGCACGCCATGCTTGGCAGCATAGGTCACGCGCTTGTGCCGTCGGTCCACGAGGCAGTCGAGTTCCTCAATACGGCCCGCGCCTCGCAGACGGGGTTCGAGATCAAGGGAGGTCACCCTCTCACCGAGAACTACTCGGTCTTCTCGCCCGAGGTGACTACCACTACAGGCGGCGCACCACTGCCCGGCGCTCACAAGAACGACGCTTTCATCGAGACGCTAATCGGTTACTCATCAGGCTACGACGTGATAGGAATCACTGGACAGGCGCTGAGCCACTGTGTGGCCTGGACAATAGACGACCTGCTGAGGGAGATACAGCAGCGCGACCCGGCAATTGCTCGCAAAGTGCACATCATCAGCGATTGTTCCTCGCCCGTTGTCACGCCCTCCTATGACTTCACCGACGACGCTGCCGCGGCCCTCAGCCGCTTCGAGGCCGCGGGCATGCGCATAGTCAAGTCAACTGATCCACTCACCTCGTGGCCCGGATATGCGGAAGCGCTGAATAGCCAAAGTTGATCCACTGAACGGTTAGTGTATAATTTAGATGATCGCCGCACTCCGTCGCAAATTAATTTCCGTTCGAGCAAAGATTGGAGCACATTGAATGAATCGAGTCATACGTATTTCCGCCGCTGCGGCCCTGCTTATAGTGGCTGCTGTCTTCGTCTGGGCAGGCCGTGACGTTGCCTACGGGGCAGAGAATGACACCGTCACGCTGACCGCCCCCGCGCCCAACACGGTCGTCGCCGAGTCGGACGACTACGCCACCCAGGTGCTGAATGACCCCTGGGACATGAACAATAGCGAGGACGTAGACAAGCCTAACAACGTCGTCAATTACGGTGTCAACGGCGGCGTATGGACAGGCACGGCCACCACCCCTGCCTCCTCAAACGTCTATTTCCAGTACCAGGACATTGTAAATGCGCAGCATACTGACGGCTCGTTCTCATACCTGGGCGAGAAAAGTGGCGCTAACTACCCTGTGGACAGCAACCGATTCAGCCGCCTGTGGGTACGCATGAACAGCCAGATGTCGGGCACGAGCATCATGTGGTTCTTCCGCCGCTTCGATTACACAGGCTCCGGCAACTCGAATTTCATTGACGTTACTCCCGGGTGGAAGATTTACTCGGTCGACTTGCGCGCTACAAACGCGGGCGGAAGTGGCACCTGGACGCAGAATGGCCCCTTCGAGGGCCTGCGCTTCGACCTCCCGTGGGCAGGCTCATCCGGCAACGTAGTGCAACTCGACTGGGCGCGCCTCACCCCCGACACAGGGCAGACTGTACGCATAGCCTGGACGGCGCAGGGTTCGGGCAACGTCAATCTGTATCTTAGCTATAGCGCCACCGCCACCGACGATAACGAATATCAAATCGCAAGCGTTTCTGCCACCGCAGGCGCGTATAGCTGGAACACCACGGGCATGGCCCCCGGTACCTACTACATCCACGCCGAGCTAAATGGCGCAACAAGCTCCATCGGCCCCCTGGTTGTGAATACCGCGCCGCTGGTACGCATCGACGCTCCCAGCCCCCTCTCAGGCGAAGAATACGCCTATGCGGTCAAGGCCGCAGGCTGGGACGGCAATAACCCCAACCAGTTCGAGGACGTGCGAAATATCGCCAACCTAACAATAGCGCCCGATAACATCCACGGCGTGCCTACTAACAACGACCCGTACCTGAAGTGGCTCAACAACGACACATCTAACCCGATTGATGCGGGCAAGTATCACTTCTTCAATGTCCGGTTCATGATACAGCCCCCCCCAGCGGCGCCCTGGGTGCCAAACAACTTTGGCACTCGCATGCTGTGGTCCGCGTCCAATAATACTTACAGCACATCCTTCGTCATAACCGGCTTCTACAACAGGTGGATTCCGGTCGCCTTCGACATGCGAACCGTGCCCCTGACCGGCGGCCAGGCGAACGACTGGAGCGGGTCAAAAACCAATTTCCGGTTCGACCCCCTTGAAGAGGAGATCGTAAATGGCCAGCCGCTGTTGCCTGCAGGTTTCACCATATCCGCCGCGCACCTCACGTCCGACCCCATAGCCGGGCGCATGGGCACTGATCCCGGCGCCCCTCAAGGTACTTTCATACGATGGACGCCCCTACAGGGTACAGGCACGCTAAGCCTTTACAGGGTTCCATCTAGCGGTGGGCCCGTCCTGATCGCGTCGAACCTGTCTGTGTCCGACGGACAATACCTGTGGGACACGAGCAACGTCCCCGCAGGTACCTATAACATCTACGCGGACGTAACCGACGGCACGAACACCAGCAGGGCCAATGCGCTGGTAAAGATCACGGTTGATCCCAACCAGGCCGCCACTATCTTCAACGACGTACCGGGCAACCTGTGGGCGGTGGACTTCATACATCGCCTGGCGCACGACAACATCATCGGCGGATCACCGCAGTCGGACACGACGGTGCTGTTCAAGCCTAACAACCCCTCGACCCGTGCCCAACTCTCCAAGATAGTGGTGCTGGCCGCAGGCTGGGCGCTAGATAACCCCCCGACACCCACGTTCAACGATGTGAGTTATGGCAGCACCTTCTACCAGTATGTGGAAACCGCCGCATCGCACAACGTGATCAGCGGATACCCCTGCGGCGGCCCCGGCGAACCCTGCCCCGGCAGATACTTCCGCCCCGGCGCTAGCGTGACGCGCGCTCAATCATCGAAGATGGTAACAGTGTCAAGAGGTTGGGCCGTCATCGTGCCCACCAATCCCACCTTCGCCGACATGCCCTACAACCCCTCCGCCGATTCACTGTACGCCTTCGTCGAGACTATTGCCGACAAGGGCATAATCAGCGGCTATCCGTGCGGCGGCGCGGGCGAACCGTGCGACAGTCAGAACCGCCCCTACTTCCGCCCCTCGAACAACGTAACGCGCGCTCAGCTATCAAAGATGATCTCGCTGGCCCTCGACGCATCGAACAACAAGTAGAAAAGTTCCAAGGGTACCCCCTGTGAGCCACTCCAACCAACAAAAGAGTGGCTGACAGGGGAGTACCTCTGCGTACGAACACATACATCGAACGATGTATTGACAAACATCGATATAGTGCTATAATAACTTCATGGCAACCGAGAACAGCACTATCAATAACACGGACCGCAAGAGCACACTGGTCGTCCTAAACGATGACCCCTGTTGCACACCTTCGCAGCGCGCCCTGGACACGGGCAAAATAAACGCACAAGCCAGGGTGCTGGCCGCCATTGCCGACCCTACACGCCTGGGCATCATTAGCATGCTGGCAGAACAGGCCGAGCCAATGTGCGTGTGCGAGATCACCCCGCAATTCGACCTGGGTCAGCCCACTATCTCGCACCACCTGCGGATCCTGCGCGAGGCACAGCTTGTGGACTGCGAGAAGCGCGGCCTCTGGGTCTACTATTGGCTCAACCGCCCTGCCCTCGCCGAAGTCACGTCCTACCTCGCGGGCATGCAAACTCGGTGATATTTTTTTGGCCGTTATATCGACAACTATCAATATAAGGAGAAACTACAATGACTACCTCAAGCAAGATTGAATGGCAAGACACAGAGCAGATAAGAGAAAGAGTGCGCCAGCGCTACAGCGAGTCGGCCCGGCGTGTTACGAGTGGCGAGGGCGCGTGTTGCGGCGACCCAACAGACGGCGAGTGCTGTTCCCGAACAGCGGATAATGCCATTACGTCCAATCTCTACACGACCGAAGAAACTGGACAGGTTCCCCTCGAAGCGTTCCTGGCATCGCTGGGGTGTGGCAACCCCACCGCTCTAGCCCAACTCCACCCCGGCGAGACCGTACTCGACCTCGGTTCGGGCGGCGGGATTGACGTGCTTCTCTCGGCCCGGCGTGTTGGCCCCACGGGCTTCGCTTACGGCCTCGATATGACCGACGAAATGCTCGCGCTGGCCGAAAAGAACCGCGCAGAGGCAGGAGTCACGAATGTGCAGTTCCTGAAGGGCTACATCGAAAGCATACCCTTGCCCGACAACTCGGTGGACGTGATCATCTCTAACTGCGTAATCAACCTGGCCGCCGACAAGGCTCCCGTGCTGCGCGAGGCGTTTCGTGTGCTCAAGCCGGGCGGACGCTTCGCAGTATCGGACGTGGTGGTGCAAGGCACAGCGCCCGAGGCGATCATGCGGAGCATGGAGATGTGGACCGGGTGCATCTCGGGTGCGCTTCAGGAGAGTGAGTATCGCCGCCTGCTGTCCGAGACGGGCTTCGTGGATGCGGGCATAGAGGTCACGCGCCGTTATACCGCCGACGACCTTGCAGGCGATAATTGCGACTGCGGGGACGATTGTTGCAGCCCAGCCGCCGGGCTAACAGGCGAGGCGTTACAGCAAGCCGACGGCCTCTTTGTCAGCGCGTTTATCCGCGCCATCAAGCCTGTAGTATAATCTGGTATTAGCAGATAAGGACCCTCCCAACCAGGTATGGCAGGAGACACGCGAGTCAGGTTGAGAGGGTCGTTGCCACCCCCAAGAAGATGCAATCACGCCTCGCTACCCCCGCCGACTCCCCGGCTATCGCCCGTATTTATAATGAGGGCATTGAAGACCGCATCGCCACGTTTGAAACTCGGCCCCGAACCACAGCCGACATAGAAGCATGGTTCGATGGAGTACACCCGACCGTCGTGGTCGAAAGCGGCGGCGAAGTCATAGCTTTTGCTTCTACGTCCACCTACCGCCCCCGCGACTGCTACTCGGGTGTCGCAGAATACTCGGTCTATGTAGCACGCGAACACAGAAGCAAGGGAGCAGGGCGCGTGGCGCTGGTCGCGCTGATAGAGGCTGCAGGAGACGCGGGCTTCTGGAAGCTCGTATCGCGCATATTCCCCCAAAACAAAGCCAGCATAGGTCTGGCCCTCGCCACGGGCTTTCGCGAAGTAGGTACATACGAAAAGCACGGCCAGTTAGACGGCGTTTGGCTCGACGTCGTGATCGTTGAACGCTTGATTGAACGCAATTTGCTCTGAGATCCGTGCCTGTATTACAGGAATCAGGGTCAGAAGTCTGCTATACTATGGGGCGATAATTTTCTGACCGGCACTCTACTGTGCTGGTATTTCACTGCGTTCAACGAGGATTGTTCTTTATGACCAGGCCGAGCAGGAAACCCACCGACACCACTTTGGGAGAGTTCGTCAAGCGGGTACGACGTAAGAAAGGATTGACGCAAGAGGCCCTGGCGGGAAGTGAGTTCAGCAAGAGATTTGTGGCTGCCATTGAGCGAGGCACGTTTGTTCCATCCACAAAGGCCGTAGAGGTGCTCTTGCGACGCCTTGAAGTTCCTGCAACCGATATGCCTTCTGCTCACCGCTCGCCGGAAACCAAGCCCGATTTGCACGCTTTGCAGGAAGACCTGCTTTACCAGGTCAACTTCGCCATGATGCTCATACGCAACTACCGGCCAGAAGAAGCCACCGCCCTGATCGACAGCATCGAGGAAAGCGTGCGGCCTTACTGGGATATGTTGCCTGGCAGCGTGGCTTATCAGCTGCCCTATCTGCGCGGTAGATATTACATCCAGCGGCTATCCCCCAGGAAAGCCCTACCATACCTGGAGGAAGCACTGGTGCTTGCAGGTGATGACCAGGAAGCATGTGCGCGCACAAACAACCTGCTCGGTGTCGTTTACTTTGAGTTAGACCAGCCCTGGCTTGCTCTGAAATATCACCATCTATGTGAACAGGCCATTCTATCAAAAGCCATCAAGGATCTGACCTTTCATGTAAACGTGTACCGTAACCTCGCCAACGACTACTGGGCCACCAACCAGCCTGAACTTTCTATTGGCATCTACAGGCAGGTGTTGTTGCCCCTGGTGCAAAACATCAACGCGCCCGAAGACGAAGCGCGCGTCTTCTGGGGGCTGTCGATGGCCTACACCCAGATTGGAGATAACGTCAGGGCAATGGGTCACGCTTGGAAAGCCCTCGACATATACGAATACCAGGCCGGCAACGCCTATCCCTCGGAAGCAGCAGCCGTATGTTGCTACCTGGCCGAAGGGCTGGTAAAGAGTGAACGATACGATGAAGCTCAGCAGGTGCTGGAGCGCGCCGAACGCCTGATGGACGGCATCGACGAGCCTGACACCATCAGTTATGTGCACCAGTGGTACGCGACCCTGGCCCTCCAACAGAACCTCTGCGAAGAAGCCACAGTACATGCAAGAATGGGCGTTGAATTGGCGCGCGCATATTACGAGAGCTTGCAGAACGAACAGAATGAAGCCGCCCGTACCTGGCAAAACCCCAACCGGCCCTACGTCCAGGCCCTGCATGTGCAAGCCCTGATCGAAGACAAACTCGGCCACCGGCAGGCCGCAAGCGCTCTGTTTGAGCAGGCAATCGCTCTATTGCAGCCGGTCGGTTTCGAGGAAATAAGCTACAGTATCCACCTCAGTTATGCCGAGAAACTGGAAAGCTGGCGCGACTTCGAGAAGGCCGCAAAACACTTCAAGATAGCCGCCCAACTGCAACACCGCGCTGTAGACAGAGATATTTGAGCACGCACTGCGTCAAACGTACTCGTATACCTTCTCGCCGTTCACGTAGACTTGCAATGGGCGCTGGTAGATGTCTAGCGGGTCACCCGACCACACCACTACATCAGCATCCTTGCCCGCAGCCAGCGAGCCTATTCTGTCGGCCACACCCATTATCTCGGCGGGATTGCGCGTCACTGTGCGCATGGCTGTTTCGCGGGGCAAGCCCTCTTTGATCGCCATGATCACAAGCAGAGGCAAGTACTGTATACCAACGACGTAATGATCGGTGGTCAGCGCGACCTTCACGCCCGCCTTCACCAGTATGCCCGGCGTCGTGAGCGTGCGATTCTTTAGCTCTACCTTGTACTTGGTCGAGATCGTCGGGCCGACAATAGCGGGGATGTTCCGCTTGAGTAATTCGTCTGGGATCAGGTGGGCCTCGGTCGCATGGTCCAGCACCATGTCGAAGTCGAACTCGTCGCGGATGCGGAAGGCGGTGAGTATATCATCCGAGCGGTGCGCATGCCATCTAATGGGTATCTCATGACGAAGCACCATCGCGATATGCTCCATCTTCAAGTCGCGCTCGAAGGGCTTGCTCGGGTCGTTCGCTTTTTTGGCAGCATCCTGACGGGCGATGTAGTTTTGCGCCCTGGTCAAGTTCTCGCGCATAAGCCCCGCCACGCCAAGCCTCGTGGTGGGCATCTTTTTCTGGCTGCCGTAGTTGTTCTTGGGGTTCTCACCCATGGCGGCTTTGAGGCCTGTCGGGTGCTTTATCACCATGTCGTCGATGCGAGTGCCGTGCGTCTTAAGTAACACAGCCAGCCCACCGATCACGTTGCCGCTCCCAGGCATCACGTTCACAGCCGTAATGCCCGCCGCCAGCGCATCCTGAAAAGCAATGTCGCCCGGATAGGTGGCGTCAATAGCACGTACCTGGGGCGTAATTGGATCTGAACCCTCGTTCGTGTCAGCGCCATCGCGTCCGGTTGCCATTTCCGTGATACCAACATGAGTGTGGGCGTCGATATAGCCCGGCGCGACCACCTTGCCCTTCGCATCAACAACCTCGGCCCCTTCCGGTATGGTGACGTCGGCCTCTGTACCCACGGCCACGATCTTCCCGTCATCCCCAATCAGCACGACCCCATTATCAATCTCAATATCGCGTCCATCCGCGTCCGGTTCCATGGTCAATACGCGTCCGCCCTTAATAGCAATAGGCATGGTTCCCGTTCTCCTCTCACATAAAGTATAGCTGATTCGTTGTACCACTCCGTGCGCGAGGTGTCAACGAGGGGAGAGGGGTGAGGTGTTAGTAAAGACGTGATGCGTCATACGTCATGCGTCACGAGTGCTCCTACTAACACCTAACACCTAACACCTAACACCTGATCTCTCACCCCCGCACAGTCCTAGCCCATATGTGCTAATCACCATGTTACGCATTCTGTGCTAGCGCAAGATACGATTTATTACGTACCTCAACCGTTGACTTGACTTTATGTAAAATGCTATCCTCACACGACGGTTTTAGATGCTGCGGGCAGGATCGCGATATATGTCGCGATTATATGCAGCGTTTATCAACAAGGCATAGTTTCACGCGCTCCGAGTTTGGATCCGTGAAACCTAGTTTGGAGGAACGATTTGAATCTGATCTCACAGGTACGGCGAACAACAGGAATCGCAACCCTGGCGCTTATAGTGCTGGCAGGCATTATGGTCGCCACGCCCACCCACTCCTTTGCGGCACCGGCAGTGCAGGCGGGGGCAAACGCTGTAGTAGCTAACACCGACGGCGATAGTATTCGCATTCGAACCGGTGCAGGCACAGAGTACGCCCAGATCTCATCTGCTCATGAAGGTGAAACCGTATCCGTGTTGGAAGGCCCGGCCAAAGATAGCAACGGACGCGACTGGTTCAAGATAAGCGCCCCCGCAGGCAAAGGCTGGATTATGGGCCTATTTTTGCAAGGCGTATCAGTCCCAGGTCAAGCAGATCAAACAGTCGGCAGCGAAGCAAGCGCCCCCGCGCTGACAGGTTTCGCCCGCGTAGCCAATTCTGATGGCGACAGGGTACGCTTGCGCTCAGCAGCTTATCGCGATGCCGGCGTCATAACCCTTTTTGCGGAAGGCACATCAGTAGCAATCAAGTCGGCACCCGTAGCCGGCCCGGAGAGCGTGATCTGGTATCAAGTATCGGCGCAAGGCCTAACCGGCTGGATGATGGCCCAGTATCTCGTGCAAGCAGACGCTCCCGCGTCGGCCCCCGCTCAACCCGCCGCTACACCTGAGGCCCAGCAGGCCGCGCAAACGTCATCAAGCTCGAACACATCGAGCAGAGGCAGCACAGCAGTCAACATCGCCATGAAGTACATCGGCTATCGCTACGTCTTCGGCGGCAGTTCACCCAGTGGCTTCGATTGCAGCGGCTTCGTGTACTACGTTTATCACAAGCAAATGGGCATGGCAGTTGGCCGCGATACAGACGCCCAGTTGGGTAGCGGCACCCGCGTAAGCCGTGCTAACCTCCAACCCGGTGACATCCTTATCTTTGCCAACACCTACAAATCAGGTCCTTCCCACGCCGGTATCTATATTGGCGGTGGCAGGTTCATACACGCCGAAAACGAATCCACAGGTGTTGTGATCAGTTCTCTGTCCACTTCATACTGGGCCAACCATTATTACAGCGCAGTGCGCCCTACCCACTAATCCTACTAACAAGCTACTCCTCCCGCAAAAAGATGCATCCCCTCAGAGGGGATGCATCTTTGTTTAGTGCCGTTTAGAGCCAACCTGGCGGCGGTCGGATGCTCAATTAGCGATAGCGCGAGGCGCAAGCCGACCCACGAGCCTTTGTCATTCTGAGCGCAGCGAAGAATCAACCTCCGCACCTTTCTATTCGTAACCAGACGTAATGCCTACTTCCGAGCCAAGAGGCTGCCCAACTAATTCTTCGCTGCGCTCAGAATGACAACACATAGAGGATCCGCTCATCCCCGACGGTTTGACGCATGACGCATTATGTATCACGTATCACGTTATACATGTCCTCAACTATGTGCCCGTCCTGCACGCGGACCACACGCTGGGCCTGAGCCGCCAGCAGGGGATCGTGGGTCACGAACACCACCGACTTGCCCTGTTTGCTCAACTCGGACAGGAGGTGCATTACGTCTTCTCCCGTAGCAGTATCGAGGTTGCCGGTCGGCTCGTCGGCGATAATGATGGGTGGGTCGTTCGCCAGCGCACGCGCAATGGCCACACGCTGCTGCTCACCGCCCGATAGCTCGCTGGGCAGGTGTTCGGCCCTCGCACGCAGTCCCACCCGCTCAAGAAGGCCCAGCGCTCGCTCGCGCCGCTTGCTGCCGTAGCTATTTAGAAAGTCCATGGGCAGAATCACATTCTCAAGGGCAGTGAGGGTCGGTAGCAACTGGAAGAACTGGAACACAATACCGATATTGCCTCCGCGCCACTGGGCCAATTCGTTCTCGTTCATCAAATGCAACGGCCTACCTGCCATTAGCACCTGTCCTTGCGTGGGGCGGTCTATGCCTGTCACCATATTGAGGATAGTGGACTTGCCACTCCCCGAAGGCCCCACAATGGCCGTAAACTCACCTGCATACAGGGTGAGGTTGACACCTCGCAGGGCGATATACTCGCGGTTCCCCATGGGGTAGGCCTTCACCACGTCCACGAGTTTGCCTACGGGCACTTTGTCGTTCGGGCTGATAATGTTAGGGCTTGCTGTCATAGTGATGGACGACGGACGACGGACGGCGGACGACCCATGCGCATAAACGGGTCGTCGGTTGTCCGTCGTCCGTCGTCCGTTGTCCCTTCCCTCATATTCCCTTCGGGCGGAAAGAAAATACAGCGTGAGTGCCTACGCCATCCGCGCCGGGGCCAACCTTGAATGTTCCACCCAGGTCGCTCACTACCAGCGTTTCGACAATCTTCAGACCAAGATTGCTGTCCTTCGCGGGATCAAAGTCGCCGGGTAAGCCCGAACCATCGTCATCGACTTCGATCGTGATCGACTGAGACGAGAAGGCCACGGGCGGCTCGGCTTCGTTGCATTCGGTCTCGCAACTGACGTCGATATTGATCGTGCCGCGATCCATATTTGCAAAGCCATGCAAAATGGCGTTCGAGACCAGTTCGTTGAACAGCAAAGCCAGCAGCGTAGCCTCGTGCGACCCGACACGTATGCGCTCCGCCACCTCTTGCTCGATGTTGAGTTGCAGCTTGAAGCCGGGCCGGGTGAGCGTGGAGATCACAGCATCTGCCACTTTGCGCGCCAAGTCATAGACTGTGATCGAGTCGATCTCGGCGTTGCCGTTCACCATCAGGTCGTGCACCACCGCGATGCTCTGTACCCGCGAAATGCTCTCTCGTACCGCCGTCGCCCCATCGCTGTCTCCGGGCATCCGGCGCAACTGCATCGAGAGCAGGCCCGCCACCGTTTGCAGGTTATTGCGCACGCGATGGTTCATCTCCTGCAACATGGCAGACTTGACCTCAAGGCCGCGCAGGGCGGCATCGTACAGGCGCGAGTTCTCCAGCGCGATGGCTGCCTCGCGAGCGAACGCATCCAGCAGGCGCACCTGGTCTTCGCTCAACGTCTTCTCTTCCTTGTTGTAAAGGCAGATGCCACCCCTGATCCCCCTTGGCGCGACGAGAGGCACGCAGTACAGCCACGAAAAGTCCGCCTGAGCGAAGGGCACACCAAGTTCTGCATCGGTGCCAGGGTCGAGAGGCATGGGCACGCCCCGGGTCACGGCGTGCGCTATCCTGCTCGTCTCAATGGGGATGACCACACGAGGGGTTGTCCGCCATCCGTACATGCTGTGATCCAGCGTACGGAGGTCGTACTGGGCCACGAGTTCCAACGTGGCAGCGCTCTCGTGAAGCTCGTAGATCGCGGCGGCATCGGCGCGCACCAGGTGGGCTGACTGGCGGGCAATCAACGCCAGTACCTCGGTCAGATTGAGTGTAGAAGCGATGTGGGCCGATACGCCTTGCAGAGTTGATAGCTCGGTCACTTTCTGCCGCAACTGGCTGTCGGTCTGCTCGTACAGGCGGGCGTTCTCGATGGCGATGGCGATCTCGCCTGCCACGGTCTCCAGGAACTTGATCTCATTGTCGGTGAAGTCACGCGGCTCGACCGTGTGGATGTCTATCACGCCCACCAGTTTCTCGTTGGTGAAAAGGACGATGGGCACCACCAGCATTGATTGCGTGTTCTCCTCGAGCGACACGGGAAATGCCTTGAACCGTTCGTCGGAATGCGCGTCCTTCACAGACACGGGCTTGCCGACGAGTGCCGCCCAACCCGTTATCCCCTCGCCCATCCGGAGGCGCACCGTGTTCACGGTTTCCTTGTTCTCTGAACTGGTGGCGGTCAGCACGAGTTGGTCCCACTCAGGCTCGTACAGGAAGATCGAGCAAACGTCGGCGTGCGTGACCTCCATGACAGCCTGTACGATCTCGTTGAGCATGTCAGTCAACTTCAGCGAGGAATTGGCCGCGCTGATGACCCTGTGCAGGGCAGTAAGGTCCGCTACGTGCTCTTGCATAAGCCTGGTTGAAATTGCCTCAGCCAGGGCCACACTGCGCACCTCAAGGTAACCTTCGATGGCAGAGGCCAGGATCGCGGATTGAGGGTGAGTGATCGCAGAGGCATCGTGCGTAGCGGTGGCTAACTCAGAGCTGCCTTTGCGCGAGACGCGTTTACGTGCACCCAAAGGACGTAGCGCCTCGTTAATGCGCTCTATAAGAGTATGTTCGTCAAGCCCAGCCTGTGCGGCAACGCGACCTTCCTCGCGCGCCCAGCTTATCAGCGGGCCGGTGTCGCCCTGATTGTAGAAGGTGTCCAGTTGCGATTGCAAGGCTTCGGACGATAGTGTGTTCAGTGGGTTAGCAGGCACTATCTGTGGTTCCGCTGCTGTTCCAAATGGAAGGGGAAAGCCTGATGTGAGTCTTTGGCATACCCTATTATAACAGCAAATATTACCCGGGCTTCCCATGAACGACCGAGAAAGCTACGCCGCGAACCGTTCGCGATATGCGCTGGTGTTTTCCTTTATGGGCAGGGCACCATCAGCGGCTCGGTTTTCCTCGGTCCGGTTCCGACTGGACTGTTATGCCCACGGTCGCCTCGGCCAGGTCATCTGCCTGTGCATTCACGCGGGTTCTCGCTCGGACGACCCTGGGCTGACGCACCGGCTTCGCCAGGACGAGATCCGGCTCGCCGTCGGAGGCAGCCGCAACCGGCATCGGCCTGGCGAAGAGAAAACCCTGCCCATCATCGCAAACAAGCGCTCTTAGCTCCTCAAGCTGCCGCACCGTTTCGATGCCTTCTGCCGTTACAGTCAGATTCAGCGTTTTAGCAAATGCCAGGGTAGCACGAACAATGGCAGTATCCTCTGTGCTCTGTCCAAGCCCCGAAATGAACGAGCGATCTAGTTTTAGCGTGTCTATCGGGAAGCGCTTGAGATAGCTGAGAGCCGAGTAGCCTGTGCCGAAGTCATCAATGGCAAGCTTGATCCCGAGCGCTTTGAGTTCGTGCAGTACGCTTAGCGCACCCTTGACGTCCACCATCGCTGTGCTCTCCGTTACCTCAAGCTTGAGGTTTCTGGGATCGAGGCCGGTAGAGCGGAGAATCTTATCGATATCCGCTACCAGATGCGGGTGCTGGAACTGCTTCGCGGAAAGGTTCACGCTCACCACAAGCGAGGGGTCACCTTCACTCCCAGCACCGCTCAGACTATCCAGTTGCCAGGTGTTCTGCCAGGCGCGCAGAAGATCGGGGCGCAGGGCCCACTGCTCGGCTTGCCTGCATGCCTGTTCCAGCACCCATTGTCCCAGTTGCACTATCAACCCTGTTTGCTCGGCTAGCGAGATAAACTCTGTCGGCCCTATCAAGCCCCGTTGCGGGTGCTGCCATCTCGCCAGCGCTTCCACACCGCTCATGCGACCGCTCTTCAGTTCGATGATAGGCTGGTAGTAGACTCGAAATTCCTGTCGCTCCAGCGCCCTGTGCATCTCGCTCTGCATCTGCAAGTGCTGTTGGGCGCGAAAGGTCATCTCGGGCTCGAAGGTAGCGTACCTCGACTTACCTTTGCCTTTGGCCTCGTACATAGCCATATCGGCATTGCGCAGCAAGTCATCCTGGGTGTCATCCGCTCCACTGTGCATCGCTATACCGATGCTGGCAGTTACGAAGAGTTCGTGTCCTTCGCTCACGTCCATGTTGCTATCCGGCTCTATCTCCAGGTTAATTTCTGTACCGAACCTCATGGGAATGCGAAGCCTGGCCAGGATACGCTGCGCCACGTCTTCCACGTAGCTGATCTCCTCGATGTCCTCGAGAAGCACCGTGAACTCGTCCCCTCCGAGCCGGGCCACTGTGTCCTCCGGCCGCACCTCCTGCCGTATCCGCTCGCTTACCACGAGCAGCAGTTGATCCCCCGCCCTGTGCCCCAGGCTGTCGTTGACTATCTTAAAGTTGTCCACGTCAAGGAAGAGAACGGCTACCGATCCTTGCTTGCCTCGCCTACCTGCCCGCGTCAGCGCGTGTCCAAGCCTGTCCATGAACAGAGCCCTATTGGGCAGGCCCGTGAGCCGGTCATGAAACGCCTGGTGCTCCAGTTCATGCTCCATGACCTTGCGGTCGGTGATGTCCTGGCCCACTGCCTGCAACTCCACACATCTTCCCTCATCGTTCAGCAGAGCGCGAGTGGTCCACTGCTGCCAGCGAATCTCGTCACCCGGCATTCGGGCGCGGTACTCGCGCACCAAAATTTGGCGCTCAGGACTAAGGGTCTCCAGCCAGGACATCATTTCGCCGCGCTCTTCCTCGGGCAGCAGCGAGGTAAATAAGCAGCCCAGTATCTTTTCTCGCGGGATCTGCCAGTAGCGGCAAAGCGCTTCGTTTACAAAGGTTAGTGTGCCATCCGGCAAGAAACGCGCAATAAGCTCCGTCTGATCCTCTACGATTGCTCGATAGCGGGCATGGCTTTGCTGGAGGGCCTCCTGCGAACGTTTGCTATCGGTAATATCGCTCACCATGCACACTGTAGCCACGATCCGGCTCTTCTTGTCGGTGATATACGATGTGTTGAGGTTGAGCACGCGTTCTCCCGCTGACGATGAACCATACACAATCTCGTGGTCCCGCAGCGCATCTGACCCTCCAAGCAACTGCCCGAAGTGTGCCCGAAAGTCGTGGTCAGGCACGGGCATCTCGGCCAGGGACTTACCAACCATCTCCTCCTGTCGCAGGTTGAAAAACTGCATAGCAGCAGGGTTAGCCAAACGCGTGATGCCATCGCGGTCGAGCACGAGCAGGCCATCCTGCATCGTCTCTATAATTTGCCTGGCAGCGAAGGCAGGCGTTATATCTACAAAGTGGTAGACCCACAGCACGCGGCCCGCTATCACGAGGAAGCCGAGCACGGGCAGGTAACCGAACGGGTAAAGTTCTACCCCGTACGCAGGCGCAAAGTCCAGGATGCCTATGTATCCCACAGCGAAGGCAAGCATCAGTGAGTTGATTCTGTGCCTGTGCAGGTCTATCTGCGCGGGGGGTTCGCCAGGCATGCTTGCATTCAGCATCTTCCTTTCGCGGTGATAGTGGGCCATGCTTGCCACGAACATCACTACGAAATACGCCACGAAGACAGAGCCAGGCCAGTTGTACTGGGGGTAGCGGCCCCACGCGTAAAGGTAGGTGCCACCAACGATAAGCTGCGTGCAACTGCCTGCTATCGCGAAGAAAGCCGCACCGAGCCATGCGCACCACAGCGCCGGACGGAAGCGTCGCTCAATCCGCAATACCACTACCGTGAACTGGTAGGTGGAGGCAGCTATGAATGGCATGCCCAGGTATGACAGGCTTATCCACAACTGGGCAGTGCGGTCGTCCGCAGACGAGTACAGGCATGAGTAGCACAGCAACCATACCGTGACACTGGTTGTGAGCAGGAAGAAGGAGATGCTGGCCTTCGAAATACGCTCACGGGCAAGAGCTACCAGACCCAGGATGAAGACCGCCGTGCCTGTTAGGAGCGTCGGTATGGAGAAAGCACTGAAAATGTAGTGGCCTAAATTAAAGGCCTGGAATATCAAATGCGCTTACCCCCGCTAAGATTCATGACAATTCACCTGTCCTCTGTTTACCGCAGGCTGGTCGTGCTGTTTTGGTTTAGCATCAGGGATACGAGCACACGCAGTCAGGCTCCCTCAGGTGCAAACCGGCCAGCCTGATAGTATAGTACGCCAAGGTACACCGGCTGTTAATAGGAAACATGGGCTAGGACAACATTGTAGATAGTCACATATGTCAAGCTGGCCTTACAAACTCTCCGGAAATACAGGAGAGATCCCAGAGATCCCTAACTGTCCGCGAGAGGCGGCTCAATGAGTAATAAGTATGTACTGATACCAGTTCTACTACGCACAAAATAAACTTGACACGACACTTTGCGATATCCTATTATTACAGGGAAGCTGGAAGAAATGCCGTGCGCCCGTAGCTCAGTGGATAGAGCAACTGCCTTCTAAGCCGTGGGTCGGGGGTTCGAATCCCTCCGGGCGTACCATATTTTGCAGGGTCGCCTCCCAGGCCTTCTTCCCGGCTACGAGGCATCACAGGCAAAGCTTACTTCTAACAATATAGAGCAGGTTGTGCGGATGGCCCCTGACCACCCGCATTTTCGTGCGAACCGTTCTAACCGTTGCGGACTCTGATATAATAGAGTTATGCCAACGTTAGCGATTGTTATAGTGAACTATAATACCCGCGATCTGCTTGCAACCTGCCTCCAATCAGTCTACGCGAGCGAGACCGCGCACACGTACCACGTAATCGTAGTGGACAATCGTTCGTCGGACGGCAGCGCGGAAATGGTTGCGACACGCTTCCCACAGGCAACCCTCATTGAAACCGACCGCAACGGGGGCTTCGGCTATGCCAACAACGTAGCCCTGCGCTGGCTCGCAGCCCAATCCGCCATGCCCCAGCAGGGCACAAACGGCGACATCCTGCATCTGAGCGGTGCGCCAGGCGGTGTCCAGCCGGCACGCGAACTCCCCCTCCACGGTGAATCGCCGTACTCATTTCCCTGCGATCATGTGCTGTTCCTCAATCCCGACACCGTCGTTCCACCCGAAGCCCTTGAACTCACGGTCAATTTCCTCATAGAGCACCCCACGGCGGGCGTCGTTGGACCCAAAGTGATCAAACCCGACGGCACGCTCGATCTCGCGTGCCGCCGCTCTTTTCCTACGCCCGTGTCCAGCCTCTTCAAGCTCACAGGCCTCAGCAAGCTCTTCCCCCACAGCAAGCTTGCGGCGCGCTACAACCTCACCTATCTCAGCGACGACCAGACTGCCGAAGTAGACTCGGTCATGGGCGCCTACATGCTCGTACGCGGCAGGGCGCTGTCGCAGGCGGGCTTGTTCGACGAGCGGTTCTTCATGTACGGCGAAGACCTCGACCTCGCGTTCCGCATAAAGGCGCGCGGCTGGCACGTTTTCTACTATCCTGCCGTAGAAGTCCTGCACCATAAAGGCGCAAGTAGCCGCAAGCAAAGCGATCGCTCTATCCGCGAATTCTATCGCGCCATGCGTATCTTCTATCGGAAACACTATGCAGGACAGTATAATAGTGTGATAAACTTGGCCGTAAACCTGGGCATCACGCTGAGGGGTACGCTCGCCCTCACCCAGAACGCGCTCCGTTCTACCGAGCGCAAGCGCGTGACCTAACATAAGCAGGACCACCGGACGGAGCCGCACAGTGAGCAAGCAGCAGGACGCCATCGGGCGACAAAAAGGAGCGCCAACCAGGGCTCCCTTTGGGGAGGCAGCACGGGAGACAGACCCCGTGACCGCAGGCGCCGCCCCATCTGCTGAACCCGCCAAAAAGAACGGGCGGCAGGCGACTGAAGTTGCTCGCACCCACGCTGTGCACGCGCCCCAGACCGCGATCCCTGAACTTACCCCGACCCCCCACGCCCCCATCAAGTTCGCACCCATCGTGCTGGTGCTGGCCGAAATGCTGCTGGACGCGGTCGCTATCGGTGGCGCGTTCGGCCTGGCCTACTGGGTACGCTTCGAGTCGGATATTCGCACCAAGTTCACCGAGCCGGACCGGGCTACATACATAACAATGCTGATCGTGACGCTCATCACGATGCTCGTCACCTTCTATTTCAGCAAGCTCTACAGGCTCAAGCGTGGCGCTTCCCGCGTGGACGAGTTCTACAAGATAGCAGCTGCGGCTTCAATGGGCACGGTGTTGGCGTTAGCCACAAACTCGATCATTCTGGGCGACAAGTTCGTCTATTCGCGCCAGATTTTGCTTATGGGCTGGTTCCTGGTGATCGTCTTTGTCACGGTCAGCCATATCCTCTACAGTATCATCGTGGGCGAGCTACGCAAGCACGGCATAGACCGCGCCCGCGTGCTGGTGATCGGCACCGGGCCGACCGCCTACACCGTCGCGATCCGGCTCGAGCGCCACCGCACACTCGGCTACGAGGTTGTCGGCCTGGTAGACGAGTCGCCTCCCGGTAAAGAGGCACCCACCTCAATAGGCAAAATGCCTGTGCTGGGCAACCTGGCCGACCTGGTGAACATTGTAAACCACGAAAACGTGGAAGAAGTGATAGTGGCCCTCCAGGGCGCATCCGACAATGACTTCCGCCGTTTAATGAGCATGATAAAAGACGAGAGCGTGTCCATCAAAATCTACCCGGACGCATTCCAGCTTATGACCCAGAACGGGGTGAGCGTCGGCGAGTTGAGTGGTCTGCCCCTTCTCAGCGTAAAGGACGTGGCCCTGCGCGGCTGGAACCGACGGATCAAACGTCTGTTCGACATCCTGTTCAGCGCAGCCGTGCTGATCATTACCTCGCCAATTATGCTGATTATCGCGATAGCGGTGAAGCTGGGTAGCCCCGGCCCTGTATTCTTCATACAGGAGAGAGTAGGTCTCGACAACAGGCCCTTCCAGTTGGTCAAATTCCGCTCGATGCGCACCGATGCCGACCCCGTAGGCTGGACCACTGCCAACGATCCACGCCGCACCAAAGTCGGCTCGTTCATACGCCGCTTCTCACTGGACGAACTGCCCCAGTTCTTCAACGTGCTGATAGGCGAGATGAGTGTGGTCGGCCCCCGGCCCGAACAGCCCGAATACGTGCGTGAGTTCGCGGGCAGGATCAAGGACTATATTGAGCGTCACAGAGAAAAAGCAGGCATCACAGGCTGGGCGCAGGTCAATGGTTTTCGCGGCGATAGCTCTATCGAAGTGCGCACCGCCCTCGACCTGTACTATGTCGAACACTGGTCGGTGCTGTTCGACCTCACAATCATCGTGCGCACGATAGTGGCGATGTTCCGGGGCAAGAATGCGTACTAGTGGACGGCGGACGACAGACGGCGGACGACAAACGGCGAATTGCGTCCAATTCCCGTCGTCCGCCGTCTGTCGTCCGCCGTCCGTCTCCTCAACGCCATGACCGAACCCACCAACAAGCCACAACCTCAACTAACCCACCTCGACGAGCACGGCAACGCCCGCATGGTGGACGTGGGCGCGAAGCCGGACACCGAGCGTATTGCCATCGCCACAGGCGAGATAAGCCTGAGCGCGGCGACATTAGAGCTTGTGCGCGACGGTAGAGCGGCCAAGGGAGATGTACTGGCGGTGGCGCGGGTGGCGGGTATCATGGCAGCCAAGAAAACGTCTGAGTTGATACCGCTCTGCCACCCCATCATGCTGACCTCGGTCAAGCTCGAATTCGCCTACTCAACAACGGGCATCGAGATCACTGCCACAACCAAGACCACCGGACCTACGGGCGTGGAGATGGAGGCACTCACAGCAGTTTCCGTGGCTGCCCTGACCATCTACGATATGCTTAAAGCCATAGAACGGGGAGCCGTCATAGGCAATATCCGTCTCCTGCAAAAAGAGGGCGGCAAGAGCGGCGTATGGAGCAGAGCAGATTAGCTCACCAGAGAGGACACACAATTGCGCTACGAGATAGAGACCGGCCTCAAACGCGAGGAGATATTTGAGGCCACTAAAAGCTTTTTCGGCGAAGGTGATGGCGGTCTCGGCATGAAGGTAAGCTCCGCCCAGGGCAATCAGATAGCGTTTTTCGGTGACGGCCTGGTGTGGGTAACGGTCCTGCCTACTAAAGAGGGCAAACCAACACGTGTCGACATTGATGAATCAGACCGTGAAAAAGACGCTCGCAGATTTATTGAACAAGTCTTGAAGAAGCCGCGGTCCAAATAGTCAGGCTCGCAACCGAGATCCTTTTTCGTATCCTGCCCTGACTGTACCAACTTGTGCACTCCTTGATCTAGAGTAAGCTTCAGTATAGTACAAGGGCTTTGTGCACATGGCCAACTCATCGAGGCTCCTCGCATTCAGCCGTGACCCTCTTGGTAGCCCTTCTCATTCAGGCGGTAAAAGTACCCGACGCAACGCTCTTGCATAAATAAGGGTGTCGCCTTATACTCTTGGATCAGTTACCCGTCAGTACAACCCAACCATGAGGTTTGCTCCATGCAAACAGTTCCGGGCTCTAACGACCCGTCAACAGATCGTGAACCGCCGCTCCCGCAACCGGCGAAGGAAAAGCGCAGGCTGGGCCTGGCTATGTCCGCTCGACTGTCCGGGGCGCTAATTGGAGGGTTACTGCTTGCACTTTACCTTGTGGTACTGACTCGCAGCAGCCTGGATGCGGCTATGGGAAACCCTCCTCTGCTGGGGGGATGGAAAAGCCTGGCCGGTGTACTCACCCTGGGCATCGCACTCGTGGCTGTTTCCCGGGCACTCTCCGGAGGGTGGAGCGGCCGGCGTGCCCTGGTCTGGATAG
>DATINP010000033.1:0-70751 GCA_035474135.1 Chloroflexia bacterium | reverse complement strand
CTCTCGCAGGTCGCCAATGGCTGCGCTGGGAGGCACCGTGAGCACGAAGGCCGTGGGAATGAGGAGAGCGGTGGCGGCCAGCACCAGTTGTGATCCTGTCACTCCCGATGCCGTGCGATTGAACTCCTGCTTTTCGCGGCCCAGCCCGCCAAGGAAGAATGACAGGCCGAGCACAAACAGCACGTTGCCTATGATGGCGCCCGTGATGGAGGCGCGCACCACTTCAAAGAGGCCCGCATTGAGCGCGAAGAAGGCAATTATCATCTCCACCGCATTCGAGAAGGTCGCGTTGAGAAGGCCACCTAACCCCGGCCCCACCCGCATAACCAACTGCTCGGTGGCGGTGCTGAGGATTCCCGCAAGCGGTATGATCGCCAGCGCAGACGTGATGAAGAGCCAGGGTCCGCCGATATTCGCGAACTTGACTACCAGGGCAATTGGAAAGAAGATCAGGAGCGAGTACATCACGACCTGGAGGCCTGCCGAGCCGTTGGAGCCTGAGAGGTCGAGGCCGATCCATTGTAAGGCAGCCCGCACCCCTGCCGGCTGTGTGGGTTTTGTTTGCATAGTCCTCTTCCGAATGTATAGTGCTTCCGAAAGATTGCTGAGTGTACCCCGCTTTAGCTATGGGAAGTAGCTGCTGGATGCCAGGGTAATTTTACTGTGCTATTCTAGCACAAGTCCCCTGTGGAATGCGCGGCGATTGCGAATACCTATGGTGTTGGGGTCGCCTTGCTCTCTGCCACGTCCAAGCTTACGTCCAACTTGACAGGGGGCTGGCCATTGGCTTCTACGTCAAATATGAGGAGCCACGAGCCTACCGTATCAAACAAAATTGGGACTGTATACACGCCCGGTTTTGCCAGCACGGGCTGTGCAACCACCACAGGCATGGCACGGCCGAGGGCAGGTATAAGTGGGGTAATTGATACACTTGCCCCGCTTATTGGCTGGCGTGCACCATCCGTCAGGGTAACGGTGAGTACCGCCGTACCGCTCATAGGCGGGCTTGGCAGCGTGGAAACGGCTATGTCCACCACTTGCGAGGCTGCTGCTGTCAGGGTATTATCTTGAGCTAGATCCAGGCGAAAGGCCGCTTTCAGATCGGGAGCCTGTGTGCGCTGGATGACGGTTGTCACGATATAACCGCCATAGGTGGTCAGGAAAGACCCGGTTGCGTCCCATGTCTGGCTATCGGCGTTGCCGCTGCCCTTAGGGTTAGCAGTGTATGACGTGGTGCCTGCATCAATGTCCTGCGGGGTGACCTTGAATAACACCTTAAGTACGTCGGTCAGGGGTGGCGAAGCCCCGTCCACTCTACTTACTGTGAGGGTCAGTTCGTCCCCGTCGGGAGATGGCAGGGTCGTGAGCGCAACATTATATCCCGCGACTAGCGTATCTACCGTTGCAATTACAGGCGTGGGCGAAGGGTTAGCCTGTGCTCCGAGCAGGCTCGTTGTTCCGGTAGGCGGGGGAAGCAGAGTCAGCCCCCCTGTGCAAAGCAGCACCACGCAAGCCAGGCCAACCTCCAGACGCACGTTTCGCCTTAACTGCGCGACAGGCGTACTCTCCTCGGCCCCTGTGCCCGCAGGCACGCTCTTATTGCTTGCCCTGAGTTGCGGGCTGAGCCTTCTGAGATTGACTGCGCCCAGCGCCACTAATGCCAGAAAGAGCGCCACTTTGAGGGTGAGTAACTGCCCGTACTGGCTGGAGAATATGGTAGCCAGGTCTGTAGAATGGATCGCCAGGTTTATTGTGCCTGTAATAGCCAGCCCTACCACGCTCAGGATAGCAAGGCGCGAGAATCTGGGGATCGCCAGGCCCAGGAATGCGCGTCGCTCCTGTGGCGATAGTCCAAGCTGACCTATTGAGGGGAATAGGGCAAGCGCCAGATAGCCGAGGCCTCCAACCCAGGTCGCGACCATGGTCAGGTGCAGCCAGTCGTTTATCACGGGTAGGGGGAGGCCGGAAGCATGATCCGCACCCGCCACCGCTGCCGCGTGGCTGCCCAGAGATTGGCCCAGCACAAGCAAAGAACCGGCGGCTATAGCAGGTTCCCATATTCCTGAAGATCCTGCTTTGCCTTTCAGCCTGACGAACAACATCATTCCAAGAAGTGCAGTAGCCGCCGCAGCCTTCAGCGCCCACGAATAGCCGTACCAGGTGGAGGTGATGGTCAGAATAGCCCGGTCGATGTGTCCCAGCGCCCCTGGCAACCCGCTATCTTCTACGGCAGCCACTTGCAGTAACAGGTCCAGCAACAGGCTCACAACGAGCAAAAGGGCGGCGCTCGACGCGATGCCCGCATATCTCTTGCTGACTACAGACCACAAGGCTTTGCCTTCGTCGCCACCTGCCTCGGTGGTAGGCTGAACAACCAGCACACTCAGAATCGACCCGCCCAGGAGGAATACAGCCGTAGCCAGGATAATTGCGCGCACTAACCACCGCAGGAGGTCAGGGTTTTCGCTGCTGCCCGCAAAGGGAGCGCCGCTCGCGCCTGATCCCTCCAGCGGCACGATCGGTCCTTCCGGTTCCGGCGTGCCGGAGGCCGATCGCACGCGAAAGGCGAAGCTACCGGAGGTGAGATGGCCGTCGGCGCTGGATAAGACCCGCCATGCGACCGTGAACGTGCCCCCGGACAATGTACCGCTAAGAGGTATGCTCACCGTAGTGTTGTCGCCGCTCACATGCCCCAGCGGGCCAATCGGCTGCTCGCGGCGGTCGCGGTCGTACACGGTGACTGTGCTGAAATCGAGGCTAACACTCTCAGTCAGGAAGAGCTGAATCTCGTTCGGCGGTGCATCAAGGAGTGACCCTGCTGTGGGGTTTGTCTTTATCAGTTCGGCGTGCGCCACGGTGGCCTGGGGGCTTACCAACCAGGATACGAGGCACAGGAACGTGATCGCCACCAGACTGTACCGTACTAGTGAGGTTCGTCTCTTCATAAGGATGCTGTCACGTCTGTGGTTGGTCGTCTACTGCACACGCGGCTCGTTCGCGCCCATCAGATCAGCATAGCAATTCAGCCCGATAGCTCAGGCAGTCAAATAGCTAAGACCGGTTTAGCATTTGGTAATTGTATGAGAAATCCGGTCTCAATACAAGATGCGGGATGCACTCACAGAAAATAGTGCTGAAGGTGCGCGGGCGTAGTGGCAGGCTTACGGTTGTGCGGCTAACGCAGCTTTTTTGCGTCGTTTGCGTTTCGCAATCACCACAGTCACCAACCGGTAAAGGGTCAGCATCGCCAGTGCTGCTGTAGTGCCTATATAGAACCATGCCAGCAGGGGCGACGAACTGTCGGTTGTTGCGCCTATTGAATGGACGAGCGCGGTAAAATAGAGAAGAAACGTAGCCGTGTGAAGCAGCCTCCAGGTCTTCCTGCCTATCCAGCGGCGCACATAGAAGCTGACTATTACGATTGCCAGGGCGTAGAGCGCAAGCTGTCCTAGCCAGGCCCAGGGAGCTCGGGCCGATAGCGCGCCAATTGCAAGTAGCGAAACCGGGTTGCCTCCCAGGCGTGGATCGCCAAGGAGCACCAGCACATGCAACAGGGTGAACCCGAGAGCGAGCACCGAGCAGAAGCGATGTAACTCGAACGCCTCGGGACCGCCCGGCCAGACACGGGACATGCGCCCGCTTATGAGCACGCCAAACACCATGCTGACCCAGAGGAGGCCGTAGGCGGCAAGGCCGGAAGCCCGCGACACATCTCTGAAGACCTCAGGGACCGCGCCAAACTGCCGGTCTATAAGGGGGGCGAGCGTTTGGAGCCAGGGCGTGAGCAGCCAGGCCAACCCACCGCCCACAACAATACACAAGAGTTCAGCCAGCAGAATGAGCTTTAGCTTGGGTCTGTTGGTAGCCTGCAGGGCAGTGATCTCGGCTTGCAGGGCATGCTGACTTACGCCTGTGGCCTGGTCCATGGCAGGGCTGTTGAGGTTGTAACCTTTCGGTGCCGTGGGTGTGTCTGTCTGTATTCTCAACATTATCTCATGGCAGAGTTGCAGGCTGCTGTACAGGCGAGGTTGGAGTGATTACTACCTGCTGGTTAGCGATTGGGGGTGACGTAGGGTTGACCGGTGTCAGCGCGAATGCGAGCCAGCCGCCTATGGTAACTACGACGGCTATGGACGCGATCATTCTCCTGGCCAGGCCTACGTTCCGCTTAAAGGTTCGAGGCTCCGACCTGCGCTCAGGCCCAGTCCAGGTGCCCTTCTGTTTTGGTGATCTACTTTCCTTCATTCGCTTCCTGCTAGGGTGCCTGTAGATGTGATTCGTACCACCTCATTAGACGATATGACATAAGTCACAGTTGGTCAATAACTCAAAAGTCCTATAGAGGTTTACTCAAATGACCTAGAGGACTTGCCCGTAATCCGAATTACTACCAAAGTACAGCAATCTCAGGTTGGGCGTAAGCATTAATACGTAGATAACAGTATTTGTAGGTTACGTATAAGGCTACGCAAAGTTTACGTAATCTGTACTACTATACGGCTTGCAAGTGCGTTCGCGATTTTGGTACAGTTTAGTAATGGACGTACAGTCGTCCCGACATAGTAGTCGAGTAGTTGATGGGAAATATTACTCTCCACAGCAGGCGCCTGGTCCGCTGCGGTAGGTGGCTCACCAGGCTGTAGGAAGCACATGGCATACAATTTGCTATGTGGATGCTAACCACCGACCGGTGGTCGACCTTCAACTCTTCTTCCTATTGACGCCTAATCGGCGACTTTTATTTCCTTCATCAAACTGAATAGGCTCGTTGAGCCACCATTCATGTAGCGCAGGGGTTACACCAATTTGCACACCCGCTGCACTAGCAACCATTGCTGCCCGGGCAAGCACACTCCGGAGAGTCTCACAGTTCTTTCCAATCACTCCCACTTGTTATCATCTACTTCACCTCGCCCAGCAAGAGGAGTCTAAAATGAAAAAGATTATTCGTATTTCAATGGCACTGACGATTCTGTTTGCCGTCTTAGGATTCGAGGTAGGCGGCCAGAGACCTCAGAACACCAACGCAGCCGCTCTTCCACCTATTCCCCCTGGCCTTCCTAACCATTTCGGCTACGGACTTTTCAACGGCGACCTTTCGCAAATGCACTCCGAAGTCCCCTATGACTACCGCTACCAGTATCTGGCAGGCGGCGCAAACACGGGGGAGGGCTGGCAGTCCTGGGGGACCAATTACGCGGGTAACTACGTATCGCAGTCTCGTCAGAGAGGGTATATCCCCGGCTTCGTCTACTACATGATATTGCAGTCGGCGCCCAGCTACGACGAGTACAGTAACCTCAACAATGCCACCACAATGAGATCGTACTACACCGACTTTAAGACGCTGATGCAACAGATGAATGACGGTGGAGCTGCATTTGTCAACGTTGAGCCGGACCTCGATGGGGTCATGATGCAAAATTCGTCCAATACCAACGATGATGCAGCCCTACAACCGACCAAGGTAGGCGGCTCAGGTATGCCCGAACTGGCAGGTATGCCAGATAACTTCCGCAACTACTGGCAGGCTCTCGTTAAGTTGCGAGACCTCTATGCGCCCCATGTAGTGCTGGGCCAGGACCTTTCGCTGTGGGGTGCGGACTATGACCTAACGATCGCTCTGCGCAACGACCCCAACTACGACTGGCAGGGGCATGCCGACCGCACAGCTACTTACCACAACAGCTTCGGACCAGGCTATGGTCTCAACTTCTTCTCGCCGCTTGATCGTGATGCCGCTTTCTACCAGATTACTTACGGCTCGGATCGCTGGTGGCATGATAGCTCTCAGGAGCCTAGCTTCGATACGATAGCTGCCTGGCTCGGTCGCATTGACTCTGCTACCAACAAACGCTCATTGATGTGGCAGGTGCCGAACGGCAATGAAGTATACAGGAGCGAGAACAACACCGATGGGCACTACCAGGACAATCGCCCGGAGTACTTCCTGAATTCAAGCAACGGACGCGCTCACATGAGCCTCTGGGCTAATTACGGGGTAATCGGTCTCATGTTTGGGGCCGGAGCCGGCGGACAGTCGCACTACTTCGATTCGAAGGGGGACGGCGTTACCAACCCCGCACCCATCAACGGAAATAACATGGTTGCGACTGTTGCTGATGACGATGGCGGTTATATACGCGTCAATACGGGCGCTTATTATAGCGGAGGCACCTTGCCTTTGCCCGGTGGAACTCAGGGTACTCCCACACCGATTCCTACTAGCACCGTTGGCGTTCCCACGGCCACAAGGACAGCGATAGCAACAGCCACACGTACAGCTACAGCCACGAGGACAGCAATTGCCACGGCTACGCGTACGGCGACCCGTACAGCCACACCTAGATCAAGCGCGACGTCTGTAGCTACCAATACATCAGTACCGACGGCTACCAGAACAGCCACACGCACGGCCACAGCCAGGACAAGTACAACTCCTGTAGCTACGAACACTCCAACACGTACGGCCACGCGCACGCCAACTCGCGCAGCTACTAATACGTCCGTGCCGGCTACAAATACACCAAGGGCTACAAATACGCCAAGAGCCACCGCGACCAGTAGCGTAGTGTCGCCTGTATACATTGATGCCCTACAGCCTGGTTGGCAGGACTGGTCGTGGCGTTCGACGATCGACCTCGCAAGTACGGCGTACGTGCATAGTGGCACCAAATCGGTCCGCATAAAATACACGTCAGCCTGGGGAGGTTTCCAACTGGCGCACAATGGCTTCAACACGACACCCTATGACCGCCTGACCTTCTGGATCAATGGTGGAACCAGTTCAGGCCAGCGCGTTGATGTAAATCTGGCTGCTGCCGATGGCACGTATCTAGTTTCGCTTCCGCTGAACCAGTACATCAGTGGAGGCAGTATCGCTCGAAATACCTGGCGACAGGTATCCATACCTCTTGCCGACCTGAATGGAACCAACCGGGTAATCAGCGCGATCGTCCTGCAGGATAGTAAAGGCAGCGCTCAGCCTGCTTACTTCGTGGACGATATGCAGTTTGCTTCCCACAACTAGTGTAACCTGACGATCCAATAACCAGAAAGAAGAGCAGCAGTGGTATGCAACCACTGCTGCTCTTCTTTTAAGCGGGTACCTTTTCGTGTGCCGACTGGAGGCCCAGCGACGGCGCTATCAAGCCCTGACTATTGTTGCTTTTGAGCGGCGAATGTTAGGTCTCCGGAGAACTGAGTAGCCATTTCTCCATCTTTCGAGAGAACAGGCAGCTCCACATACATCGTGGTGCCCACGCCCGTTGTACTTTCGGCCCAGATCAATCCCCCGTGGGCCTCGACTATATGTTTGCATATAGCAAGTCCGAGACCCTGGCCCTGCCTGCGACGGCTGGAATGATTGTCGGCCTGGAAGAAACGCTCGAATATAGAGTCGATCTGCGATTGCGGAATGCCACAACCGCTGTCAATGACCCGTATCTTGATGCGCCCTTCTTCAGCGTCGCAGTGGAAGGAGACCTCGCCTCCGGGATCGGTGAACTTGGCGGCATTTTCCAGGAGGTTATCAAAAACCTGTTGCAAGCGCACCTCGTCCCCTAGCACCATCATCCCATTAGGTATATGGCTGGCAAGGGTTAGCTCATCCTGCTCCATCCTGGCGGAAGCGCTGCGTATCACACGGGTCGCCAGCGAAGAGAAGTCAACCGGCGCCATCTCCATGCGAAGTAAGCGCTTCTCCAATCTTGAGTAGTCTATCAGGTCGTTGATGAGTCGCTTGAGGACCGATGCCTCCTGTTTGGCGGTGCTCAGGAAGTCTGTCTGTAGATCGCTGAGCGGACCGGCCTTGCCGGATAGTATGATGGCGAGGAAGCCGTAGATTGAATTAAGAGGTGTGCGCAACTCGTGCGAGACCATTGAGAGGAAGTCAGACTTGGCTTTCTCATTTTCTCGTTCTTCCGTGACGTCTCGTAGCGTGAGCACCGCTCCCAGAATAGCCCCCTCATGGGTACTCAGAATCGGTTGCGCTGTGGCCGCGTAAGCACGTAAACTACCGTCCAGCGCCAACTCCACTTCTTTGCTACTTGGTTTGTAGTCAGCGATGCAACCCCGTAGCATGGTGAGCAGATCGACTTCATGAAGGATGTCTACAAGCGCCTTTGAGTTCTCCTGGACATCAGACAAGCCAAGCAACTTGGAGGCCAGGTCGTTATTGATTAGCACATTGAGGTCGGCATCTATAACAACTACGCCGTCGCTGATAGAAAGGACTACCGCTTCGATTTCCTGTTTCCTGTCCAGCAGTTGTTCGTACAGGAAGCTACGTTCGAGCGCGGCCCCCGTATGCGTCAGCAGTGTTTGACAGAAGGTAGAGTAGTTATGTACGAATTCTTCGGGAGGTATCCTTGCTGTAAAACGTACCACGCCAAGGGCCTCTTCTGTTCCCATCAAGCGTGCTAGTAGCACCTGAGGCCGCTCCGGCAGCCCTGGCGAGTTCTGGCTAGGTGTGTCATGCCACATATTCTGGCCTGTGCTGCGGCGAACAGGAAGGAACGAGCCGCCAAAATCCGCCTGGATCAATCCTGGAGAGCGAAGCACATCAACCAGCAGAGGATCAGTAAGCAGAGATACTGTCTCGGGTCCAAGAGCCAAATTATCTTCATTAGTGTTATGTGCAATCACCCGGTTGTGCAATTTTAGTTGCTCGCCATTGCCCTCCAGAAGATATAGTTCGCATGATTGAAGAGGGAGCGCATTCAACGCGCCCTGTACCGTCATCTCTACCACTGATGCAATATCAGTGGAAGCGCGCACCTGGGTAGCAATTGTATATAACATACTGGACTGGCGCATAGACAGCACTGTCGCTTCGAATAATTCTGCTCTTTCCAGGGCAACTGTGCTATGGGAAACCGCAAGGCGCACCATTTCCTTGGCTTCTTCAGTCATTAAGGTGTAATCCTGCAACTCGATTACAAGCAAGCCATAGATGCGGTTGCTATTGGAGAAAGGGATGGTCATGCAGTTATTGCAGCCATAAGCGACCTTCACCTGTACAGGTGCGTCTTCAATTACGAGCAAATCGAAGGGATCGGCTTCAAAGAGGGCCGATATTGTACTGCCAATGAAAGGGTCACCCTGCGTCGAAAGCGATACATGAGAGGCATCTTTGCGTGCCCACTCTCCCTCTGATGCCCAGATCGTAATACGTGATTGTTCGTAATCTTCCATGAGCAGCGCCGTGGATTTCGCTCCTGTGAACTTGTGTAACCTTGTGGTCACTATCTGGGCCAACTCTCGACGGTTGCGTGCCCCGTTCACTCCCAGCATCAAGCGATACAGGGCTGACGTTTGTTGCTGTTGGGCGGTGACCTGACTGAACAGTCTTGCTTTGATTATGGCAATTGTGGCGGCATCCGCCATCTTTGCAACTGCGTCAAACTCTTCTTTGCTGAATGGGATGTCTGTCTTGTGGGCAAGCAGGATGCAACCGACTGATTCGCCGTCGTTTACCAGCCGCAGGCAGAGCAAAGACAAATTATCTGCTTGCCACTTAAACACACGCGAGCTTGACGTTTCATTCCACCACTCCAGCACGGGTGTCCCTTCCCGGAGTTCCATACTTGCGGCATATGGTCCATCGCCACCTACTGCAGCCAATTGAAGTTCACCTGTGCGTTCGCTGCGCAAGTAGATAAGTGCGTGGTCAAATCGGGCCAGTTCGCCCATGCGTGAAATAATGGTATTGAGCACCAGGGGCAGGTCCAGGCTGCTGAGCACACTCTGGGTGATTTGACTGAGGCCCACGATCAATTCTTCGCGCCTGGCAAGCTCGTTGCGTTGGTGAGTGAGCTTGCTGAGCAATTGGCTCTTGTACACGGCCAGGGCTGCTTCTTCGGCAAAGCTGGCTATAAGATCCTGGTCATCTTCTGTGAGGACGTTCGGAAGTGAGTGCGTGACGCTGAGTGCCCCTATAACCTTCTGCTCAATAATTAGAGGCACGCACACAAGACTACGTGTGTTTCGCCCGATTGCCTTGTCACCAACTGGCCTGATATATCGAGGATCGATAGAGACATCATTGATCAAGGCCGGTTGACCATTCTTTATTACCCAACCCGCTACTCCGACCCCTGGGAGGAAATGCCTTCCTGTCAATTGCGTGCTGTTTATTCCGGTTGCACACCGGACAACGAGGTCGCCACTCTCTTCGTCTATAAGTCCGATGGTGCTTTGCTCACCCTTCAGCACACGTACTGCGTTGTTGACTATCATCATCAATACGTCGTCTAGCTCAACTGCTGAGTTGATGGCTTTGATGCTGCCCTGGAGCAGGGTATTGCGCAATATCTGCCTGGGCATGGCTTCAGCATTGAAATCAGCATGCATACGGGCCCGGTCTAATATCCTGCTGAGTTTGCCGTCGTGAACTAGCGCGCGCTGGCGCACCACGTAGCCCAGGATCAAGAAGATTGCAATGGTGATCAGGATCTCTATATGTTGCATTGCCGGCAGCGCGGGCACAGATGTATCGAGAGAGCGATAAATGTCAAAAAGAGCGCCGGCCAGTGCTGCAGATAGGACCACAAAAGATGCCGGTCGCATGGCGATCTGTTCGAGCAATCTGGTGCTTGCAAGCGCCAGCACCATTGCGAGCATGATAGTCTCATCTTGCGCATGTAGCAGAACTAAGCCAAGCGCAAAGAGTAGATCGAACGCGACATTGGTGATGCCGAGCAGGGTTCTGCCCTTCCAAAAAGGAGCATCAAGAGCGTTGACTTGCGTGATTCCGTGGATAATGTTCAGGACTATGGCGAAAGTATAGAAGAGGAGTAAAGCGGCACGCCAACCTAATAACCCGCCTTCAACGTTGTTGTCTCCCGATAATACCGATGCGCCCAATATGAGCATGACAAGCATGAAGGGCACATCAAACCAGATGCGCTTGCTTCGGCTTCTTACCTTTGCAATAGGGATGGGGATAGGTTTGGTCGTGCCAACATCGCTGGGCATCAGCGGGCCGTCGGCACTATTTTCGTGCCGCTCCGAGGTAGGTGGCTGCTGAAGTGTTGTACCCATATTCAACCCCTGTTCTCTTGTCTGTCCTCGGGCACCTGGTATAGGTGGCAATACGACAGTGCCTTATGGTCAAGCAGACCCTATGCATGTCATATAGGTCCATTGCCATTAGAGGATTAGCTCCAGAGCGACTCGGTTTTTGAAGTCCACTAATAACTGCAACTATATTGCAATAATAAGCATACAGTTCAATTCTTACAATTTGATGAACAAATTTACATGCCTCGCTCAGTTGCGATGCTCGCCGAGCGTCTTGTGCCCCGGCGGTACATTTGCTAATATGAGCGGGCTATGACTAGTGACTTCGAGGGCGGCCAGACCAAGCGAGCGTGGGCCGGGGCGCGGGCGCATTGGCTCGGCTTGCTGGGATATTTTCTGCTGGCTCTTGTGGTCACCTATCCGGTTATTCTGCACTTTACAACGGGTGTGCCTGGCGACCTTACCGCCGATCGCGACCAGAACCTGTGGAACCTGTGGTGGACAAAAGAGAGCCTTCTGCATTTTACTAACCCGTTCCACACAGACCTTCTCTATTATCCGTACGGTACAGACCTTTACTACCACACTCTGGCATTGCCACTCTGTCTGCTGGGGCTGATACCGCAACTGTTGCTCGGCCTACCTGCCGCGTACAACACCGTGTTGCTCCTCGGCTTTACGCTTTCGGGGTACGGTGCGTTTCGGCTGGTACTGTACGTGTTGGGTTCGGGCGGAGGCGAGCAGGATGCGCCGGTAGCTTCGCATTCGTTGCGATTCGACCCGCGCTACGTAGCGGCGTTTCTTGGTGGGTTGGTGTTCGCCTTTACCCCTTACACACTGGACGCGCTGAAGGGCCAGCCCGAGGTCCTCTCCTTACAGTGGATGCCTCTGTACGCCGAGATGTGGATGCGCGCGACGGTGGGCGACGGACGCTGGACGCCCGATGTACGTGACAGGGGGCGCTGGAAGTTCGGCTTGTTGGCAGGGGTTTTCCTTGCGCTGGCTGCTTACAGCAGTCTCTATTATGCCGTATACCTGGTGCTATTCAGCGTGGCGCTCGTGCTCTACAGGCTAGTGATCGGGCTTCGATACAGGTCGCCCTGGTTGGTGCTGAAGGACATGGTCGCACCTGCCTCGTTGGCGGTAGTTACGGCACTTGTATTGCTGTTGCCCCTCGCAGTAGGGCTGGCGCGTGATCATAACGACCCCCGCCTCGCGGTCGCCGCCGACCCCGAGCACAGGCTAACCCACTCTGCCGACCTTCTCAGCTTTGTTGCCCCTCCGCACGACCACCTGGTATTTGGGACATGGCAGGACAATCCGGGGTTAAATGAGCCTCCTTTGCATGACTATGTGGGATTAGGCTATATAGCGCTCGCGCTGGCGCTGCTGGGCGCGATTGTAATGTGGCGCAGGCCATCGGCGCGCTTCTGGACCGGGTTGATGGTGCTGGCGCTTCTGCTCGCGCTTGGCCCTGTGCTGCAAGTGGCGCGCAACAATACGGGCATCCCCCTGCCCTTTGCAATGTTCGAGGGCTTGCCCGGCATGGACGCTATCGCCAAGCCGGAGCGATTTGTTGTGCTGGCTCGGCTGTGCATGGGCGTGCTCGCGGGGTGGGGACTGGTGTGGCTCTTGCGACGGGTCGCAAAGCCGGGCGGACGCACGGGCATTGTGCTAGGGCTTGTGGTGATTGGTCTGCTGGTGGAACTGCCCATACACCCGCGCTTTATGGAGACAGTGGACCGCCTACCTTTCTACCGGGCATATACGACCCTGACGCATTCACCTGACGGCGGGCTGATGGAATTGCCTTTTGCTACTCAGCAGTCAGAGACGACAGGACGGCGGATGCTCCTGCAAACAGTACACGACAAGCCGATCATGGCGGGCTATCTATCCAGGAATTACGACAGCCCTATCATCGACTCGTGCAGCGCTTTCTGGGGCTTCATCTCGCCCCTCGATGTGCCTCGCGTGGACATTGCCTCGCCCCTGGTAGTGAACAAGCCGCTTGATGTGCTGAACTTCTACGGGATACGCTACATATCCCTTTATACCAGCCTGAGCGGGCGCGCCGACGATTCGGTGCCTGAGAACGAGCTAGTGGCCTACCAACAGATATTAAGCCAGGTAGAGCAGCCCGATAAGCTTATCTTCGCGGGGGACTATCTGGATATTCACACCGTGAAGTCCGAAGACCTGACTAGTGCCGGTGCGTCGTTCCACATAGGCGCAGGGTGGTACCCCATTGAGCAGTCGGGTGGGCAGCCCTTCCGGTGGGTACAGGAGGGACACGCCGCCCTGTGCGTGTTCGCTCCGCACACGATCACGGGCAGTCTTCATCTGGAGGGCACGGCGCTTGGCACGTCGAGACATGCGCTGCTGGCAGTGGGAGCAGAAACGCTGTATATTGGGGTGGTGCCTGTGGGCGATTATGTGTCTATAGAGACCCCAACGCGCACCTGGCAGGCCGGGATAACGCAAGTTGACATAACAACGCCGGAGGCAGGCCAAACGCCCGCTTCTCTCGATCCAGGCTCGCCTGATCAGCGCGTGTTGACCGTGGGTTTCAGGGCGGTAAATATTGTAGAAGAGGGCCAAAAGTAGTATAATATATATAGGTAGCGCCCCTTCTTAGGATTGGGTGAGGGCCGAAACAATTTGTGTAACGCTCTAAAAGTGGGCCACCCCCACTTTTTTTGTCGTATGGAGGGCTTCGATGAAGAGTGATCTTTATGCCGCTATAAACCAGATAGCATCAGAACGCAATATTTCCCGCGAAGCTATTTTGCGGGGTATCGAGGACGCAATAATAACCGCATACAGGCGTATCGCCGGTACCGACCAGAACGTGGCCGTGAAATTGGACCTGCAATCAGGAGATGCTCGCGTGTTTGAGCGGCGCACCGTGGCCCTCGAAGTAGAAGATCCATCCACAGAGGTGTCGCTTGACGAGGCACGTTCTACCAACCCGGAAGCCCAGGTCGGCGACATGCTTGAAAAAGAGACCACGCCTGCCGACTTTGGCAGAATTGCCGCGCAGACCGCCAAGCAGGTGGTTATGCAGAGGATACGCGAGGCCGAGCGCGACCGCGTGGTAGGCGAGTTCAGTGACCGCGAAGGCGATATTGTGCTTGCAAACCTGCAACGCCAGGACCAGAACGGCAACTGGATTTTGGAAGTGGGGAGGGCAGAAGCTATTCTCCAGCCCAAGGACCAGGTAAAGAGCGAGCGATACCGATCAGGCACTCGTATGCGAGTGCTTTTGCTGGAAGTGTTGCAGAAGAACCAGAAGGGACCGCAGCTAATCGTATCGCGCGCCGACCGCGCTTTCTTGCGGCGTTTGTTCGAACTTGAAGTGCCGGAGATACACAGTGGCGCTGTCGAGATCAAGAGCATCGCCCGCGAGTCGGGTATGCGCTCGAAAGTAGCGGTGGCCGCACGCCAGGCCAACGTTGACCCTGTAGGGTCGTGCGTGGGCATGAAAGGCCAGCGCATCCAGAAGATTGTGGACGAACTGGGCGGCGAGAAAATAGACGTGGTGCTCTGGGACCCGGATATGTCCGTGTACATCGCGAACGCCCTATCGCCGGCTCAGGTGCTGTCGGTCGAACTCAACGAGGAACACAAGACAGCGTCTGTGCTCGTCCCAGAAAGAATGCTGTCACTAGCGATAGGCAAAGAAGGGCAGAACGCTCGTCTCGCTGCCAAGCTAACAGGTTGGAGAATTGACATCAAGAGCGCCCTTTCGGACGAAGATTCGGAAGAGATGGACGACGAAGAACTGGCGCGCCGCGCGGTCGATATGCTGAGGGCCGAAGCGGCTAATAATGGTCACGCCATAGATGAGAACGGCTACGTAACAGGCGAACCTGTTGAAGACGACCAGGAGTTGCAGGTCGAACATGTAGCCGCAGAGGTCGAAGCGGAAGCCTAGTGCAAGTTCAGGTGAAAAGAAGTAGAGGATGAGCGCAAAAACAGCAAAGCAACCACGACCCAAACACGTGCCGCAGCGCACCTGCGTGGCCTGCCGCAGCACTGAGGCTAAACGGGGTCTGGTGCGGGTGGTACGAACCGCAACCGGTACAGTTGAAGTGGATGAAACAGGCAAGAAGGCAGGCAGGGGAGCCTACCTGCATAAGTCAAGAGAATGTTGGGATAAAGCATTAAAAGGTAAAGTGCTGGAATACGCACTAAAAACGGCAATTACGGCAGAAGATAAAGCCGCATTGCAAGCATATGGAGAGGGGATTGCGGACGAGTGATAAGGCCGCGAATCGAAGATCGTAGCTTATGTGCCGGAGGTAAATAACAATATCTACTATTCAGTTAATTACAAACTTCGACTTACGGTCCTGGATCCCTGATCTGCGATCAAGGAGGTATTAAATGCCAAAGAAAATAGATTACGTAGTTGTTGCGCCCACTAGCGGACGTGATGCAGGTGCAGGCGATGATACGCCGGAAGAAGAAGCGAGTGGTCCTGGGCGCACACCGCGCACACCGGGACGTGGCAGGCCGGGCGGTGGCCCGGGAGCACCCGGACGCCCTAGCGGGGGACGACCCCCGGCGAGGGGCGGTGCAGCCCGCCCAGGCGGCTTTAACAGGACCGGCCCAGGCGGCGGTGGGGCTCGACCCGGATTCGGTGGGCAAAACGGCGGCAGCAATCGCTTCGGGGGCGGCAGAGGCGGCTTCCGAGGTGGCGGTGGCGGCGCGGCAGCCTCTACTCGTGGCTTCGGGGCCGCACGCGGGCTTGGCCTGGGTGTGGAACGCCCTACGCCCAAAGTAGCTATTCCGCCCTATTTAACCGTCAAAGAGCTTGGCGAACTGATGAACGTGAACCCCACAAAAGTGATCGCCGAAATGATCAAGCACGGGGTACTCGCCACGATCAACCAGCAAATTGACTATGAAACGGCTGCAATAGCTGCTATCGGCATGGGTTACGAAGTAACCGAAGCCAAACTGGAAGTAGAAGAAGACCTGGGAGAATTGCTGACCGCCGAACAGGAAGCGGCAGATACAAGCAGGCAATCATTGCGTCCGCCCGTGGTTACTATCATGGGCCATGTAGACCACGGCAAGACCAAACTGCTCGATACCATCCGCTCAGCTAACGTGATCGCCACCGAGGCAGGTGGCATCACCCAGCACATCGGTGCATACCAGGTCGAGTTGCAGGGCAAGAAGATCACGTTCCTGGACACACCGGGCCACGAAGCCTTTACAGCCATGCGCGCCCGCGGCGCCCAGATCACGGACATCGTTGTGCTGGTGGTGGCGGCAGACGACGGAGTTATGCCCCAGACACTGGAGGCATTGGCCCATGCACAGGCTGCCAACGTGCCTATCGTGGTTGCTATCAACAAGATGGATCGCGAGGAAGCCAACCCTGACCGTGTAATGACCCAGCTTTCGGATCAGGGCCTTGTGCCGACCCAGTGGGGAGGCGATACCGAGTATATCAAGGTATCGGCCCGCGCAGGCACCGGCATACAGGACCTGTTGGAGACGATCCTGCTGGTGGCAGAACTGGGCGACCTGCAGTCCAGCCCACAGAGGCGCGCCACAGGCACTATAGTCGAAGCCGAGATGGACAGAAACCGTGGTCCAATTGCTACCGTGCTTATCGGCAACGGCACGCTCAATCTGCGCGATTATGTCGTGGCAGGGGCGACCTGGGGCCGTGTAAGGGCTATGCAAGACGACAAGGGTCGCAAGCTGCGTAAAGCAGAACCATCGACCCCGGCAGAAATACTTGGCCTATCGGGTGTGCCCCAGGCGGGTGATACGCTAGTAGTAGCGCCCGACGAAACTACAGCGAAAGAGATCGCTGATCAGAGGGCGCGTATTCGCCGGTTCGAGGAAGCAGCCCAGAGCATCAAGTCCGTGAACCTGGACGACCTGTTCGCCCAGATACAGGCCGGCAAGGTAAAAGAATTACGCCTTATCCTCAAAGCCGACGTGCAAGGTTCGCTGGAAGCGATTACGCAGACCTTACAGAAGCTGACCAACGAGGACGTGAAGGTGTCAATCCTGCACCGTGGAACGGGCGGGATCACCGAGTCGGACGTGGCGCTGGCCGTCGCTTCAAGCGCGATTATCGTTGGGTTCAACGTACGGCCTGATGCCGCCGCGAAGCGGGCAGCCGACAAGAACCGCATCGAAATCAGGTTCTACGATATCATCTATAAGTTGTCGGAGGACATCGAGCTGGCAATGAAGGGTCTGCTTGAGCCGACATTCCACGACGTAACCGACGGCTACGCCGAAGTGCGTGCGGTCTTCCGCCTCCCGAAGAACGAGCAGGCCGCTGGCTTGATCGTAACTGAAGGCAAGGCCACGCGCAACGCACAGGTACGCTTACTGAGGAACGGCGCTGTCATCTATGATGGCACGGTCTCGGCCCTCAAGAGGTTCAAGGACGATGTACGCGACGTGGCTCAGGGCTACGAGTGCGGCATCTCGCTGACCAACTTCAACGACTTCGAGGAAGGCGATACCCTGGAGTTCTACAGGAAAGAGCAAATAGCCGTAAAATAAATTCTCAATTCTCAATTTTGAATTCTTAATTAATGAAGATGTGGCAGTCCGACCAGGTTACGCAAACCGGATGGCACGGCTTAATTAAGAATTCAAAATTGAGAATTGAGAATTGAGAGAAGCATGAACACAAGGCATATACAAGTTGCGGAAGAAATACAACACATCGTCTCGTATCTGATCCAGCGCGAGTTGAAGGACCCACGGCTGGGGTTTGTGACGGTGACGCGGGTGGAGGTCAGTCGAGACCTCAAGTACGCGCGCGTCTTTGTAAGCGTGATGGGAACGCCCGAAGACCAGAAGGCAAGCATGGTCGCGCTGGAAAGTGCGCGTGGATTCGTGCGCCACGAAGTAGCCACCCGCCTGACCACACGCAGTGTGCCAGAGGTGCAGTTCAAGCTCGATAGGAGCCTGGAATATAGCGATCGCATCAATCGCCTGCTCACCGAGTTGCACGATGCTGAAACAACGTCGGAAAAGCCGGAGCCTACCACGTAAAGATCGCGGCAATGAGCTCCAGCCCGCAAGTTGTGATTCCCCGATGAGTAACAATAACACCCAATCTGAACCTGAATCGAGCAGCGTGCCCGACGAGCGCGTACCTGCATGGACCATGCCTCAGTACACGAAGATCGCCGAGTGGCTGCAAGGTGCAGGGCGCATCTGGATACCCCTTCACGTCAGCCCTGATGGCGATTCGCTCGGGTCTACGCTGGCGTTTGGGACTGCGCTGAAAATGCGCGGGTATGATTGTGTCGTGGTGTCGACCGACCCCATCCCCGACGTGTATGCGCCATTCTACAATCCCGCCGACGTCTTCATAGGTGACGTGCCGCCTGGCCCGCCGCCCACGCACATAGCCTGCCTTGACATAAGCGACCCGGCACGTACCGGCGGGTTCTTCACCGCTAACGAGGCCATGCTGCGGGGCGAGGGCGGGGTGAAAGTCCTCAACATGGACCATCACGCTACCAATGTGCGCTTTGGCGACTTGCAACTTCTGGATGTGAACGCTGCCGCTTGCGCAGAGCAGGTTGCGGCGGCCCTCAACGAACTGGGATGGGCGGTGGACGCTGATATAGCCCGGTACATCTTGCTGGGCGTTGTTACCGACACTCTCGGATTCAGGACGCCCTCTACCACCTCGCGTTCGCTCAAGATAGCCGCCTATATGATGGAGCGCGGTGGCGACCTCTACAACATCATTGACGAGGTATTCAATACCAGGCCGCTATCCACCATCATGCTGTGGAGCAAGGCTCTTGGGAGCGTGTCACTGGGTGCAGACGGGCGTGTGATTTATATACACGTAACGCCGCAGATGTTGAACTCGGCCGGGGCGAAAGAAGAAGAGCTTGAGGGGCTGTCGAGCTACCTGGCGACCGTGCGCGGAGCCGTGAAGGTGGCGGCGGTGCTGAAGGAGCGTGACGACGGCACTACTCGCGCCTCGATACGCAGTAATCCCGGGGTAGACGTCGCAAGCATTGCACGCAAGTTCGGTGGTGGAGGCCATACCCAGGCCGCTGGCGCTACCATACCCGCCATCGGGGCTGAAGCCGACAGGCTGTTCATAGAGGCTTGCAAAGCTGTGCTCGATGCGACGGACGACGGACGACCGACGACGGACGACAGTACCCACTAACCGTCGTCTGTCGTCTAATCGCCAGGTGGACCCACTAATGGACGGCATTTTTGTTATTGATAAGCCACAGGGCATGACTTCGCATGACGTAGTGGCACGCGTACGGCGCATAATTCGTAACCCCGAATCTGCAACGCGTGACCGGGTAGGGCACGCCGGCACGCTTGATCCTATGGCTACGGGCGTGCTGCCTGTAGTGGTGGGCGCGGCCACCCGGCTCGTGGAATATCTGGCCGAGGCCGATAAAGCATACCGTGCGGTCGTAATCCTGGGGGCCACGAGCGACACGTATGATGCCGAAGGCACGATCACGCCCACGCCCGATGCTGTCATGCCCGATCTCTCGACCATAGAGAAGGCCCTGTCAGAGTTTCGGGGTACTATTGAGCAGGTTCCACCTATGCACTCCGCGTTGAAGGTGGGAGGCAAGAAGCTGTATGATCTGGCGCGCCAAGGCATCGAAGTCGAGCGCAAAGCGCGCCGAGTGACAATCAGCAAATTGGACATTGAGGCTTACACGCCTCCGACACTCCAACTTTTCGTAGAGTGCAGTAAAGGCACGTACATACGGTCGTTGGCATACGATCTTGGCGTGGCCCTTGGCACGGGAGCCTATCTTGGTGGGCTTGTGCGCACTCGGGTGGGAGCGTTTACTCTGGATGATGCCATAACTCTTGAGGGGATGGAATCTGCGTTCGGTGCAGGTACCTGGCACGAGAGCCTGCGCCCGCCTGAGAGTATTCTGGCGGGTTGGCCTGTGTATAATGTAGACGAAGCAGGCGAGCAGGATGTCTTGCATGGCAAGGCACTGCCTTTACCTGCCGGTAAAGCGGATAACAACAGGTTGGCGGCCCTCAGAGGCACCAATGGCAGTTTGCTCGCAATAGCTGAATGGGACGAAGCAAGCGAGATGTGGCACCCAAAGAAGGTGTTTGCAGCAGGCAGATAGCCCGCTTGCATGGGGATGAAGTAGAAACGAGGTTGATGTTACATGTTTGATTGGATAGGCTCCAACCCATGGTGGTTCGCGCTGATTTGCGTGGCGCTGCTGGTTGTATTAGGCCTTATCGCAGTATTTGTGTTGCAGAGGCGTTCGCAGGGTACTATCGAGCCTGAGAATATGCTTGAGGCTTTAAGGTTGTTGAACACGAGCCGCATGGATGACTCGGTGCTCAAACTGTTGGGGTCGCAACTCCCCAACTGGCCGATCTCGACCGAGATCATGCGCGCCGTGAAAGAGCTACAAACCTTGCGGGCGGGGATCGACGATGCAACAAGGTCGGGCGTGCTGACCACCCAGGCGGTCGAGTTCAAGCAGAACACACTGAGGGCGCTGGATCAGATGTGGCACGTGTCCGGGCGAGTGGCGGCATTGGGCGTTCAAAAGGTACAATACAATGCTGTAGAGAACGAGCTGCAGCCGGAGCTTGCCCAGATACGAAAGATGCGCGAAACGGCCAAACAGGTAAGGTTGTCGCTAGGGCAGACTCGCACCGGTAGCGAAGATGGGTCGCTCGAAGAAGCGATTACACACCTGCGCGAGATGTCCGAAGCTGCGAACGCCATGCAGACTGCTGAAAAAGAAGTTCGGGAAGATGGAGCTTGAAGTCTGAATTATGAGAGTACTAACCGATCTGACCGCTAGAGAGCCGGGGCCTGGAATATTGACCATCGGCTCGTTTGATGGCGTACACTTGGGGCATCGCTCTCTTATAGACGGTGCTGTGGCGAGTGCGCGCGCGAAGGGCATACCTGCCGTTGCGCTGACCTTCGAGCCTGCGCCACGGGAGGTGCTGAGGCCCGGCCAGCCTGTGGCCTATCTGACGCGCTTGCCCGAGAAGACCCGTCTCCTCGCGGAGACAGGGCTGGACGAACTGATCGTGGTGACCTTCACCAGGGAGTTGTCCCAGGTAGAGGCACCCGATTTTATCGCTTGGGTGCGGCGCTATCTTCCCTTCAATGAATTGTGGGAGGGGGACGGGTTCGCTCTGGGGCATGGCCGCACCGGCAACACTGACGTGCTGGCCGCGCTGGGCGAACAGCTTGGCTATACTCTCCACATCGCGCCCCTGGTGGAAGTGGACGGTGAGCCTGTGAGCAGTACTCGCGTGCGCGGGGCAGTTATGTCGGGCGATGTGGCGCTGGCGGCTCGTCTCCTGGGACATTATCAGACTGTGCCAGGCACTGTTGTACCGGGGTCACGACGTGGGCGTGAGTTGGGTTATCCCACTGCCAATCTCGCATTGCTGCCTAACCAGGCTTTGCCGGCCGATGGCGTATACGCAACCTGGTGTAGCCGCCCTGCTACGGGCGAGATGCTGCCTTCCCTGACCAGCATCGGCACCCGGCCCACGTTCGATGACGACGCTCGCCTGGTGGAAGTGTTCATTGTGGACTACGACGCCGACCTGTACGGCGAAACACTAACCGCCTACTTTGTGGAGCATCTGCGCCCGCAGGTGCGCTATGAGGGCATAGAGCCTCTCATCAAGCAGATGGACGCGGACACAGCCCGCACGAGGGAAATTCTGGCGGTCGCGAATCGACCCGACCCGCCGCACGGCTAGATCGGGGCGGGAGACGACCCACGAAACCCCCTCAATACTCCTGCGCAGTCGCTTGTCACTTATTGCCTACTACATTCACCCAGCCCAGCGTGACCGCGTTGCCGTCCTGCGTTGGGGGTTGGCAGGTGGGGTTCAGGTCGGTCAGGGTGCCGTTCTGGTTGCGATACATGCCTGCGATTAGTTTGTAGCGGCCGGGGGCCAGCGTGGGGGGGAGGGTGAGGCCCGCGGAGTCGAGCACTGTCTTGCCTGGCTGCCAGTCCGTGGTGGGCTTGTCTGCGGCGGTGTGCGGATTGTCCTGGCTAGCTACTTTTTCTCCCGATTCGCTAATTAACTGCACATCGGTTGCATAGTCGCCTGCTATCTTGCTTGAGGCTTGCCAGTAGAGGGTGACGTGCAATATCTCGCCCTGTCGCACACCATCCCATGCCACACCAGGAGGGAGTGCATACCCGAGTAATGACACTGAATCGCCAAACCCTTCCAGCGTGCAACTGAGCGCGACCTGTGGGGCCAATGGAACAGGCTTTGGCTCGTAGATCACCAGGTTGCTTTGCACCTTCATCGTATAGCTTGAATCCAGCGCCTGTGATGCCTCGGGCGTGAAGCGCGTGCTACCGCTCTGAAGGATTACCAGGCCGAACCTGCGGTCGCGCAACGATTGCACGAACACGGATTGATCCCATTTGCCGAGGCCCGCCAGCGTCATGAACATGAAGTCGTCATCGTATAGCACGCTCTTGCCGTTCCTCAGCACCAGGTATTCGTCCTCCGAAAACATATCGCCCGGAGTGGCTGCCACCCGGTCCGACCACGCCTGCATCTGCTTGTCGGCGGCAGGACTGGGCCAGATGCCGCTGTACCAGTTGTGCGGGTCGGTAAATGCAAGGACCTGCACGACCAGCACTACTGCCAGGCATCCTACACCCACACTCGCAAACAGCCGAGACATATCGCGGCGCGTTTCGATTGTGCGCAACAGCCAGCCGAGAGCCAGACCGAACAGCAGACACGCCGGCAGCAGGCAATCAATGAAATGGTTGTAGTTGACACCCGTCCGCCCTAGCCGCACCAGCACCGATGCGAAAGCTATCACGAAATAGAACAGGGCCAGCGTGAACGGGCTACCCAGCACTGTTGCTCGTTTGCGCCACGAGAGGGCCAGCGCCGCAATAACAGCAGGTACTCCGGCAAGGCTCAGGCTCAACACGGGCCAGTGTTCGCCCCACAGGCGGCCAAGCAGGCGGGTGAAACGCCGGTCGCTAGAGGGCAGACCCTGGTTCGTAATGACGTGTTCCCAGAGGCCGCCTTTCAACAGCAGGTTGGCCGCGAAGAAAGGCACCAGCACCAACCCGGCCAGCAGAAAGCCGAATCGCAATCCCCTTTTGGGATCTCGCAAGAGTAGCCAGAGCGTGGCGGCGGCGGCCATATCCACGGCGGACTGCTTCGTGAAAAAGGCCAGCGCGAACAATAGGGGGCCGATCACGAAAGCCAGTCGTTGGGCATCGGGTTTGAGCATGACCCACACGAGACCCCCCAGGGCCAGTGCGAGCGCGAAAATGTGCTGGGTATAAAGCGCGGCCCAGATCATCACCGGCGAGAAGGTGAGCCAGAGCGCGCCCGCCACTACGCCCGCGCCCCAGTAGCGCGTGGCTTTGCCCACGGCGACCGCTAGAAGCACGCTAACGGCAAGCGTGGCGAGGAGGGATAACACCCGCCCCCCGGCGAGGGAAGGCCCTGTGAGCCAGGAGAGGGGCGCTGTGAGCAGATAGAAGAAGGGTGGATAGGGCGCCGAGATGAAACTGCTCGGATCGCCGGGGTGGTAGATATTGTGGCCCGCGGCGAGTTGCATGGCCGCGTTCAGGTTCACCCCCTCCGAAAAGTCGAACTGCCAGGGCCACGCGATGAAAGCCGACGTTATCTGCACGAACTGGAGCAAGCGCGGCAGCAACAGCAGCACACCTGCCAGGCCGAGCGCCCAACCTAATAGGATGGGCACCGGTGCAAAGAGTGTTTTCGGTTCAGCGACGGGTCGGTGATCTTCGTCGGACGGCGTGATATTCACAGGCCTATTTTACAATAAGCAAAGGGGGATTGCGGTGTTGCAATCCCCCTTTGTCCCAGGTACCTGTACGTTAGCGCGCAACCAGGCCCACAGTGCCCGGAAGCAGACCCGTCGTGGTGCTGACCGGCGTCAGGCTGCCGTCGTGGCCGATCTGGAAGCCGGAGAAGGCATGGCTGCCTGCGTCCAGCGAGTAGAGGAACTTGCCGTCGCTGCTTACCGCCAGGTCTGTGGGCGTACTGCCGTTGCCCGTTACTCCTGTAATGCCGCTGGGGTCGAGCAGCGTGAGGCTGCCGTCGTGCGCTATGCTGTAGCCCGTTATGCTGTAGCCCGTTATGCTGCCGCTACCCGCGTTAGCGGTGTAGGCGAATCTGCCGTTCTTGCTTATGGCTACCCAGCACGCGGCGGTCTGGTTGGTCGGTACAGACGCGCTGACTGTGGTGAGAGTGCCGGCATTGTTGAGGGCGTAGGATGACGCGGCTGAGCCGTTAGCGGCGCCTCCGAATGCCTCGGATACGATGGGGTGGTTGCGGCTGTCGAACGCGAAGCCATAAGGGGTCGTGCCGGCCGAGTTCTGGACGTTGGGGCCATCTGCGCGGCCGTGAGAGTTGACGGTGTACGTATCCAGTTTGTTGGTTGCCTTTTCGGTAACGACCAGTACGCGGCCATTGTTACTGAACTGAATTTCGGCAGGGCCGGTGTTTGCACCACTCAGCGGTTGAGTAGACCCGTTGATGCGGCTGATCGTGCCGCCGTGCCCAACCTGGAAGCCGGTTATATTGTTGGGCACGCCCGCGTTCAGCACGTAGAGGATGTCGTCGTGCGAGGTGAGGCTCACCGGATCGGTGCCACCTGACGCTATACGGTCAACCAAGCGCAACTGCTGATTATGGTGATCGGCACTGTTCGCTGTGGGGGTCGTGGCATCGGCTTTCCTGCCGGCACCGTTCGTGTCGAACACGGAAATATCGTTGCTGCCCGCGTTGACCGCGAAGAGCCAGCGTCCGTTATCGCTGATGGCGAGCGCGCCCTGAGAAGACAGGCTGGCTCCCGTGCCGAGGCCGCCCGTGGGGACAGTATACGCCAGGGCAAGTGTGCCGTCCGGCGCCCTGTCATAGACTGCGACAGCGTTGCCCGCGGCGGCATTGGCGAGGGTGTAGACCGTGCCCGAGGCGGGCCGTCCTTCGGCTGAAGCGCTGCCGCCCACGACTACAAAGGATGCCAGCAATAGGGCAGCCACTACGAATAACCGGGCGTACTTCGAGAACAGCTTTCCTGCGATTTTGTCCATTTCATTCCTCCATGGCATAGGGAGGTCTTTGTTAGCTCCCTTCTGATTGGCTTCGGTACAGGCCTCACCCAATTGTGAGAACCATATTTACCGGCTGGGCTAATCATCGCAGGTGGCAGTTACACGGTCGTAAATCGCCTTACGGAAGGCTTACGAGACAATTACATGATCGGGCAAACCGGACCAAATTGCGTTGAAATCCGATTTGTAACCCTGTGCGTATACTTTAACGACAGGTGAATGTTAGAAAATCTTCCACTCCTTCCTCCTTAATGGCAGAACCCCCGCACCGGCGGGGGTTTCTGATTCGTATTGAGTTACCGGTTGTATCGGTGAGCGGGCTAGTTGCCCAGGAACCACCCTATGCCGGGGAACTGGCCGTCGTTGGGGGCGGGATAGGAGCCGCGCAGCCTATGGATGTTGTAGGGGTCGAGAGGGGTGCTGTATGCGTTCATCAGCGCGAAGTGAAGGTGAAGCAGGCCGCTTGCGCCTGTGTCGCCTGCCATGCCCAGGTACTGGCCTCGCTTGACTTCAACCGTGCGCGATTGCGAACCCAGGGGAATATCTTTCGAGATCGAGGCCATGTGGCCGTAATATGTGTAGTAGGTCACGCCGTCGATTTTGTGCTTGATGAAGACAGCGTTGCCCTGTCGCGAAGAACAGTTGCCACAAGCCTCGCCGTCGGCAGCCGCGATGATGGGGAATGTGCGCCAGCCGCTAACGTGGTTGTAGTTGCCGTTGATGAAGTCGATGCCACCGTGGTAGCCTCCCCGGTTATAGTACCAGCCGGAAAGGATTTCCATATTGGATGTAGATTCGAAGGGGAGAGTGAGGAAGGGCGTGCGTACTGTGGTAGCGCTGGCCTGATTGGTCGTGGGGGCGGTGAACGTGAATGCGAAAAGGGATACCGCGAGAAGTGCGGCAAAGATAGCAATGATTGATCTATGCTTCCGAGAAGACGCAGGGAACGAATGCATGGTTATAAAGGCTCCTTTTATAGGTGAGTTATTGCACGTTGTACATATCGTTGGCCATAGGGCACGGACAACTTTGCGATTATAACCAGAACAAAAGCACGATTGCTAGCATTTTTGTTCGTTTTTCGTGCCTTTACTACATAGATTACGCAGAGTTACGTACCTCTCCCACGCACTGCTACGTAATCTTGGCTACTCCTTTGGCTGACACGTAATCTTGCTACCCGAATACCTCGCATCACAAAACCTACCGACAACAGGCAAACCCGGCATGAGGAATAACGCAGTCGTCCATCTTGCCAGATAGGCGGTGAACGTGCATAATTCGGTGTTGGGTACGCGGCCTGAGGGTGAACTAGGGCCGCCGATTATAGCAATTAAAGGGGACAATAGATGCCTACACCTATGGACGCGACGGTAGCGGGTAAAATGAGCAAAAAGGCACGTATTGAGGCTGCTCTGACCAATGCACCTATAGACCGCCCTCCTGTGACGCTCTGGCGGCACTTCTTCGACTGCGAGCGCTCGGCGGAGGATCTCGCGGGCGCGATGCTGGCCTTCCACAAAAAGTACGACTGGGACTGGATGAAGGTGAACCCGCGAGCCTCCTATCATGTGGAGGACTGGGGCGTAACAACCGACTACGGCGCAGGCGGGCCGCTCGACAAGCCCGCCGTAACGAAATTCCCTATTGAGTCGCTGGAGGACTGGGGCAAGCTCAAGATTCTTCCGGTGGGAGAAGGTGCGCTCGGCGAGCAGTTAGAGGCGTTGGAGCGCATCGGCGAAAGTCTGGGTGGCGAAACCTATTTCATCGAAACCATATTCAGCCCACTTTCAATCGCTGCCGACCTTGTTGATGATCCCGCAACTGCGCTTCCAGACCTGATGCAGAATCACCCGGATGTGCTAAAGGGTGCACTTGACATAATAACAGCTACTTTCACAGACTTCGCGGGCGCATGTATCAAGGCGGGCGCATGCGGCATCTTCTTCGCCACCACCGACTGGGCCAGCCGCGACCTGCTGGACGAAAAGCAGTACGCCGAGTGGGGCAGGCCGTATGACCAGCGCGTGCTGGCGGCTGTGCAGGGTGCGCCGTTAAACGTGTTGCACGTTTGCAAGAACAACAATCTGCTCTTCGCGCTGGCCGACTACCCTGTGCACGCTATCAACTGGGCCGTAGGCTCGCCGGGTAACCCCGGGTTGCGTGAGGTACAGTTGAATACGTCGAAGACGGTGATCGGCGGCTGGAGGAATGAAACCTTACGGGACGGCACTCCTGCCATGGTGAAAGCCGAGGCGCGTATGGCGCGAGAGCAGACAGGCGGTCGCAGGTTCATGTTTGGCCCGGCTTGCTCAATTGCGCCCGACTCGCCGGAAGAGAACGTGAAAGCTGCACGTGCTATCGCGGACATACTGAACGGGCTATAGTAGCTGACGGTTGAAGGCTCGCAGATAACATACCGCGCCGGTTGTCGGTCATCCGAAGTTGGCTCAGGATCCATGATCTATGGTCTACGATTCACCCCTGCTGACAATTGACATCGGGTCGTCTTCCCTGCGCGTGAACTTGTTTGCCGGTGGGGCGCGGCGGCTTGCCGAGTATGAAACACAGGCGAAGTACGAAATGCGCTCGACACCGGACGGCGGGGCCGATCTCGACCCGGATGCTCTTTGTGATGCCCTCTTTTCCGCGATAGACCGCACCCTTGCCAGTGCTGGAGCGAAGTCCGTCTCCATTGCGGGCGTAGGCTTTTGCTCCCTGGTGTCGAACGTGCTCGGTGTGGACGCGTTGGGGCGCGCCACTACTCCTGTCTATACCTGGGCCGATACACGCTGTGCCGCCCAGGCGGAGGCGCTCAAACGTGTGCCGGGCGCGGGTGAGATTTACGAGCGCACCGGCTGTTCCCTGCATACTGCGTATCTGCCTGCGCGCCTCGTATGGGTGCGCGAAACGATGCCCGCGGTATGGGAGCGTACGGCGCTGTGGGTTACACTGGGCGACTTCATTTACGCCCGCTTGTTCGGCAGGTACGCGCAAAGCACCTCGGTCGCATCATGGTCGGGGCTGCTCAACCGGCACACCGCTGACTGGGATGATTGGCTGCTTGCGCTTATTGGGGTTGACCGTCTACACCTTCCCCCGCTCGTGGATGCTGGCAGCGGCTTCGCCCGACTTCGCCCGCAGTTCGCGGCGCGGTGGCCTGCATTGAAGGACGCGATTTGGTTTCCGTGTGTGGGCGACGGCCTGACGAGCAATCTGGGCAGTGGTTGTTATTCGCCGGGAGAGTGGGCAGTGCAGGTCGGCACCAGCGCGGCGATACGTGCGCTCGTGCCTACGGAGATAAGTAGCGTGCCGCCGGGCCTTTGGTGCTACAGGCAGGATAGCGCGACTGCCCTTGTGGGAGGGGCGTTGTCGGAGGGCGGAAATGTGTTCGCGTGGCTGCGCGATACGCTCAGGGTGACGGACTTCGAGGCATTGGAGGTTGCCGCTGCCAGCCTGCCGCCCGATGCCCATGGCCTGACGATGCTACCCTTTATCGCCGGCGAGCGCAGTCCGGGTTGGAACCCATCGGCGCGCATGACCATCGCGGGCATTTCGTCTGCTACCCGCCCGGTCGAGATCTTGCGGGCCGCACAGGAGGCAATTGCCTACAGGCTCGCGTCCGTGTACGACCTGATGCGCCGTGCGCTGCCTGAGCCTGAGCACATCGTGGCGAGTGGCGGCGCTCTGCTTGGTACTCCAGGTTGGGTGCAGATGCTGGCGGATGTGCTGGGCCGCCCTGTGACCATGTCAGGCGAGGAACAGGCAAGTTCGAAGGGTGCGGCGATACTGGCTTTGCGGGGTCTTGGTCATATCGCTGAGTATTCGGAGGTACCCACGACGTTCGGCGAAACGTTCCGGCCCGACATGGCGCGGTATGAGGTCTACAGGCGTGGCCTTGAGAGGCAGCACGAGTTGTACAAAGCAGTCAACGGCGTGGACCTATGAACCGCTAACCGCCGCCCGTTGTGGAAGTATGTAGAATGAAGAATAAAGTCCAACCCATTCTTGGTTGCCTGCTCGCGCTTATCTTCGTAGTGTTGATCGTGTACTGGTCTATTATGGAGCTAGCATCATTGGCTGAGCCGTAATGTGCCGTGACCTGAAGGTGGAATGACTTCGCCCCTAAAATGGCATGAAGAAAGCCCCCGCTATTTGGCGAGGGCTTCTTTCGTATTTGTGATTGTTAGAGTTTAGGCTTTGATGCTGACTTCTTCCGTCTCGGTCTTCTCTACGGCGAAGGTTGTGCCTTCTTCGGGAGTATAGCCTGCGGTGATCGTGTCGCCCGTCTTCACGTTGCCTTTCAGCAGACGCTTGCTAAATCTGAGTGCATCGTGGTGAACGGCCCCACGCTTGATACGTTGTAGTGGGTGCAGCAGGCAAGAGTTCGAAGAATATAGCCACAGTAGCCCTGCTAAGGCTTGGTCACATTGCTCATTATTCAACGATGGGCGCGCTATACTGTGTCCTGTCGTTTTAGGATTTATTTTGATCCGTATGTAGGTAATGGAGGGGGAACGATCTCTGATGGTATTGGAGATACTGGTGTCGGACTTCCCACAGCCGGTCCTTCAGGAATCTGAATTGTGGGAGCAATATCCCCATAATGCAGTAGAACCTGATCTGGCAGTGGCGTGGGGCAGATAGGAGAAGCTTCTGCATTAGGGCCATCTGATGGGATAGTCGGATCGTTTAGAGCAGTCCTGAATTGGGCGCCATTCCGGGAGTAAATAAATGTTGTATGACTTGCAGACCACAGATCAAAGATGTACGCTACGTACTTGAAGTGCCAAGGTGGTTTGGTTGCCAACCCGCTGATCGCTTTGCTTACATCGAAGTCGCCACTAAGAATGACTAGAATCTCTGGTGGATCTTCTATTGTCAACTTCGCTTGTGGGCAGCCGAGCCCAAGCGAAGGTCGTTCTGCTTGCGTGATAAACCGTGCAAGCACAACCTGAGGCTCACCGCTTACTTCAAGGTGGTGTTGTACATACTCTAAAGCATACTGCCCTACCTCATCTGGAGAAGCTCCAACTAGACTCTCGGTACCATAATGGAAATTGGCTCCTTGTGTGTCAGGCATAATAGCGGAAAGATTGCCGCCTTTAGTCGAGGTAAGGGACAGATAGATGAGAGCCATGCTAATTGTTAGGCCACCAACAATCAAAATTGCGGTCCATTTACGCCACTGATGGGAATTCCCGTGTGTTCTCATGGTTTTCTCCTAAGGAGTGTTGGTAATTGTCCAACTATAGTCATAAGTGCTACATGAACCAATACTACCCTTGATTCCGCTAGGAGGGTACGCTGTCTTCCAGGGTGGCAATGTTGGGTCATAGCACCAGTAGAACCATGATCCGTTCAAAAAGTACTGTGCATAGGATGAGGTTACCGGTCCAACGCTTACGTTTCTAGCGTTGGCTTCGACGCCTGTTGCTACATACGGAAGGGTTGTTCCAAGGTCGCCTGATGAAACAATTCCCCGGCAGCCAGTCGCATCACAATATTGTGACTGCCACTGCCCACCCGATCCGCCAAAATAGATTGTCTTGTATCCGTACCTACCCCCTGAAGCGAGATAGACAGTTCTAAGGATATCCTGACCACCGCTATACCAATTGCCCCAACTCCCATAAGGATGCAGGTATAAGTAACCACTCCCGCAGTTTGGAATGCAGTCCTTTGTTGGACCTGATTCTATAAATTTCCCGTTAGTCTTGGTGGTCATACCAACAGGTGCATCAATAAACTGCACACCAGAGACCGGATTATCAGGAGTTGTAATATAAACCGATACACCAGTGTATGTTCCACTTTTCGCTGCGAATACCTGACCGTAGCCGTTAGACAGGTGAGCGTTCATAACATTTGCTACTATATCGGCGCGAGTTGCATTTTCACCAGGATAGAAACAGGGTTGGGTGGATGATGGGCAGTAGGGAGGATTGGAAGCAGCAAACGGATTTGCCACAGCGTGCATTACCAGGTTCTCAACATAAGAAAAGAAGGTGTTTCCGCTAGTCATATCATAGTAACTGGCTGGCCTACCCGTTGTGGATTCACCAAAGCCAGCAGTTATAGCGATCATCTTAGCCATTTGCTGGCGTGTAAGGTTGGCACCTGGCAAAAAACATGGTATCTGTGTACCACAATGTCCCATGTCACTGTAACCGGTGATGACTCCCCTGTTGTAGGCTGTCTCTATCCAATTATAGAAAGTGGATCCCACTGGAACATCAGCGAAATGTGGCCCTCCACTGGTGTTGCAACAGAGATCGAATCCCTCAATCAGTATTTTGGAGAACTCACCTCTAGTGACCCCGTTATAGGGCGAAACGTTCCATCTGGATAACCGGTGATATCTCCATTGTTTACCATAACTGTCAGAAAATGGCAGAAAAAGTCGGTATCCTGCACATCACTGAAGCCTGAACATAGTGACAATGGCACTTCGTGCTTATTGATAGCTTGAGAAGCCCGCACAGAGGAGATATTGATACTGAGCATAATTACCATCATGGCTAGCAGCCCGCCTGTTTGCATTAGTTTTCCCATCACGAAGCTCCTTCCCAGCAAACTGATCCTCTCTAAGTTCCAAACAATCTGCTCATAGAGAATGCATGAAGCTAATGATCGACAACCGAAAGCCATCGTTAGATTCGGCAGACTTGTTTTAAGTTATTATTTACCAGCTTATGCCCTATTTGTCAACCCCTATAGCGCAACTCGGCTAAGAAGTAAGGTGTAGTCGCAACTGACTACACCTTACTTCTTAGCCGAGTTGCGCTATGTTATGCCCCTACACCTACCTCGGCTGTCTTCTCTACGGCGAAGGTTGTGCCTTCTTCGGGAGTATAGCCTGCGGTGATCGTGTCGCCCGTCTTCACGTCGCCTTTCAGCAGACGCTTGCTCAGAGGGGTTTCCAGTTCGCGCTGGATGGCCCTCTTGAGTGGGCGCGCACCGAAGTTGCGGTCGTAGCCGATCTCGGCGAGGTGCTCCTTGACAGCCTGCTCCAGTTCGAGGCCGATGCCTGTGAAGGCAAGCCTGCTGGCCAGTTCGGCGGCCTGGATGTCCACGATCCGTGTCAGTTCTTCCAACGTCAGGTGTCGGAAGACGATAATATCGTCAATGCGGTTGAGGAACTCGGGCCGGAAGGTGTTTCTCAGCGCTTCGTCAACCCGCTTCTGCACTTCTCTCTGGTCGGTTTCGTTGTAGCCCTTGGGCAAGAAGCCGAAGTTGGCTTGCTTGGGCAGGAACTCTGTACCGACGTTCGAGGTCATGATGATCAGCGTGTTACTGAAGTCCACCGTGCGGCCATGGCCGTCCGTGAGACGCCCATCATCCAGCACTTGCAGGAGCGAGTTGAACACTTCGGGGTGAGCCTTTTCGATCTCGTCGAACAGCACCACCTGGTAGGGTCTGCGCCGCACCGACTCGGTTAGCTGGCCGCCCTCATCGTAACCGACGTAGCCAGGAGGCGAGCCGATCATACGGGCGACTGTGTGCCGCTCGCCGTACTCACTCATGTCTACGCGCACGATGGCGTCCTCAGAGCCGAACATGTACTCGGCCAGGGCCTTTGCAAGCTCGGTCTTGCCTACACCCGTGGGGCCAACGAAGATGAATGAGCCTATCGGGCGGCGCGGGTCGCGGAGACCCGAGCGGGCACGCCTGATGGCGTCCGATACCGCTTCGATAGCTTCTTCCTGCCCAACGACGCGCTTCTTAAGCTCGGCTTCCATTTCGAGCAGGCGAGACATTTCTTCCTGTACCATGCGCTGAACAGGCACGCCTGTCCACTTGGCTACCACGTCGGCCACGTCTTCTTCATCCACGCTCTCGTCGATGTTGTGCGTGGTGAACCACTCGTGCCGCTTGGCGTCAAACTCTTCTTGCATCTGGATGCGTTCCTGCTTGAGGGCGGCAGCATGCTGGTAGTCCTGCTTGCTGGCTGCTTCTTCCTCTTGCTTTTGGAGTTCTTCCAACTTCTGCTGGCTTTCGCGCAGGTCCGTTGGCAGGTTGAACACAGCCAGGCGCACCTTAGAAGCCGCCTCGTCCATCAAGTCAATCGCCTTGTCGGGCAAGAAGCGGTCCTGTATATACCGGCTGGATAGCCGTACTGCTGCTTGCACTGCTTCGTCAGTGATGCGCAGGTTGTGATGCTCTTCGTAACGGGGCTTGAGGCCGCGCAGGATCTCGATTGAGTCCTCAACAGAGGGCTGCTCGACGAAGACGGGTGCGAAACGCCGCTCCAATGCCTGGTCCTTCTCGATCTTGCGGTACTCGTTCAGCGTGGTCGCACCGATGCACTGCAACTCGCCACGCGCCAGGGCGGGCTTGAGTATGTTGGCTGCATCGAGGGCGCCTTCTGCTGCTCCCGCACCGACTACGGTATGAAGCTCATCTATAAAGAGGATGATCTCTTTGCGGGCGCGCTTGATCTCTTCCATCACGGTCTTGAGCCGCTCTTCGAACTCACCTCGAAACTTCGAGCCTGCTACCATCGCGGGCAGGTCGAGCGCGAGCACTCTCTTGCCCCTGAGCAGGTCGGGCACCGCGTCTGCGGCGATGGCCTGGGCCAATCCTTCGGCGATGGCGGTCTTGCCTACGCCCGGCTCGCCAATAAGAACAGGGTTGTTCTTGGTGCGGCGCACGAGCACTTGCATTACGCGCTGGATCTCGTCGGCGCGGCCAATCACGGGGTCAAGTTGGCCTTCGCGGGCCAGCTTGGTGAGGTCCACTGTAAAGCGTTCGAGGGCTTCGTAGTGCTCCTCCGGGTTCTGGTCCGTTACTCGGCGGTCGCCCCTGATCTCACGCAGAACTGCGTATATCTTCTCTTTGTCTATATCGGCCTGCATCAAGATGCGGCCTGTAGCTCCGCCCCGCTCATCTGCGATGGCGAGAAGGAGGTGCTCAACGGAGATAAACTCGTCGTTGAGACGGTCTGCTTCCTCTGCCGCGCCTGTCAGTACGCGGTTGGCTCGCAGGGTTATGTAACCGGTGGCGCTGCCCCGGGCCGAGGTTGCGAAGTTAGCGGTCGCGTTAAGCTGGCTCTCCAACTGGCGCGTTATCGCCTGCACATCGCCGCCGAGGCGCGAGATTATCTGCGCCGGCACTGATTGTCGCTGCTGCAGGAGGGCCAGGAAGACGTGTTCTACGTCAAGCTGCGTGTGCTGCTTGGAGAACATGATCTTCTGCGCCTGCTGCAAGGCTTCCTGCGCTTTTTCTGTAAATCTGCTCATCATGGTTCAGCTCTCTCTTTTCTCTCTCATATTCCGAGAAGTAGTCTCTATTATATTCGTCTTTTCTACATCCATGCTATGCTTACCTGGGTTAAGTGTTGTGTACCTCTTATTGTGTATCTTATGCTATGCCGTAGGTGGTATGACCTTTGCGGGTGGCCGGATGCTGTGCGTGTAGGGGTAATGGGAATAGGGGTAGTATAACCTGAACGACCGGGGGGATTATTGATTTGCACGAGGTGGGCGCGGTATCGACTGGTGGGCAATCATACCACGAACGTCCGCGACGGCAATCGCCTATCATCTACTATACCACTATTCAACATCGAGTTCGCGGCGTAACTCTTCCAACTCGGACAGAAGGTCTTCGCGCATGCGATCCATTTCCTCATAGAGCCTGAGCATTCGCTCTCTCATATAAAGGATGGCGTCTGCGCCCGCAAGGTTGACCCCTAGATCGTTGGTGAGCCGCATTATCGAACGTACCCGCTCGATGTCGCGCTCGGAGTAAAGGCGGATTTTGCCACCGCTTCGTTGCGGTTCGACAAGCCCTTCGCGCTCGTACAGCCTGAGCGTTTGTGGATGTACTCCCAGGATTTGGGCCGCTATACTGATCACGTAGCGGGGATGCCCTTCGGCATTGACAGTGGCATTCTGCCGTTTTCGCGCTTCAGATGTGGCGTGGGAGCGGTCCTTGCGTGTTTCCTCCTGCTTTGGCCCTACCCTCTTTTCGAGTCCATGGTTGGTTTCAGTACTCATACTTAACCTCCCACTCGCTCATTATATATACGTTGCAGCTCCTCATAAAGTTGCTTTTCACGCTCGTCCAACTGGGTAGGAAGCTGTACTTCGATGCGAGCGTAAAGGTCGCCTCTTTTGCCTTGCTGCTTCAGGTTGGGCATCCCCTGGCCGGTAAGCTTGAAGGTGCGTCCGTTCTGCGTGCCTGACGGTATTTTCAGAGCAAGTCTCGTGCCTTTAGGAGTGGGTACTTCTACCTCGCCTCCAAGTATGGCTGTGTAGGCGGGGGTCTGGACATTCGTGTACAGGTCGTCGCCTTTGCGCTCGAAGCGCGCATTGGGCAGAACGCTGACCTTCAAATAGAGATCGCCACGTCCGCCCCCGCCCGACCCTGAGCCGCCTTCGCCGCTGACTCGCACTCGTGACCCTGTGTGTACACCCGCCGGAATCTTGACCTCCAGGCGCTTGGTTCGCGATACAGTGCCCGTGCCGTTACAGGTAGGACACACTTTGTTGCCAACCACGCCCGTGCCGTTACAGGTGGGGCATCCTTCCGGCACGTCCATCTGTAGCACACGCTGTGTGCCCGTGAAGGCTTCTTCAAGGGTGACGTCCAGGCGATGCTCATAGTCTTCGCCCACGCGGGGTATTGTACGAGCGCGCCCGCCCGAATAGTAGGGACTAGCGCCTGCTGCGCGTGAGCCTCGGCCAAAGAGCATCTCGAAGAAGTCGGAGAAGTCCTCGGCGCCTTCGCCTCCCGTAGTGGTGTAACGAACGCCACCCGCCCCTCCGTTGCCGTAGGACTGGGAATACTGCGAGAAGTCGAACCCGCCCGGCGTACCCTGGGTATGCTGGTAGCTCTCCCATTCGGAGCCGAACTCGTCGTACTTCTTGCGCTTTTCGGGATCAACCAGCACCTCGTAGGCCTCGTTTACCTCCTTGAACTTGGCCTCGGCCTCGCGGTCGTTGGGGTTCAGGTCAGGGTGGAACTTGCGAGCCAGCTTACGATATGCCGACTTGATCTCTTTTTCGGAAGCGCCTTTCTTGATGCCCAGCGTATTGTAATAGTCTTTATATTGCATATTTATGAACCGGAAATTAGTGAATCTATAAGTGAGTACTTTGCATCATTTCGTGCCTGCGTCAGCAGACATGTGAGTACATTCTTATTATAAGGATTGAGTGTAGTACTGTCAAGTCTCCTGAGGCTAATTCTAGCGTTTTGATTGGGTGTGATGCCTGTTGCATCTTACCCTAAAGGCCTTATACTGCTTTGGCTGATGTAGCGCGGAGTCATGCTTCGCACGTCATACGCGATGGCCAATGGCTTATGAGCGTAGGTCACAGATCTACGGCACGAGATAGGTTGGGGCGAACAGCTTATGTGGCGCGATAAAACTGTGCTGGCGATATCTATCGGGGTTTTCGCAGCGTATATTGGTTCGAGCATGGTGGTGCCCGTACGGGTGCTCTTCGTCGAGCAAGAAGGCGCGTCGTTGGCCGTGATCGGGGCTATGGCGAGCGCGTTTCTGTTGTCGAACTTCATTTTCCAGTACCCAATGGGGTGGCTGGCCGACCGCTGGGGGCGCAAGAGGCTCATGGTAGCCGGTCTGTTATGGCAGGCAGTCGTGTCGCTTCTCTACCTGGTGATAGCCGACCCGCTGCTGTTCGTGCTCTTGCGCTTTGTTGAGGGCATTGCCAGCGCCACGATGCTGCCCCCGGCAAGAGCCTTGATAGCAGACAGGACAGCGCCGGAAAAGAGGGGCGAGGCCTACGGGCTGTTCAACGCCTTCTTCAATGCGACCTGGCTGCTGGGGCCGGGTATTGGCAGCGGGCTGGCCGTGTTTGGATACCAGTATGTATTTATCGGGGCATTTGTGGCTCGTATCCTGGCGGTATTAGTGGTCATGTTGCTGATTAGCGAGGCTCCGCAGAGCCACTCGCAGACTGCCGAGACACGCCGGCGTGTCACTGCGCGAGAACTGTTGTCTTTGCCGCTATTGGGCGCTTATGTACTGGTGTTTGGTGATTATCTGTGGCTGGGGTTTGACCAGACGCTTTTCCCCATCTGGATGCACGACAACCTGGGCGCTTCCGTGGGTTTGATCGGGCTGACATACATAGTGTGGGGACTGCCCACCACGTTGCTGTCGCCCGTAGGAGGCAGGATTGCAGACCGTGTGCGCAGGTCGACCACTATACTCATCTTTGGAGTGGCGCAGATCCCGATCTACCTGATGTATGGCCTGCTAAGCGTGGCCTGGCCCATGTTGCTTCTGGGGTTTGCGCACGCAGGCATCTACGCTTTGATGCAGCCCTCGGTCGACTCGCATGTCGCGGCTTCCACAGTGAACGAGATACGAGGGCGGGTGCAGGGTGTCTACTCGTCCATAGGGCTTGCCGGGGCGTTTGTGGGCGCCAACGGGTTCAGCCTGCTCTACGAGGCTGATTTTCGCTTACCCCTGTTCGTGATGGGCGTGACATTTGGGCTGTGCGTGTTGGTAGGCGGCCTGATGGTGCGCAAGAGCGAGGAGCGCGGGCTGGTGGTGGGCGTTATGGGTTTACAACGAAGATGATGCTTGATATCACGAGCGCGAAGTCATACACTCCATGAACTATAGCCGAGGTGGTGGTATTGGAGCGAGCGCGGACGATGCCGAGGATCAGGCCAATTACAAATACGCTCAGAAGCGCGTCGGGGCCGTACTGGAAGGCGTGGAGGCTGGTAAACACCAGGTTGGAGGCGATAAGGCCGATACGTGGCTGGAGCAGGCCGCGCACAGCCATCTCTTCGCCCACGCCTGCTGTTACCCCTATAAGCACAGCGCCAAGCGGTGTGACCACGTCGCTGAGCAGTTGGTTGAATGCATTAGCGTCAGTTGTGGGCCACCCGAGTGACTGCCATATGGCATTGATGCCGGGATCGATAACGAAAGCCGCGATGGCGGCCAGCGCCAGTCCGAAGCCGACACCGAAGCCGACTTGGGTGAGACTGGGGCGCACAAACCCCAACCGGACGAAGGCGGCGCGGAGGGTGCGCACGATGGGCCAACCCGCCGCAACGAGGGCCGCGGGTATGGTCCAGATGAACTGGTATACAAGACTTTCCGGGCCGATACTGAGAGCGTTGTTTAGTGCACCGTTGCCCGCTCCTGTTACGAGTGTGAGTAAAGGCGGAATGCCGCCCAGCACAATCAGCGGGATAAACGAAGTGAGCAGGATCAGCGTGAGGATGGACAGGGCTATCTTGTGGACGAAGTTGTCGGGGTCAATGGGCATAATGCGCGCTACCGCTTTGCGCACGGGCTTGACGAGCATTGCCGCCGATAAAATAGCCGCGATAAAGAGAAGCAGTACCCCCAGGAGAAGGCGCGGCCCCGCATCCGGAGAGAATATGTCAAGGATGGTGGCGCGGTCGACGCCTGTGGGATTGGATAACAGGTCGTTGAACTTGTCCCAATCCTTGACCACGCCGAACAGTATATAGGTGAGGGAGTTAAAAAGGACTCCGATGCCTGTGAACACCAGGAGTAGATAGGCTCCTATCGAGGCCGCAGGGGTGCGTGCCCCGACGTAGGCAAGAGCCGCCAGCCCGGCCAGCGGCACGAACACTATGCCGATTTCGAGGAACATGAATAGCTGTCCTGCGACAGCCAGCAATACGAGGCCCGCCAGCACCACCAACGCCACTATCGCCAGCGCGATGCGTGCCTTGCTGCTCATAGGGGCGCGCGGCTCCTTGTTGATGCTATAGGGCGGGTTTGGTTGATTGGGTGGTTGTGGTGGCACGGGTTGCCCGTACCAGTTATTGGGCTGTGGAGTCGGACCGCCTTGCTGCGGCGCACCAGGTTGACCGTTCGGATCTTGCATTTACGATATATCTCCCGAGGTTTGCTGACACTAGTATAAGGGATAAGCATGCGGAAGCGTGCGGTACTTTGGTAAGGGTGAGTTGTCGCCCAATAGGGAAATAGGTACAATGAGCCTGATGATAGCGGCTTGCCTTAGTGAATTTTCAGTGCCACGCGCAATGGCCATTTGACCTCACACAAATCGTGAAAAGGGGAACACTCATGGACGATAATAACTATGATGACGCTTTGGACAACGCCGGACAGGCAGTCGACGACGCAGCGAATACAGTTTCGGATGCGGGCGAGAGCCTCGGTGACAAGATCGGGGATTTCTTCCACAAGATAGGCGAAGGTATTAGCGGTGCCTTCGGGGGCGCGCAAGATACCGCCACCGACGCTGCCGATAACGTTGCGAATGCTGCTCAGGATGCCGCAGACAACGTGGGGGGTATGGCAAGCGATGCCGCCGACAATCTCGACAGGACGGCCAACGACGCCCTTGATAATGCGCGCGGTGCCGTCGATGACGCTGCCGACAACATCGGAGGCGCGGCAGGCGATCTGGGCCGGGCGGCCGACGACACTCTCGATAGAGCACGTGGCGCAGCAGATGATGCAGCCGATAACGTGGGAGGTGCCTTAGATGATCTGTCGAACAGAGCCAGTGGCGCTGTGGACGATCTGGCGGGCGCCGCAGACGACGCGGCCGGTAACCTGGCGAACGCAGCTGATGATCTCGCGGACGATGCTGACGATGCAATAGGTTCTGCCGACCTGTAGTTTCTGGCCGCAAGGCACACCAGGGATTTTAGAGGGATCGCCCGAGGGTCAAAAACCGACGGGCGATCCTTTTCGTTGCCGGCTGGGAATCGAATAGCCGGTATTTACGAAAGCTGAGCGTTTCGCTTAATGAAGAATGGCGGCTGGGAATTGAGCGTGTAGTTGGCCTTGGTCTCGATGTAGGCGATTATGATAAGGCCAAGCCAGAGTGTGCCCACCAGATAGGCCCCGCCCACATCTGAGGGCCAGTGGTGCCCCATATAAACACGCGAAGGCCCTACCAGCAGAATCAAGCCCGCCATAAGTGTGAGCAGAGCCGTGCGGAACCATCGCTTCTTCAGGTGGGTAAAGACCAGGTAGAACAGGAAGCCGTAGAAGGTCACGTAGTGTACGACATGCCCCGAGGGGAAACTGGCCTCGCCCAACTGGCTCACCACGCGCACAAGGTCCCTGGTGGGCCGTGGGCGTAGTACGCGCGACTTGATCAGGCCCGTAAGTACATCGCCCGACCAGGTCGAGAGGGTGAACGCGCTCTCCATGCGAAATCCCGCCGCCCACATAAGCGTGGTGACTGATGCCCTCGTGCCCACGCTTATCCATCGCCAGCCGAGCTCGCTTACGGCGTGCATGAGGGCATTGTACAGGCGTGATTTGGGGTTCTGGATGATGTGGGCGATGCCTATATCGCCCACGAAGTAACGGTGCTTACGTGCCAGCAGGGCCACAATAGCCGCGGCGCCGGACAATCCCCCGTAAATCGCCAGGAACCGTTTACCTCGATAGATCGCCTGTCGAGGGGGTACGGTGATCTTTTGAGCGCTTTGCTGAACGGCAGCGGTAACCTGCTGGGCAGCCTGTTTTGCGCTGCCCACGACCGTTTGCGCAGCCTGTGCTGCCTGTGCCACCGGGGGAGCCGGTGTGGCCGGTTGTTCAGCCTGCGCTGCTTTCTCTTCAGCGAGCAGAACTTCTTCTGCTGTAAGCGGGACGGGGGTTGCGGGATAATCTATAGGTGCTGAGTGGGTATCTTCTTCAACTACAGGCGTGGAATGAAGGTCGGCGGTAAGCGCGATCTCGTTATCGCTATCCACATCAGGTTCCAGGTCAGATGCGGGTGCGGACGAAGGATCGTTATCTGTTGGTTGTAGGTCGGGCTCGTTGATAGACATAGTGTGCTGAGAGGGCAAATATTAGAGGAGCGCCTGCAGGTTGGATATGTGCAAGTCCTGTGCCAGCGGCGATGTGTAGTAGGACAGCCCGGCTACTGGCATGTAACGTGCTTTTTCAGTATACAGCAGGCGGTTCGTTGATCACACAACCCACGCCAAATACCAGTTTACATAAGAGAGGTACGCCCCATGAGCGAACAAGTTCAGAACGAAGGTAACACAAAAGACAGCAAAGATGTAGGTCGTGCTCGAAACCGCAGACAGAGAGACATGAGCGGTGATATGCAGAACGCGAGCGATGAAACAGAGCGTTGGCGAGAGCGCACGGGCGAAGAAGTACGTGATTCGACCGACACTATTCACGACAGAAGCCGCGCCGTGATTGACAGCGACGAGAGCGCGAAGGGCACGCGTGTGGTCCGCAGGCGCTGAAAGAAGGGAGTGGTTATGCTATCGTGCAGATCCACTCCCCTTAGTCGCTAACGCCCCTGGCCGTAGTTGGGAGCTTCTTTGGTGATGACTACGTCGTGCGGGTGGCTTTCGCGTAGGCCCGCGCCGGAGATGCGGATAAAGCGCGATGTCCTGTGCAAGGTCTCTATATCGTGGGCGCCGAGGTAGCCCATGCCACTTCTGAGGCCGCCTACTAGCTGGTAGAGCAGGGTGCCGATGGGGCCTTTGTACTGAACCCGGGCTTCGATCCCTTCTGGCACTAGCTTGCTGGCATTGTCGATTTCATGCTGGCCATATCGGTCTTTGCTAAATGAGCGCTGTTTCATGGCGCCCAGGCTGCCCATGCCGCGATATTCCTTGAAACGCTCGCCTTGATAGAGAATGATCTCGCCCGGGCTTTCGTCCACGCCAGCCAGCAAACTACCAAGCATAACCGTATTGGCCCCGGCCGCGATTGCCTTGGCGATATCGCCGCTGTACTGGATACCTCCGTCCGCAATTACAGGCACGTTGTATCGCCTGCAAACCTTGTATGCCTCCCAGATCGCTGTAACCTGGGGCATGCCTGCGCCCGAAACCACGCGCGTTGTGCAGATAGAACCTGGACCCATGCCAACCTTGATCGAGTCTGCGCCTACGTCAATGAGGGCAAGAGCGCCCTTTGCCGTGGCCACATTGCCCGCCACTACCGGTATGCTATATTGAGCCTTTATGCGGCGTACCGTATCTATCACGCCTTTGGTGTGGCCGTGGGCCGTATCCACCACCAGGGCATCCACGCCCGCGTCAATGAGGGCAGCCACCCTCTCCATCGCGTCGGGGCCAACGCCCACGGCGGCAGCCACCCGCAGGCGTCCCTGCGAATCTTTGGTGGCGTTGGGATACTGGGTCTTCTTCTGTATATCCTTGACCGTGATCAACCCCTTAAGGATGCCGTTATCGTCCACCACAGGCAGTTTTTCGATTTTGTGTCTGCGCAGTATGGATTGTGCCTGTTCGAGAGTGGTGCCGAGGGGCGCGGTAACCAGTGGTGCATGGGTCATAAAGTCGGTGATAGGACGCCCATAATCGTCCACGTCAGCGAAACGGATATCGCGGTTGGTGAGGATACCCACTAGTTGCTCGCCGCGAGTGATTGGCACTCCCGAAATGTGGTAATGAGCCATGAGGTCTATTGCATCGCTCAAGGGTTGGTCAGGGCCGAGAGTGATCGGTTCGACGATCATGCCTGCTTCCGAGCGCTTTACCTTGTCTACCTCGCGGGCCTGGTACTCGATTGGCATATTGCGGTGGACGACGCCGATACCGCCTTCGCGGGCCATCGCGATTGCCATGCGGCCCTCTGTTACTGTGTCCATCGCCGCCGACACCACAGGGATATTTAGCCCGATAGTGGGCGTGAACATGGTATTGGTAGAGATATATTCGGGTGTGGGCAACACCTCGGAGTACTCCGGAACAAGCAGCACATCGTCGAAGGTTAATCCTTCGAGGCCGAACTTGAGTTCATCGGATACGATATCGTCTATTTGGGACTGCGTGTTGTTTGCTGTGGGCGGTTGGGCCGGCTGGTTTGTTGAGCGATTGCTTTTTATGGGATCAATCGTTTGCATCATGCATCCTTTCGGCGTCTGCCATTGGACTGGCGAAACTTTCTTCTTAAATAGACATTATACATCTTGTGGAAAAGTTATGCATCACTTATCGAGCATAGGGGCAGAATGCGACTGTTTATGCTAAAATAGTGAGAATGAGCGAGCGGCCCAACGTGTGCCGCGCTTTTTTTGGAGTGGAGGCCCGTCATAGAGGATCCCAGGTTGCGCGCCGGTACACACACAACCGGTGATGGATACCAAAAGTCAGACAGCACCCAGCAGGATGTAGAGGGTGAGCCAGGTGCTGAAGAGTCGCTGCAAAATGCCAGGTTTCGCTCGTCGGAACCCCAAGATGGTGATAAAGCTTACACGACCACATCCCCCCGCCTGCACGACCTGATCGATCTGCCCGAGATCGATGTTGACACCGGCGAAACGCCTATTTCCGAAGCTGAAAAGGCTGCCATGGAGGCCGAGGCGCCTGTCCTGTCGAGGCCCGTAGAAGATATAGCCGAAGACCGCAACTGGTTGAGCCACAAGCTGCTCAACTTCCGCACTATTATCTCCTTTGTGCTTGCTCTCGGCATACTGATCTTCATTTTCACTCGCCTCGATATCAACCCCGCCGATACGTGGGCGACCATGCTCACCGCGAACCCGCTCATGCTTCTGCTGGGCTTCGTAATTTACTACTCGGCTTTCTGGTTGCGCGGCCTGCGCTGGAAGCAGTTGATACAGAATGTGGGCCTGGACAAAGAGCCCGACGTCCATCTACCCAATGTGAACGGGTTAGTGGAGATCATCTATCTGTCGTGGTTCGTCAACTGCATCGTACCCGCCAAACTGGGCGATGCATACCGAAGCTACCTGCTCAAGCGCAACTCGGGTGTGTCTTTCTCCAGCACTATAGGAACGATCCTCGCCGAGAGGGTGATCGACCTGTTGGTGTTGTTTGGCCTGCTGGCCGCTTCATTCACACTGGTGAGTAACCGCCTGGCGAGCGACGCCAATAGCAGCGATTTCAACCTGGGGCTGGTGATGATAGTGGGCGCGCTCATGGTGATTGCCCTCATAGTGGGATTGGTGGGCCTGCGTTTCTTCGGTGACCTGATGCTCAGGTTTGTACCCAGTCGGTTCAAGAGCAAGTTCGCGTCGTTCCAGCAGGGCATTTTGCGCTCTTTCAAGCGCCGCAGCCTGCCCGTGTTGCTGGGATATACTATTCTGATCTGGCTGTGCGAGGCGGGCAGGCTCTTTTTCGTGACGCGTTCGCTTGACGCGCACGAGGTGACCATCTCAGCTGTGATCTTCATCGCCCTGCTAAGTTCTTTGCTCACGACCCTGCCCCTCACTCCGGGTGGCGCGGGGTTGGTCGAAGGTGCGGTGGTGTTGGCGATGACCCTGTTCGTTGACAACCACAATCTGGCCGTGTCCATAGCTCTGCTCGACAGGCTGATCAACTATTGGAGTCTGATCGCGGGCGGCATCATCCTGTATCTGTTAAGCAGACGGAAGTAGTGAGAAAGGACGACGGACGACAGACGACAGACGACTGAGTGGTACGTCGTCCGCCGTCCGCCGTCCGTCGTCGTTCACCATGCATATTGCTCTGGACTATACAACCGGCATATATCCCGGCGCGGGGGTGGCCCGCTATACGCGGTCACTGGTGGCGGCGCTGGCGCGGCTCGACGCTGACAATCGCTACTCTCTCTTTTACGCGAACAGAGGTCTGCCGCGCGGCACGCCTGAGGAGCAGCAAGCGCGGGCACTTATGAAGGCGCACCCCAACTTCAGGGGAGTGGCTGTGCCGCTTTCGGTACGCCAGATGTTTGCGGTGTGGCAACGGCTGCGGCTGCCTATCCCTGTAGACCTGTTCACCGGTCGCTGCGATCTGCTCCATTCGCCTGATTTCGTGTCGCCGCCTCACCGTACCGGTGCCGATATAATTACTGTGCATGACCTGTCGTTTCTGGTCGTACCGGAGTGCGCCGAGCCGGGCCTTGCAGGGTTCCTGAGCAAGACTGTGCCCGGGGCAGTACGCCGGGCAGACGGGATCATCGCCGTGTCAGAGCAGACGAAGCGTGACCTTGTGCGCTTGATGGGCGTCGCCCCGGAGAAAGTAACCGTAGTGCATAATGGAGTAGACGAGCGGTTCAGGGCAGCGGGGCGCGGAGAGATTGTGGACGAGCAAGCGCAAAGTGCTCGCTTGCGGCAGGAACTCGGTCTGCCTGAGAGGTTTGTGCTGCATGTCGGTACTCTTGAGCCGCGCAAGAACCTGGTTCGGCTGATTGAGGGCTACGCGCAGGCTGTCAGCGCCATGACGGGCGATGAGAAAGTCGCGCTGGTGCTGGCAGGACGCAAGGGCTGGTTGTACGAGCCTATACTGGCGGCGGGTACGCGGGTGAACAGCGAGAGTGCGAGCACAGGAGCGCGCGTGGTGTTCGTGGACTACGTGGACGAACGCGACCTGCCGTTGCTTTACAGGATGGCCGAGGTGTTCGCTTACCCCAGCCTCTACGAAGGCTTCGGCCTGCCGGTCGCCGAGGCGATGTCGTGCGGCACGCCCGTACTCGTGTCCGAGGATGATGCGCTGGCTGAGGTAGTGGGGGAAGCGGCTCTCGTGGTGGATGCGCGCTCGGTAGAGAGTATCGCGGGCGGCATTTCACGCTTGCTTGGTGATGCAGACCTGCGGCGCGCCCTGAGCGATGCGGGTCGGGCAAGAGCCGCTCGGTTTACATGGGAGACAGCTGCGGAACAGGTGCTGCAAGTGTACGAGAGATTCGTCGGTCGTAAAACGAGTCGTAGATCTTAGATCGTAAGTCAAGCGTCGTCCGGAAAATGTGCCCGAATGGGCTATGGAAAAGCTGTCCATTTTCGGCGTACTCAGGTCATTAAGTTAATAGGACACTATGGCAGACAACGAACAAACCAGCGATCCATTCGATAAACTGTACAGCAAGTGGGCCGCCTTTGCGCTCGACAAGCGCGCGGGGCCGCCTTCGCGCGAGCAGTGGGATGCAACGGTGATGTTCCTGCTGACCAGTCGCGACCCCGCCCGGCAGGAGCGGTACAAAGACGTGCTGTCGGGCAAGGGAGAGAGCCTGGGCGCCGATGCGTACGACCTGTGGAAGGAGATGCCCAACTACACGCCGAACAGGAACGCGCCCGTGCGTACCAAGAAGGACCTTGCCGAGTACGAGCAAGCGCATCTCGGCACGATGCGGACTCTCATGGAGGCGCGGGGGCTGGGCGACCGCTATAACGGCATAGTGACCGGGCAGGTGGTGTTCGACGAAGAGCGTGCGCAGCGGGCAAAGAAAGCCCAGCACAGCATAATTATTATGGGCTGCGCTGGTATGGGCGCGATTCTGCTGATGATGCTGACAGTGCTGCTAATTATCGGGCTGCAAATGCTGGGCAGGTAAGACGAAGGCGAGAGTCTTAGATCGTAGATCTTAGATCGTAAGTCACGCATGACGTATGACGTATGACGCATGACGCATGACGCACTGGTCACCGGTCACCTGCCACTGGTCACTGGTCACCGGTCACTGGTCCAAACAAAGAGGTTTTGATGGAGAGCGAAGTAGGAGTGGCTCGGCGGGTAGCGTCAAATGCGTTCAACCCGTTCATGGCACAAATCGTCACAAAGGTGCTGCTGCTGGGGTATGCGGTGGTGCTGTACCGCGCGCTCGGCGGCGGCGAACTGGGGGCCTACTTCCTGGCGGGTTACGTTCTGCTTTACACAAGCACGATCTCCGAGTGGGGACTTGGCACACTCCTAACACGCGAAGTAGCCAAGGAGCGCGGGTCGGCTGAGGCGGTGCGGGACGATTTCCGGCAGACGCTGGCTTTGCGTCTGTTCATCAGCCTCTTGCTGTTCGTGCCTGTGGGTCTGTTTATCCTGATTTACACTAGCCTGTTCGACCTGGGCACGGCGGGAGCGTGGACTGTCGTGGTGCTCACGCTGTCCCTTCTGCCGGGCGCGTTCTCCGGCACGGTTACGTCCTTGCTGAACGCCTACGAGCGCATGACAGTGCCCGCGCTGGTGGGCATCGGCACGTCGGTACTGAACGTAGCGTTGGGGCTGGGCGCGCTTGCGCTGGGGTGGGGCATTATCGGGTTGGCGCTGGCCTCGTTGCTGTCCACGCTTGCGACCGCGCTCTATTTCGCACGTATCCTGCGGCGCGATTTCCCGGAGGTGGGCGCGCCGGTCGCAGGCCTGCGGCTAAGTCGCGATGCGGCTGTGGCCCTGCTGAAAACGGGCTGGCCGCTGATGCTGAACGCTCTGTTGGTGGGGCTTTTCTTTCGGGTGGACCAGTTTATCATCCAGCCTGTGCTGGGCGACCTGGGCGTGGAGAAGTACCAGGCGGCGTACAGCTACCTCAACTTTGTGCTCCTGATCACGCCCGTAGTGACGCTGGCGCTCTTCCCACGGATGGCCCGCCACGCGCGTGACGATATCTCCCGCCTGAACTACGAGTACGGGTTTGCTTTGAAGGTGCTGTTGGTGCTTGCCGGGCTGATCGTGGTGATGACCGTGTGGTTCGCGCCCCTGCTGATCACGATAGTGACAGGGGGCAAGCAGATCTATCTGCCCGACTCGCCTGTCGCCCTGCAAATATTGATCTTCTTCCTACCCTTTAGCTTTGTGAACGGGGTCACGCAGTACGTGCTGATCGCGCTCGACAAGCAGAGATTGATCACGGGGGCTTTCGCGCTGACGGTCGCCTTCAACGTGATCGCGAACCTGGTGCTGATCCCGCTGATTGGTATCAACGGCGCCGCGCTGACCACGGTGCTGAGCGAACTGGTGCTGCTCGGCCCGTTCCTGGTGTGGGTGGGACGCTTTATCGGGCCTGTGCCCGTCGTGGCGCTGGCCTGGAAGCCGTTGGTGGCGGGCCTGGTTGCGGGCGCGTTGATGTGGCTGGGCTGGTCGCTGTTTGTGCAATGGAAGTCAGACACCACCGCCTTCGCGCTCTACGTGGGGGCAGGCATTGGCTTCGCACTGGCATACGGCCTGGTGCTGCTCCTCCTGCGTCCGTTCACGTCAGGGGAACTTGCATCCTTCCGGTCGATTCTGAGTCGTAGATCTAAGAGCTAAGACCCGTCTGCCAGCGCACCTGCTCTTCCAACCCCGAGCGCAGGGACATCTGGGGCACAAAGCCGAGGCGTTGCTGGGCGAGTGTGGTGTCGGCCAGCGTGCGGCTTTGCTCGCCGGGGCGGGCGGGGGCGTATTGCACCTCTGTGCGCTTGCCGATGATCTCTTGCAGGAGGGCGATCACCTGGTTCGCGCTCACTTCTTCCGAGCCGCCCAGGTTGTATATCGCGCCGCGCTCGAACCTGTCGTGGGCCAGGAGGGTGGCGCGGGCTATGTCGGTGGCGTAAGTGTTGCCGCGCAGTTGGTTGCCGTCGCCGAACACTGTAATCGGCTTGCCGTGCAGGATCGCGTCCGTGAAAATGTAGTAGCCCATGTCGGGACGCTGGCGCGGGCCGTACACCGAGAAGTAGCGCAGGATGGTGGATGGGACGCCGAACTGGCGGTCGTAAGCCTGCACAAGATGCTCGCCCGCTAGCTTCGTGATGCCATAAGGCGACACCGGGTGGGGTGTGGCGGTTTCGGGGCCTGTCACGTCGCTGCCGTAGATGCTGGAGGTGCTGGCGTAGATGAATTTGTCCACCTTCCCGGTCTGCCGGATGGCCGCCAGCAGACGCTCGGTTGCCTGAATATTGCAGGTCATGTAGAGGTCAAAGTGCGTCCAGCTAAGCACCAGGCCACCCATTGCCGCCAGGTGGAACACGGCGTCCACACCCTCAAGAGCAGGGGCCAGGTCGCCGGTTCGCAAGTCAAGTTCGTAGAAAGTGAAATGCGGATTGGCACGTGGGCCCGACAGGTTGGCTTCCTTGATCGCGCGCGGGTAGTACGGGATGAAGGCGTCGAGGCCCACCACCTCATGTCCCGCCGCCAGCAGAGTTTCGCAAAGATGGGAGCCGATAAAGCCGGCAGCGCCGGTTACGAGTGAGCGCAAGTCAGGCTCCTTTCCCGGGCTGTTCGGGTCTGAGCCACACCAGAGTGAATAGCGCAAGCGCCGCGCCCCACTGGATGCCCATGTTGAGGGCGTGCAGGTTCTCGAAGAAGTTGTGCGTGACGAAGGTGGCCAGCACGCCCAGCGCACCGATCACTATCATTTCGCCATACAGGTCCTTGCGTGCGCGCACGCGGCGCAGGGCGCGGTAGGCCACCGCGAATGTCGTAATTATCATGATCAGGTAGCCCGTGAGGCCCACGATGCCCACTTCAGCAAGCAGATTTAGGTAGTAGTTGTGGGCATGGCCCCGAGAATAGGGCCAGCCCTGCACGCCGAACTTGTTGAACAGCGTGTTGAAGTTGCCTATGCCTACGCCCACGATGGGGCTTGAGAGGAACATGTTGCCCGCCACCATCCAGTGCACCATGCGCTCGACTAGCGCGTAGTTGTCGGGGTTGGGGGTGATGCCGCGCGGGTCGAATATCTGCAACTGGCTGGTTAGCTGGGTGAAGCGGTCCGCTATCACGGGTGGCACCGCGTTCAGCCCCGTCAGGCCCGCGAGTATGATCAGGGCAGCGAGCAGTCCGGTGATCGCGCCCTTGGCCCGCTGGCCGAGCGACAACACCATCACCAGCACTCCAAACGCCAGCCCGATCCAGGCTCCTCGCGAGAGGCTTGTGACCACGGTCCAGAAGAGTAGAAAGGCCACTAGGGACACGAGGAGCGGGACGCGCAAACGCTGCCATGACATAAAGTCGGGGCGGTCAAGGTATGGCGCGGCGCGGCGGGCGGTGGCCCATTTGCCCCAGTGGTAGGCCGCGAGAGCGAATGCTAAAGGCACGCTCATGTTGATATAGCCCGCGAACGAGTTGGGCGCGCCGATCGTTCCATAGGCTCGGGTGAGCAGGCCGCCCACGTTGAAACTGGCCGGGCCGAGGCCGCCATACGCCTGCACAAGACCTAGCAGAGCCTCGGACATACCCGCTGTGAGCATTACTACAATAAGGCTCGTTACTTCGCGTCGACTCTGCACCGAGTTCACGATGATGATGTAGGAGAGGATCGTCACTATCCAGCGCGAGATCTCAGCGAGGCTGTCAGGTAGAGAGGTGGTCACCCACAGGCTGGGCAGGGTGCAGGTGAGGAACAACAGGAGAGTCACGCCGATGGGAGTGATGTGCAGGCGGCGGTCGCTCCGCAGAGCCATCCAGAACCACCAGATGCCCAGCACAAGCACGAATGCCGCCTGCGTGACATTGATCCCGCCAGGCAGTTTTACAGTATCCTGCACGGGCACGCTCAGCACGAGGGCGTAGGCTCCCCACAAGGGCTTCTTGAGCAGGATGAACACAACCAGTCCGGCCACCAGTACACCCAGGCTCACCAGTGGAGGTGCAAGGCCGGCTAGAGCCGCCAACGCGATGCCCAGAGGCCATACCCAACGCGGCAGGCCGGCCGTAGCGGTCGGCATGGAGAAGCGCGGCCTGCGGATCGCTAGTTGGGCCATACCTGTGTGCGGAACCACTCAATCGTGGCGGGTAGACCCTTCTCCAGGGGCACAGTGGGCTGCCAGCCGAGCGCCTTAGTGACGCGTGTGATGTCGGGACAGCGACGGGAAGGGTCGTCCTGGAGGGCGGGAAGGTAGTCAATCGTGGAGGCAGAACCACAGAGGTCGCGTATGGTCTCGGCGAAGTCCTTTATCGTGCGCTCGTCAGGGTTGCCCACGTTGAATATCATGCCTTTGGTTTCGGGCGGGGCGAACATTACCGCGATCAACCCGGCCACCATGTCGCTTACGTAGCAATAAGAGCGGGTCTGACTGCCGTCGCCGTAGATCGTCAGCGGTTTGCCGAGCAAAGCCTGGGTTATGAAGTTGGGGACCGAGCGGCCATCCTGCGGGTTCATGCGGGGACCATAGGTGTTGAAAATACGCACGATGCGCCCATCGAGTTCCTGCTCGCGCACGTAGACCGAGGTTATAGCTTCGCCGAATCGCTTGCCCTCGTCGTAACAGGCGCGCGGGCCGGTAGTGCTGACGTTGCCATTGTAGTCTTCGGTCTGTGGGTGGACTTCGGGTTCACCGTATGCCTCTGATGTGGATGTGATCAGGTAGCGTGCCCTGTGCTTGACCGCGAAAGCGAGCACATTATGAGTGCCCTGCGAATTGATGATGGCAATCTGGAGGGGGATGCGGCTGAAGTCGGCGGGTGATGCCGGGCTGGCGAGGTGAAACACGGCGTCCACGGGTGGCAGGGCATTGATCGCTGGCGTGTCGAGAGGCTGCACTATGTCGTGCTCCAACAGTTGGAAGAGAGGACTGTCGTGCAGATGGGCGATATTCCGGCGGTTGCCTGTCAGGAAGTTGTCAATAGCGGTGACGGAATGGCCCTGGGCAAGCAAGGCCTCGCAAAGATGAGAGCCGATGAAGCCCGCGCCGCCGGTGACTACGATGTGCAAAGTAACTGCCCCCTTTTCGGATTGACGACTGACGACTGACGACCGACGACTGTGGTAACGCGTTATGCGTCATACGTCATGCGTCAAACCCTTAATCCCTCTTAACTCTTCGTGATCTCTTACCCTTCGTGATCTTCGTGATCTCTCTTAAATCCTTTGCGTCTTTGCGTTTCAATTCCTACCGCCGTCTGCCGTCTGCCGTCCCCCGTCCACATAAAGCATACGACCTAACTGTATAGCGCCGCAACTCAGCCAGAAGATCAGTGCGAGGTCCATCAGGAAGTACGAGTTGTCGACCAGGCCGTGTACCAGGAAGTCGGTCATGGCGGCGATCAGGCCAATTACTACCGCACGCAGGAGCGCATCCGAGGCTGCCTTGGACGCGCACCACCTCGCAAGGTTTATGGCCTCCCGATAGTAGCGCCACAGGAGCCATACAAGCACGAGCAGACCCATTATACCTAATGAGAGCCACCAGTCCAACACGATATTGTGGGGGTGAGACGTGTAGAGCTCGGCGACCTGGGCCTTCGTGATGTAGTGGTAGGTGCCGTCGAGGTTCTTTAGCTGGTACTGGTTCAGGAACTGGTCCTGGCCGATGCCGAAGAAGGGGTGGTCCCGGCCCATCTTGAGGGCGCTGACCCAGATGTCGATCCGCTTCACACCGCTATCAGGGTTGATGAAGCGGTCGGGCAGGCTAGGGAATAAGAAGACCACCGCAATTGCGACCGCCACAGCGCCCACGCCCACCGCAGTCAGCCACGCGCGGAAGGCGCGAGTGGGCTTTGCGGATTCTCTGCTGAGGGGCCAGCGTAGGCCGATACTCACCGCCAGCACGATAGCAACTGCCGCGCCCACCCAAGCGCCGCGTGAGTAAGTGAGCAGGAAAGTAGCGAACAGTGGGAGAGCGGCCAGCGCATAGAGCAGCTTGCGCCACCCCCAGGGTAGGAAAAGGGCTGTGCAGGCTGCGAATGGCGCCACCCTACCGAGGTATAGAGCCAGATTGTTGGGGTGCTCGTAGACGCTCATGACGCGGCTCACGCCCTCTACAGCCAGCGTGTTGCTGCCTCCTACGAACTGCCACAAACCGATAAAGGCCACAAACACCCCTGCGCCCACGAAGAAGTCGAGTACGCGCACCAGGCCGCGCTTCGTACGGATTATGTCGGTCAGCAGGAAGTAGAGGAGGACCGGCTCGATTACGATCCAACGGTACGCACGGGCGCTATCGGGTGCGAAATCATGATTGGCGAGAGTCAGCATGGAAAGCGCGCCGATCAGGAGAAGCGCAACTGCAGGCGCGGCAAACGCATCCTGCCTGTTCCATGCTCGAAAGCGTGCTAGGAGTGGGTCGAGGTAATTGGCCTGTGGGAGCGCGTCGTCCGACCTCCTGCGTCGGGCGGCAGCCCTGCTCTCTTCTCTTTCCCCATTGAGAGGGAGCGGTTTGGCAAGCTCGGCTATCAACTCCCTGGGACGTGCAGGCCACTCGGCGGGGCTGAGGTCGACGGCTTCCGGTGCCTCAGCGACGGGAGCTTGCTCAGGCGCAGAAATTGGTTCGTTGATGGGAATGGGCTTGGTGGCGCGCAGGTCGACCACGACGGCTTGTGATGTTATTGGCGACATGCCGGGTTGCCCGAGGCGCGCCCACAGGCGAGGTAGTAAGGCCGCAACTGTGCGGCGGGCTATAAGCGCGGCGAAAGCCATCACTACGAGGGTTTCGGCGACGGGAAAGTGCTGGCTTCCATAGACTTTGGGATACCAGAAGAACGGTATCGAGAAGGCGACGAAGGCCAGCGCTGCCTGCGGCTTGAAGAAGGCTATTACCAGGTAGCCCGCCAGCGCGACGACTATCACCGGCAGATTGCCCACCACGTAGAAGAGTGCGTAGCATGCCCCCATGCCTACGATTGCCGCGCCGTTGCGTGCGGTCTCACGCGTGCGCTCGCTGTAGCGGCCTCGCGGTCGGTTCAGTGCTGCACGTGCCCACTCGCCCACCGACAGGCCGAGGAAGGCGAACGATGCCAGCGCCAACAGGCCAAACAGCGCGTACAGGAAGGGGAAGCCCAGCGCGTTCAGCAGGGGCTTCGATTGAGGAGTGGGCGTTGACGGTACCACCTTGCTGTATTCCTGGAGGGCGAGGTACGCGGGCCGTGGGGTGAAATCCTGGTTGAGGATGGAGAAGTAGGTGGCCGGTTCGAGAGGGTCGCCGTCGGGGTTGCGCAGGTGCCACACGAACATCACGCCCATCCAGGGCCATTCGTCGCGGGCGCGCTCGTAGCCCTCTACGAGATACTGGCCTTGCGTCTGCTCATCTACGCTCTTGCCCCAGATGTTCTTGGCCTGGAACGCAGCCCACTCGTCCGGCGAGAGATTGAGCCGTTGTTGCAGGTCGTCGGGGTAGCTGAGCCAGGCGTACTCACTGATCCAGATCGGCTTCAGAGCATCGCCGTTACGCTCCATTACCTCGTGCAAGAGCACAGGGCGCGAGAAAGACAACCGCTTGAAGTCGGTGCGGCGGTCGCTCGGCGGCTGACCCAGCCCATAGATCATAGTTGACATAATGTCAAAATAGGGCTTAGCTCCCTCGCGGTACATATCTTCGAGGAACAGGATGTCGCTGCGGTTGGCCGCGCTCTCCTCGGTGGTGGGCGCGAGAGCCGCCGACACAATCACGGCGTCGGGGTCAACGGCCTTGATGTGGTCGTGTGCCACCTTCAGCAGGGCCACGTATTGTTCGGCGTTGACAGGGTGGCCTCCCCATTCGCCTAACAGGTTTGGCTCGTTCCATATCTGGTAGTACTTGATCTTGCCCTTGTAGCGCGCAGCGACGGCGGCCACAAAGTCTCCGTAGTCGTTGTTATTGGCGGGTGGGCCTTTGTGGTAGGTCTCCAGGTCGTCGCCGGGCTTGCGCGCCCACACAGGCGGGCTATCGAGGCGGGCCATAATAGTAATGCCGTGGGCGACTGCCTGGTCCACAATGAAGTCGTACTTGGCCCAGGAACTGACGGGGTTGCCGGGGTTGCGGGTGTCAGTGAAATTGCCCTTGGCGCTGATCTCGATGTCGTTCCAGGCGAAGTCTTGCCTGATCCATTTGAAGCCGCCCGCCTGCGCCATGTCGAGCGATTTGACCACGTTGGCGGGGTCAGGCTCTTTCTCAAGGAAGAGATTCACCCCCATGGGGTCTACGTCAGCGAGGGGGATGTCAGGTGGAGGCCCGCCCCAGGCGACCCCGGCGTTTACGTAATTATCGACGTACGAAACACCCACGAGGGATCCCACGCAGGTGGCCAGCAGCAGGCAGGCAAGGACGGCCCTGGCAATAGGGTTGGCCGAAATATCATTGACGAGAGGACGAGCGAGACGCATCAGCGCCCGGGAGCCGCAGAATCAGGCCCAGGCAAGGGTGGGGGCGGCTTACGTAATAGCCAGACGAGATATGCACCCGCCAGGAGAAGCGCCAGCGTCAAGAGGGCGAATAGAATATAGGAGCGGTGAGCTTCAACCGTGATTAGGCCAATGCCCGGCAGGTTAGGGCTTTGCACGAGGGGCGCATATGTGCGGCCACCAAGCGGTGGCTGTACCCCGGCCGGGTTGGCGGCGACCCTTATCCCAAGGGTGTGCTGCCCGGTCTGGAATTCAGCATTGATCCCTTTCGCAACCACGAGATTGAGAGGTGCGCCCACAGCGGGGACGTCTATATAAGCATTGCCGCTTGCGTCGCGAGGTAGGTCAGAGATCACGGAGCGTGACGAACCGTCTATGGTCACATAATAGCGGGCACCAACGGTTTGCGTGGCGGTGATCGCACCCGCGCTCTGGAGGGGCACCAGCTGCACCGATACGTCTGTCCCTTTGAACGGTACGCTCAGGCTAATATCGAGGGCCGAGGGCGCCAGATACATGCCCCCTGTGACGTCGCCCAGTCGAATGCGCCAGCGTGGGTCAGATGTGACAGGTGCCGTGAGAGGACCCCACACTCCTGGCCCGGCCACGCTGTCGAGGACGGTGGCTGCAGCCTGGATACGGTCGTAAGCAACGCTCGTCCTGAAGTCGGGATCAACGAGGCCGAAATAGAATTCACTGTTGGTGCGGGGAATATCTCCGACCTGGCGCAGATACCATATAGTGAATACTCCCGCCCAGGGCCAGTTCTGGCGGGCGTATTGGATGCCGCGCACGGTATAGTCGCCCTGTTGTTCGGTCGTGACGCGGCCCCAGGGCACATTTGTTATGTCGTCAGGTGAGCTATTCCAGCCGTACTCGTTGAACCAGACCGCTTTGTTAGCGTCACCGTTTTTGACCATGATGTCATGCAAAAGCTCGACTCGGCGGAAGTTCAGTCTGTCAGGTGATGGTGGGTCTTCGGGGGCGAATGTGGTGCCGTAGGCATTGGCAGCCATAGCGTCGAAGTAGGGCTTTGCGCCTGCGTCGTACATGTCCTGCATGTAGTCCAGTTCGTTCAAGTTGCCGGCATAGCCAAGGGACTCGAAGGTTGTGGCGAGGGGTGCGGCCAGCACTATGATATCGGGATTGACGTTTTTGGCGGCTGTATACGCTACTTTGAGCAGGTCTGTGTATTCAGCAGCATTGACGGGATTGCCCGTTGCCCACTCGCCCTTGAGGTTAGGTTCGTTCCAGACCTGGATGGCGGCGATACTGCCTCGGTAGCGGTTTACGAAGGTGCCGACAAAGTCGCCGAAATCGGCCATGTGCGCGGCGTCCGGCGGAGCCTTGGGGTCGGGGTTACCGGGGTGTGACCAGAGAGGCGCGCTATCAATACGCGCTACAACTCGCAAGCCATACTGTTGGGCAAGGCTCACGATATTGTCGTACTTGGTCCAGGCGCTCTGGCCGTTCTTGTTATCCCAATAGCCAATCTTGGGATCAGAGCTTGGGCTGAATTGAATCTCGGCCCAGGGAAACTGCTGCTTGATCCACCCCACGCCCAGGTCCTTGGCCATTTGCATGGTTTTATCTTTCTTCCAGCTATCTACCTCTTTGTGGAGGAAAGTGTTCACACCATACGGTTGGACTTCTGCGAGGGGGATAGGATCAGGCTGGCGAGGGACCGCGTTCGCCGCGCTGTCGCTGAAGGGTGAGAGCCAAATGCTCTCGGAGATCAGGGCGATCAACACTATAAAGATACCGAACCGCAACCACCTGCGCCTTCGCGAGGTTCGCATCTGCATGTATTCGGCTGTGGTAGGTAAGACGGGAGAAATAGGAAGACCGCCCACGCTCAATAGGGCCGGGTCGTCCGCCGACATCGCGGCATGATTCGAATTTGAGCCGTTGGAGTTCTGCAGGAAAGGAGTTGAGGATGAGGAAGAAGTAGAGTGCTGCTTGCCACCGCCCGTGGGGTGACCACCGGTTGCCTGACTTATGTCTTCTGTGGTGCGTTCTGCTGGGGATACTCCGTCCGGCTGAGTGTCCTTGCGGCGCGCGCCACGATTACCCGATCCGCTCCGGGAAGCGGTCTGCTTTGACAACGATTTAGTTCCTCCTGGCTCTATACCGGCATACGCAAAGTGCGGAGCATAGAAAATGGCACCAAACTTGCTTCCTTGCAAGAATTGGGCTTGGCGCCTATGATGGCTCGATCTTTGCTTAAACCACATTATACACATAGATTTAAAATGGGGCAAACGTGAGGCTTGTATGCTATAATATATCGGCTTATTGGAAGCTAAATTTCGACGGCACGCGGCACTAAACTATTAACGTTTATGGGGAGATGCGGTTGTAACGCCGTAGGCCGAAGGCTATGCAGGTTTAAGATTGGAAGCTCCTGAATACCAGCCGGTTCCTGGCGTGGATACCGGCCCAAAAATGACAGAAGACAAAATTTCGTTAGCAGGCGGGCGGCACTTGACGCTCGTTGGTACCGGCGAGGAGCGTATGCGTAGAGCGCGAAGAACACGATATGCGCTTATCGCGCTACGGTTGTTGGCCGATGGCCTCCTGTTGGGGGCAGCATTTGTGCTTGCTTACTGGCTTCGATATGGCGCCGAGCTTGGAAGTGACGTTGCGCCGGAATCTTTCCGCCCGCTTTCGGCATTTACCTGGTACATCGTGGCCTTTGTGGGAATAACTCTCCTGACCTTCCAGGCTAGAGGCTTATATGCCCTGCCTCGTGGTGCGTCGTGGCTCGACCATATGCGCCTTATCACGATAGGGTCTGTTATAGGAGTGGCTGTTTTGACGTTGGGCGCTTTGCTGCTTAACCCTGTGCTGCCCAGCAGGATGCTCTTTATCTTCCTGGGCGCTTGTACCCTGGTGGTGTTCATCCTGGAGCGCATGGCTTATCGCGCTCTGCGTATGTGGCTGTGGCAGCGGGGGATCAATATCAGGCGTACCGTAGTGGTCGGCGCGGGACTGGCGGGCCAGCGCATTATGAAGGATATAGTAGAGCGGCCTGAGTTGGGTTACCAGTTGGCGGGTTATGTGTCAGATCCGACGGACCCACTTCGCCGTGACTGGCGAGTGCCCATCAAACCTCGAAACGGAGAATTACGCAAGCTAGGTAGTATCAATGACGTGCGACGCATCCTGGAGAGCCAGGACTTGCATGAAATGATAGTGACTCTCCCTGCAATGCATCACACGCAAATCCTGGAGATCATCGATAGCTGTCGCGAGTTCGGAGTAGACTTTAAGCTGGTCCCTGACCTCTTTGAGATGCGTTTCAACGAGGTTCGCATCGACGAACTGAACGGCGTGCCCTTGATAGGTGTGAAAGATGTAGCTTTGCGGGGCTTCAACCTGTTTGTAAAGCGCATGATGGATACGACGCTGGCCTTGGTGATGCTGGTGGTGGCGTGCGTACCGATGCTGTTGATTGCTCTATTTGTGCGGCTAACGTCGCCCGGCCCGGTGCTATTCAGGCAAAAGCGCGTGGGCAAGGGCGGTACTCCCTTCGTGTGCTACAAGTTCCGCTCCATGTACGAGGACGCCGAAGAGCGAAAAGCCGCACTTATGTATCAGAGTGAGCGTGAAGGGCCTGTGTTCAAGTTACGGGACGATCCGCGCAGGACTTCCTTTGGCAAGATTATCCGGCGCACGTCGTTGGACGAGTTGCCCCAGTTGTTCAATATCCTGAAGGGCGAAATGAGCCTGGTCGGGCCACGCCCGCCTACCCCCGACGAGGTAGAGCGCTACGACGACTGGCACCTTAAGCGGCTGGACGTGACGCCTGGCCTTACGGGACTGTGGCAGGTGAGCGGCAGGTCGGATCTATCCTTCGAGGATATGGTGAAGCTCGATCTCTACTACGCTGAGAATTGGTCGCCCGCCATGGACGTGCGTATAATTCTAAAGACGATTCCCACCTGGGTTCGAGGTGAAGGGGCCTACTGAGCCGGAATGTCACGCGTCAACACGATTGTATTTTTGGCGTCTGACGCTTGCTCTACGCTCCGAAAGGCGTGACCGGATCGGGGTTGACAAGTACTTGGCCGTCTTCTACGCACACTTCGTATTTGCCTGCGTTACCTGTGGCGGGGAGTGAGACCGCTTCTCCGGTAGTGACGTCGAACTGAGAGCCGTGCAGGGGGCACTCTATTACCCAGCCGCGCATGTCTTCGTAGAACTCGCCTTCTGAGAGGGGAGTGGCTGCGTGCGTGCAAACATCACCCATAGCGTAGTATTGGCCATCGATGTTGAAAATGTCTATATCCTGGCCCTCAATTGATACGCAGGTGAATTGGCCTGAGGGTATGGTGGTGGCATTGGCTACGGGCACCCATCTGGCTCGCTTCTTATCTGTCATTTCGTCTTGCATGTCGCTCCTTTATTTTGCTAATCCCCTCAATTATAACATTGATTACCACGAGGCAGTTGCTAGTTAGATGGGGGGTTTGCGGCGGAGCAGAAAAATACCGGCGATGATCGCGAGGGTGGCGATCACGAGAATAACGATGAATATAGTCGGGTTGGCGGCTTCGCCTGTGGCAGGCAACACCGGAGCACCAATCAAGAACAGGCTGGTAAGCGAGTAGGCTGTGGAGTTATTCATAGTTGTTGGATAGTAAAGTTATTTGTAGGTGGGGCCGAAGTCTACGAGATCATGGATATTGCCCCGAACTGCGCTGTGGACGAAGTGGCGGTCCTGTTTGTGGATAGTGATGGGTGGGCCGTCTTTCGGTCGGGACAGAATCGTGCCGCTGCGGTCAACGCGGTGGCGGTGGGGAACCTCGATGCGCCAGCGCTGGAGGATAATGGAGAGCGCCAACTTGATCTCAAGCAGGGCAAAGGTTGCCCCGAGGCAACGGCGCGGACCGCCGCCGAACGGCAGGTATTCGTAGGGCGTAGGGTTTATAGTCTCCCATCGATGCGGGTCGAACGTATGAGGATTCGGATAGAGGTCGGGGCGGTAGTGGGTAACAGTGGGGCTGAAGATAAGCTGGGAAAAGGCGGGCTGCGAGTAGGGGCCAAGCTCAAACGGCTTGACAGCAGTGCGGAAGATCCACATGCCGGGCGGGAACATCCGCAGCCCCTCGTTCACTATGTTATCGAGCAGGGGGAGGTTGTGTAGCTGTTCGAGGGACGGGGCATCACCGTGCAATACGCCGTCGAGTTCGTCCACGAGGTCAGCTAGTATGTGGGGATGCTGGGTGAGCAGGAAAAGCGTCCAGGTGAGGGCCGAGGCCGTGGTTTCGTGGCCTGCGGTGAACAGAGTGCTGAGATGCCCTATCAGGTCGCTGTCGGAAAGAAGTGTGCCGTCTTCGTCCTGCGCGTGGATAAGCAGGGCGAGAGCATCGCCCTCGTTGCCGTCGTCTGCCGAGCCGACGCGGGTGCGCTTGCGCTTGATTACCTCGATCAGTTCGGCTTCGACCTGTTCTGACAGCACGCGGAAGCGGCGATAGGGCGTGCCGGGGAGGTCGTATGGGAGGAGAGCCACCTGTGGGGTGAGTCCGCGCTGGCTCCACTGCTCGATCAGGTTGCGTACGCGCTTGCCTTCTTCGGCAGGGTTTAAACCGATAAGGCCCACGATTGCTACGGCGAGAGTGAGATCGAGCATTTCGTTGACGAGGATGCGCGGGTCGCCATCGCGCCAGCCGGCGATATGGTTCTCGACGCACTCAACCATCGAGTCACGCAGGGCATCCACGCGCTTCTTATGGAAGCTGGGCATGAGGAGGCGGCGATGCGCGGTATGTTCTTCACCGTTCATGGACGCGATGCCGGAGAGGAGGCGCGCCGCCGAGGTGTCGGGCGGAACTTTGAACAGTGCGTCGCCGCTGTTGACATCGAGGCTGTAGAAGATATCGTTATTGGTCAGAACGTAGCGGTTGTACTCGGGCGAAAATACTATCAGGATGGGCGCATCGCGATAGTTGCCGAGGGATACCGCGTCGCCGTAGCGATACCAGAGGTGCAACATGCTGATCGCGGGATCGCGGAGCATGGGCAGTACATTGGGCCACCACCCCAGCATTGGGGACAGGCGCGGACCGGGCAGTTGTGAGCTGCTATTGCGCCGAGTTGGTTCAGTGGACTGGAGAGCGGGGCGTGTTTGAGTGGGAGCCTGACTAGAGTGGGCTACTCTAAGCGTCGGCTCGCCACGAACAGAGAACGGTTGGGTCGGACATTGCCTAGCCATGTGTCGTATCCCTTGGTCGTTTCGTATTTGGGTTTTATGTTTGTAAGTCGCGACTATTATACATGATTACGAATTCAAAGCGAACAATGTTTCGCCACTTACAAGATGCTCCGGAATGTCTGACCGGAAACAGTCGAGAACTTGCTTATTCCCCTATCAGGGCTTGACGGGGCGCGGTCGTACGTGTCCTAGAAGTCCCCTATTCTCCCTCGTGCTACTCTGCCGGTTGTGCTGGGCTTTGGGATTGCCAGTGCTCGTAGTGGATTATCTCGCTGGTGGGCAAGCGGCCCCCCGGCCTCGATGCGGGGCTGAACGCGGCTGTGGGATCCTGTGGATAGCCGAAGGCCAGCAAAAACAGGAGGTGGAGGTTGGAGGGATAGCCGAGAATCTCTCGCGAAGGTTCGGCCCTATGCAGTGTAATAATGCCCGAGCCGATGCCCAGGTCGAGCGCGGCAAGCTGCATGTAGGCTGCGGCCTGCCCTGCGTCGAACATGACCGCGTACTGGGACGCAGGATCCGGCGTGATTATGGCAATGGCCAGCGCGGCGGTCGGGAGATGGGTCGCGTAGTCGCCCAGTTTGGAGAGGGCGGTCAATGTGTCGCGGCTCTGGATGGCGATGAAGTGCCAGGGTTGCAGGTTCTTGGAGGATTGAGCGCGGCGACCTGCATACAGGATTTGTTCGACCGTGTCCTGCGGGATAGGCTGGTCGGTATATTTGCGAACGGTGCGCTTGCGCCGGATCGCTTCGAGTACGTTCATATTAGGATTGCCTCCTGAGTTAAAGACAGAGGGGGACAGGCAGTAGTGCCATCCCCCTCTAGCTTATTTTGCGTAAACAGCATAACTGTCAGTTACTTACCAGCGGTTGCCGCCCTCTTGTGAACCCTGGTCGCCGCCTTCGCGGGGGGGCCGGTCGCCACCGCCGCGATTGTAGCCACCACCGCCGGGAGCGCCACCGGGGCCGCCGCGGTTATATCCACCGCCACCGCCACCGCCTGGACCACCACGGTTGTAGCCGCCACCGCCGCCGCCGCCACCGGGGCCGCCGCGGTTATATCCGCCACCGCCACCGCCTTCGCGGGGACCTCGATCTCGACCGCCACCGCCGAAGCCACTGCGCTCGCGCTCGGCGCGGGGCGGGGGCATTTCGCCGGTGAGTACGGCCTTGCGCGACAGGCTAACTTTGCCCTGGCGGTCAACGTCGATTACCATCACGTTGATCTCGTCACCCAGGCTTACCACGTCTTCCACGTTTTCGACGCGGTAATCTGCAAGTTCGGAGATGTGCACGAGGCCGTCTTTGCCGGGCAGGATTTCGACGAATGCGCCGTAGGGAAGTATGCGAACCACCTTGCCCAGGTAGATTTCGCCCACCTCGGCTTCTTTAGTGAGGCCCTCGATCATGCGGATTGCCTGCTTGGCACTCTCGCCGTCGGTCGAGGCCACCAGCACTGTGCCATCTTCCTCAACGTCGATCTTGGTACCTGTCTTTTCGGTGATGCCTCTTATGTTCTTACCGCCGGGACCAATCAGCGCGCCGATCTTCTCGGGGTTGATCTTGATACGGAGAATGCGCGGTGCATAAGCGGAAAGCTGGTGGCGAGGCTCGGCCAGCACTTCCTGCATCTTGTCGAGGATAAAGAGGCGAGCTTCACGAGCCTGTGCGAAGGCTTCTTCCATGATAGCGAATGCCAGCCCCTGTGTCTTGAGGTCAAGTTGGAGGCCGGTAACGCCCTCGGATGTGCCCGCGACTTTGAAGTCCATGTCGCCCAGTGCGTCTTCGATGCCCTGGATGTCGGTGAGGACCTTGTGCTGGGTGCCATCCTTGCTCTCGACGAGGCCCATCGCGATGCCTGCGACCGGGGCCTTGATCGGGACACCTGCGTCCATGAGCGAAAGGGTGCTGCCGCACACAGAGGCCATAGACGAGGAGCCGTTGGAGGATAGCACTTCGCTTACAACGCGTATCACGTAGGGGAAATCAGCCTGGGAAGGCAGAACAGGCTCAAGAGCACGCTCGGCCAGCGCACCGTGGCCGATATCGCGGCGTGATGGCCCTCGGCCTCGGCGGGTTTCGCCGGTCGAGTAGGACGGGAAGTTGTAGTGATGAATGTAGCGCTTGGTGTCCTCGATGCCGAGGCCATCGAGCATTTGCTCGTCAGCGCCTGTACCGAGAGTGGCGACCGAGAGCACCTGGGTCTGGCCGCGTGTAAACAGGGCCGAGCCGTGGGTGCGTGGGAGGACGCCCACTTCGATACTGATAGGGCGGATGTCCTTGGGACCGCGTCCATCGGGGCGCTCGCCGCGCACGAGGATCGCGTTGCGAACTTCCTCTTTCAGAAGGACGTCGAAGGCCTTGTTCACATTGGCGGTGATTTTCGCCTTGTCCTCATCCGAAAGATCAGCAGACTCAGTGAAGTGAGCAATCGTTTCGGCGCGGAGGGCGTTGGTGCGGTCTTCCCGTACCGTTTTGTCCGAGTCGTGAGTTTCGTCGGCCATACGAGTGCCGATCCATGCCGTTACCTCATCGGTAAAGGAGGTGTCGGCGACGGGAGGCTGCCAGTCGCGCTTCTTGGGCTGATAAGCCTCGACGATCTGTCTTTGCAGAGCGGCGACTGGCTTGACCCCTTGCTCGAAACCGAATTTGACGGCTTCCAGCATGATATCTTCGGGAAGCTCGTGTGCGCTGGCTTCGACCATTGACACGGCATCCTCGGTTCCCGCGAGGCTCAGTTCTAACTCCGATTCCTGGAACTGCTGGGCGGTGGGATTGAGCACGAACTCACCGTTGATGTAGCCGACTTTGGCCGCGCCGACCGGACCCGCGAAGGGAAGGTCAGAGAGGAGCATGGCGGCGGAGGTGCCGATGATAGAGAGGATTTCAGGCTCAGTTACCTGGTCGGTGGACAGTGTAGTGATTGTCACCTGGATCTCCGCGCGCCACTGCTTGGGCAGAAGGGGGCGGATAGGGCGGTCGGTGAGGCGCGATGTCAGTGTGGCATTTTCTGTGGGCCGGCCTTCGCGCTTGATGAAGCCGCCGGGGATTTTGCCTGCGGCGTACATCTTCTCTTCGTAATCAACAGTAAGGGGCAGGAAGTCTGCGCCTTCGCGTGGCTCCTTGGCAGCGACTACAGCCGCGAGGATTACTGTATCGCCGTAGCGCACAGTACAAGCACCCGAAGCCTGCTCGGCCACGCGACCGACCTCTATGGTCAATTCGCGGCCAGCAAGATTGATGCTGAATTGTTTTGGTTCTGTGTTCACTTATGTCTCCTGGTGGGATTGAGAAATGAGATTACAGAAATGAGGGATCGGGATCGGCACAGGAGAAACGAGGTTCTTGCTTCTCCGTTCTCATTTCTTTTCTCATGCGAGGATGGCCGTCGACACCTTATCGACAGCCAATAAATATGCCCCGGGCAGGCAATTATGCGCCGGGGCGATTGAGGATGTCGCGGATATTGAGGCTGGAGATCAGTTCGCGGTAGCGGTTAATGTCGTTCTTCGCCAGATAAGAGAGAAGACGGCGGCGGCGACCAACCATTTTCAAGAGGCCGCGGCGCGAATGATGATCGTGCGTATGGGCCTTGAAATGTGCAATAAGGTCGTTGATACGTGTGGTGAGGATGGCGACCTGTACTTCAGGTGAGCCTGTGTCTGTACCATGAACCTGGTACTTACTGACTATTTCCTTCTTGCGCTCTTGCAGCAATGCCAAAGATGAAACCTCCTGCGGGCACCTCTATTTGTGCCACTTAGCCCCGCTTGTCAGGGCAGTTCTCGAAAACCTCTTTGCTGAGAGGGGAATCCTGCTTTGTCTGTTATAACTTCTTTCTTTTCCCTTGACCCTCTTTAGGCAATACCCGGTAATTATATCATAAGAATCGGGTCTGGGCAAGCAGATGCGTCATGGATCGTCCGTCGTCAATCGTCGCCTGTCGCCCCTTCCTTGCACTGCTACGCCTCAACCTGTATAATAGACGAGTCATGGCGCAAATAGGACCATGCCCGTGTTCTATCTAAGAGGAGTAGTTTCACAGTGGATTTAAGAACCGCTCTCGGCATAATACAGATCATACTTGCCATTGTACTTATCGCTGTGCTGGTCATGCAGGCCAAAGGTTCAAGCATGGGTGGCATCTTCGGCGGTGAAGCTTCGTCCGTATACCGCACACGCCGCGGTTTCGAGAAGCGCCTTTTCCAGTTCACGATCGCGCTTGCCGTAGTCTTCTTCTTAGTGGCTCTGATCGGTAGCTACGTGATCACTCCCTAGCAGGTCTAAATAACCCGCTTTCGGCCTGCCACCAGGCAGGCTTTTTCGTTATTCTCATGCGATCTACTTTTAAGCCCCAGGCCATAGCAGGCCTGCTTGGTGTGGCCCTTCTGTTGGTAATCCTCGTAATTGGGGCGCAGGCGCGCCCGACGGTTAGTCCTGTTGCGGGCCAAACCTACGTCGAGGCTATGATCGGCGCACCCCATCTGGTCAACCCTTTGCTGGCGACCTCGGATACCGACCTCGACCTGACACACCTTATTTACAGCGGCCTCTCACGCGTGGATACTCAAGGCAAACTCGTGCCCGACCTGGCGTCAGGCTGGACCGCAAATGCCGATAGCACCATCTTTACCTTCACCCTCAAGCCCGACCTGCACTGGCAAGACGGCACCCCGCTGACTGTAGACGATGTCGCCTTTACTCTCAACCTGCTCCAGTCAGCAGACTTTCCCGGCGATCCTGCGTTGGCCCTTCCTTGGCATGGAGTTGACATAACTATCGTGCCTACTGCCAGCCTGGTACTCAAGCTACCCCAGTCGAACGCGGCATTCCCTCAGTATACGACGCTGGGAATATTGCCCCGCCACCTGTGGGAGAGCGTGAAAGCCTCCGAGTTGGCGAAGTCAGCCCTGAACATGGCTCCCGTGGGTTCCGGTCCCTGGCGTTACGCGCACATAAGCGCGCCCGGTTCTCAGGTAGAGGGTGCCACCCCGGTTACGACTACCGTGCCAAATGTGGCGACCCCCACCGCGGGCGGGGTGCTATTGGTACCCAACTCGTTTTTGCCCCCAACGACAGGCGAGATCGAGCGTATCTGGTTCCGTCCCTACCCGACGTTTGGCGCGGCGCTGACGGGACTAAAGCTGGGCGAGGTACAAGGCCTCGGCCACATACCCGCCGAGAACCTGGCCGAGGTAGAGGCGGTGCCCGGCGTTACGCTCCACACGCAGAACCTGGCACGTTACAACATGCTGATCCTCAATGTCGACTCGCCTCTTTTTAACAAGGTGGAAACCCGCAGGGCGTTCGAGATCGCGCTTGACCGGGCGGTGCTTGCCGATGAAAAGGACCATGTGAGCGCGCCCCTGGACGGCCCGATCCTTCCCCATTCATGGGCATACAACGCTTCCTGCGCTCCCGCCCAACCCTATGACCCCACAGAAGCATCTCAATTGCTTGATGAGGCCGGGTGGAAGTTGGGTGCGGACGGCATTCGAGTTCGGGGTGGAGTAACGATGACGGTGGTGCTGGCGGCGAACTCGGACGTGTCCACTAATGTAACGCTGGCCCAGGGGATCGTGGACGAGCTACGGGCAGTGGGTGTGGACGCTCGTCTTGCGGCGGTTGGGCGTGACGCGTTCCTGCGCGACTATCTTGGTCCGCGTGCGTTCCATGTTGCGCTGGCAGGCTGGGAGGCCGCGGGAGCAGACCTCGACCTGTACGACTACTGGCACTCGTCGCAGGCGGTTACGGGAGGTCTCAATTTTGCCGGGTGGCACAACGCGGCGGCTGACAAGGCGCTGGCAACGGCTCGTTCGACCGCGAGTATAGAAGCGCGCGCGCCGCTCTATTGCGATTTTGCACAAGCCTTCATCAGTGACGTGCCGGCCGTGGTGCTGTCCACTCCACTGTACAATTACGCCACCATTGCGCCCGCCCAAGGAGTGACTTTGCCCGATGCGGATATGCTGTCCCCGGCGAGCCGTTTCGACACAATAGCGGGGTGGTCGCTTACTAACCCTTGAGCCCTCGTCACGCGCCGACACGCAGCAGCCACAGCACGATCGCCAGAATAAAACAGGCAAATGCGAACAGGATCATCACGCCTAGAGACATCCAGCCTGTGCCTGTCTTGGCCCACAGCGACATTTCCAGGTCCATGTTCTTGTAGTTGAGCAGATCTCTCGGCGGCGCGCCGTTCATGTAGCTCAGCTCCAATTCATCATCTTTGCTCTTGGATGACGACTTGGGCGAAGCGATCGCGGGTTTCTTCTCGCCGCCCTGGTCGTCTCCCTCGTCGATGGGCACCAGTCGTTCGGCATATTTCGCTATGAGTTCTGCCTCGCGTGAGCGCCATGTGTCTCCAGCCATGGTTTCCCTCCTGCTCCGGCGCAGGAACCGCTCGAAAGATTCCTGTCTGTTATATATACTACTTTAATGGTCAAATGGTTCTAACGGATCGCAGATTACGGGTCCTAGGTTGTAAGTCAAACGGCCTGGTACTCCATGGATTAGTATGAGCAGTAAACCACCCGTACAGGTTTATAGTGGGAATATGTGAGGCCCTTGTCAAGATGTGAAGGAGTTTCTTTCACGCATGAACATCGCCTTCATTGACCGCAATGTAAGCCTGGATAAAGAGGCCCGACAGGAATATGTCGAAAAAGGCTACGGTATTTTGCCTGTGATTGAGGCCGGCAATACGGTCATCCTGGAGTACGAAGGCTTATCTCAATTGATCGAAGTCTTGTCGGCAGAGGGCTATTTGGACGAGTCGTAGAACGCCCGCTGCGAAATGTACCCGAAGGAACTAAGCAAAACCTGTCCCATTATGTCACGCCTACGTCATTAAGATAGTAGATGACGGATTAGCTATCACGCACGCCGTACTGGGCTGCGTAGCTGTCTGCATAGGGTCTGCCGCTTGCGATGAGCGTTTCTACGCGCTTATCCACGTCGACAGGCACGCGACGGAACTCAAGGCTCAAGCGTCCTTCGTGGGAAGTTAGCACAGCATATTCGGCCCAGTGGTCCAACTGAACGTTTTCTTCGGGTTGATGGCGATCATAGGTCACGCCAACGCTGCCGGGGTTGAAGAAGAAGTAGTCGCCCAGCCTCCGTATCTGCTGGAGGTGGGTGTGGCCTCCTGTCATCACGCGACCTCGCCATGCTCCCAGGAAGCCTACGAACTCTTCTTCGGGCGTTTCCGGTAGGATAATGTCGTCGAACGAGGTGGGTGAACCGTGGAAGCAGAGGAGGTTGACCCCGCCTTCGAGCGCTACTTCGACGGTGGGTTTGAAGGCGGCAATGAAGTCTTTATCAGCCTGGGATAGCTGAGCAAGTTGCCAATCGCGCACCTGCTTTTGCTTCTCGGTCGTGGTTTCGGTGGGGCTTGTCTCGTGGCCGGTGAGCATCCACGCGTCGGCATTGCCCATCACAACGGGACAGCCCAATTGGCGCAGGCGCTGCACCACCTGTGTAGGTTGCGGCCCGCCTTGTATCGCATCACCCAGACACACAACGCCCTCAGCGGGATTGCTTGCAAGGTCGGACAACACGGCGTCAAGCGCAGTGCAATTGCCGTGTATGTCCGAGATAATAGCTATGCTTTGCATGGTTATGCTCCTCTAACTACACCCCAAGTGCGCGCCACAGATAGAGCGCCGCGTAAGAGCGGTAGGGTCGCCATGGCTCGGACAACTCTTGCATCCGGGCGGGCTTGGGCAGAACGTCCAGTGCGAAGAAGCGCTTGAGGGCAGATTGCAGGCCGTAGTCGCCGACGGCGAACACATCGGGGCGGGCGAGCGAGAACATCAGGAACATCTCGGCTGTCCAGCGGCCAATTCCCTTGACCTTGATCAACTCCTTCACCACGTCCTCGTCGTCCATCTGCGAGATCCGGCCAAGGTGCACCTCGCCGTCAGCGACCTTCTGCGCCAGGTCCTTTATATAGCGTACCTTGGCCCACGACAGACCGGCATCGCGCAAGGACTGGTCGGGCACAAGGAGCATATCCTCGGCCTCAACCTTCTCCTTGTCGCCTACCAGCGCGCGAACACGTTTAGTGATGGTTTCGGCGACCTTGCCTGACAGCTGCTGCGAGGCTATGCTGTCCACCAGCGTGAAGAAGTAGTCGTCGGTGCGCGAAAGGTGCATCGGGCCGAACCGGGTTACCAGTTCGGCCATGACAGGCTCGGAAGAGGTGTCTGACAGGTGCGCTATCGCCGCCTCCATCTGTGCCTGTGTATCTAGCTCTCGGCTCACTGCGCTTCTTGTCCGTCCAAGGCTTCCTGGGCACGGGCGTTTACAGGCATGTTGATCGTCCACGTATAGCCGTCGGGGTCGGCCACTATGAATTCACGTAGGCCATAATACTGCGTCTCAATCTCGCGCACTATCGTTGCGCCCGATGCCTTAAGTTTGTCATACAAGCTGTCTACGTCGTCTACCGTCAGATAGAGATGCACACCATAGCCGCGAGGTGTGTCGCTCTGGAAACCTTCAACGGTGTCCGCCCGCAGGACCCATACTCGCGCTTCGCCCATCATCAGGCTGTACAATTGCGTTCCCTATTCGTCTACGACGCCCGCCTGGTCCTGGACGAAACCGAGCGAGGTGTAGAAGGTCATCGAACGCTCCATGTCGGATATTACGACTTCGGGAATGATTCTAGGCATTGTTTGCTTCCTTCAGGATACTATGTAGGAATACTAAAGTGCGTTCCCACGCTAGCTGTGCAGCCGCGGCATTATAAGCATCGGGCCTGTTGCTCTCGAAAAACCAGTGGCCCGAGTCCGGGTAGAAGTAGAAGTCAACTGCTTTGCCTGCCTTTTTCAGGTCGGCCTCGACCTCTCGAATCGGCTCAACAGGTTCATAATCGTCGTTCAGGGCAAAGTGGCCTTGCGTGGCGGCGTGCGTGTGCCCGGCATAGCCGCCTTCACCGCCATAGTACGGCCCACCGTAGAACACGACTACGGCAGCGACTTCTGGGCGGAGGGCCGCAAGGTAGCCTGCGTAAGCTGCGCCCAATGAGAAGCCAATTGCGCCCACCCTGTTGCCTGCAACGTTCGGCAGGCCCAGGAGGTAGTCGAGCGCGGCCTGCTCTATTGTGATGGCTTTCTCCCCGCCATCCTGTTCGAGGTTGGTGGCGAGGGCTTCGGCCTCAGGGATGGTGATGGCGGTGTGTCCGCCGAAGAGATCGGGGGCAAGCACAGTGTACCCTTCGGCGGAGAGGCGGTCGGCCAGTCCGACGAAGAAGTCGTTGAGGCCCCACCATGCGTGACATAAGAGGATGCCAGGCTTCTTTTCGTCCCCCTGGCTGGATAGGTATGCGCGAACGGCATCCCCATTTGAATCGAATTCTACAAATTGACCCATATCAGACCTCCTTCAAGTTTTGATAATAGTTGTGAGCCGAAGGCGCAGCCTGACATCCAGCCCCATGATAGTTTGCTTACTTAATTAGCCCGTGCGCATCCCCATAGGCCCAGGCATCTAGTTCGGGTGATTGTACGCCCAGATGAGTGAGGATGACGTTGATGTGGGCGCGGTGTTCGGTGGCGTGGTTGATCGCCTGGATCAGCAGTACGCTGTATGCGATCTCGTATGGCTCACCGTTCGGATTTATGCCGCGCGCTATGTCTGTAGGCTGGGCCGTATTCGCTATCTCTATGAGGGCTTCGCCACTCTTTGTT
>DATINP010000032.1:0-21069 GCA_035474135.1 Chloroflexia bacterium | reverse complement strand
ATGGGGCCGTTCTCGTTCGATGACAGACACCAGGCCTTCAAGGACGTGATAGTGTTCCAGATACAGGACGGACAGAAGGTCGTGGTCTATCCCGCTGCTGCGGCAAGCGGCAAGATCGAATATCCGGCGCCCGGCTGGTCTGACCGATAATGAACCTCCTCCTTCAAGGAGTGATTAACGGAATGCTGGCCTCCGGCACGTACATGCTGGTGGCCAGCGGCCTGACCCTGATCTTCGGGGCCATGAAGATCATCAACTTCGCGCACGGTGAGCTGGTGATGGTGGGCGCGTATGTCAGCTACTGGCTGTTCGCGATCTTTCACCTGGACCCTCTCCTATCGCTCCCCGTCAGCTTTGTCGTCGTGGGCCTGCTGGGTGCGATTATCCAGCAAACGGCTATATGGCCGGTGTTGCGCTCCAAGTCTCACCTGAACCAGATACTGGCTACTTTCGCGTTGAGCCTGGTTCTCCAGAATGCAGCCCTGCTGTTGTGGACGGCCGATACGCGCAAAGCTACCCCTCCGTACACCACGGCGGGTTTCCAGGTCGCGGGGTTGTCGTTTGGCGTGCCGCAGCTCCTCTCGTTCGCGGTCGCGATACCCCTGATGCTGGGCCTCTTTATCTGGCTGCGTCGCTCTACCTCAGGCAAGATGATCCGGGCCGTATCGCAAGATCCACTCGGCTCCGAGCTGGTGGGCATCTCGGTGAACAGGGTTTACTTGATAGCCTTTGTGCTGGCGGCAGCGCTCGCGGGTGCCGCCGGCAGTCTCATTAGTTTTACTCAATATGTCTCCCCAACAGTGGGGCTGCCCCTGAGTTTGAAGGCTTACGCAATCGTCATCTTGGGCGGCCAGGGGAGTATAGTAGGGGCGGTGATTGGTAGCATGATTCTGGGCGTGGTGGAGTCGCTCACTAGCCTATACCTATCTTCAACAGCGGCTTCGGCGATTGCTTTTGTGATAGTTATAGCGGTGCTGGCGATCCGGCCCGGGGGTTTATATGGCAGCAGCAGCCAAACATAGTGATCCGGTAACCAAGATCAGTCAGGCCTGGATGCAAAACCGCAGCAGGAAGTCTAACCTCTTCCTTGCTATCTGGGGTATTGCAAGCGTTGCGATCCTGGTTTACGGTCTGACTGCTAACCCATATTACATCCGTATTGGCATCTCGACCTTGCTGGCGATGATACTGGCGGTCACCTGGGATATGGTTTCGTATTCGGGCCAGTTATCACTCGGGCACGCCGCCTTCTTCGGTACGGGTGCTTACGTGGGTGCGCTCAGCTTTACGAAGCTGAACTGGAACCTGCTACTTAGCTTGATCCCGGCCGCTATAATAGGCATAGTCCTGGCCCTCATCATAGGGCGGATATCCATCCGTCTGCAAGGGGCGTACTTTGCGATAGCCACTTTCGCGTTCGCCGAGGCTATGCGGGTGCTGGTATTACTGGCGTCCGGGTTGACGAACGGTCCCCTCGGAGTGACGGTACTGGATGCCCCTCCTTTTCCGGTGCAGGCTTCCCCGCAACTGGCTATTTTCGTATACTTTCTGCTGCTGCTCGAGGCGGTTGTGCTCGTGAACGTGTGGCTGAGGAAAAGCCGCTGGAATTTCGCGTTTAGGGCGATTGGAGAGAGCGAGGTGGCAGCGGCCACGAGCGGGGTGAGTATTCGCAACACCCGCCTCATATCTTTCTGCATATCAGCCATGTTCGTTGCCATGGCGGGAGCCATATACAGCCACTACATAACCTACATAGATCCAACCTCCGTCTACTCGGTACAGACCAGCGTGGTTGCGATAATATACGCTGTTTTCGGCGGTGTTAATACGCTGGCCGGACCTCTCGTGGGCGCTGCCATGCTAAGCCCGATTGGTGAGGCGCTGCGCGTAGCGCTCGGCCCTGCGAGCTTGTTGGTGTATGGTGCCGCGCTCCTGTTGACGATAATCTTCATCCCGGGCGGGATAATGGGCTTACTTGATATGGTTACTGCCAGACTCAGTAAGCGGGCAGGGAGCAAACAACTTGGAGAGCGATAACAAACTAGCAGGCTCCCCCTCTACCCCTGTACTGATTGTCCAGGACATTCGCCAGCGCTTCGGGGGCCTGGTAGCTCTAGACGGCGTCGGTTTTGAGGTTTCTCCAGGGGAGGTCCTGGGTATTATCGGCCCGAACGGGGCCGGTAAGACCACCCTGTTCCGTATTATCGCCGGGGAGCAAGTGCCCTGGCAGGGTAGCATAACCCTCAAGGGACAGCGGATAACGGGACTGCCCACGCATACGATCCGGAGGATGGGCATAGCCGTGACGCACCAGATCGAGGATGCGTTCAAGTCGATGAGCGTCTTTGACAATGTCATGGTGGCGGCTTTGTTCGGCGCTGAGCAGTCTATACCGTTCGAAGTAGCGGCGGAACATGTCGAGGTTGCGCTACAGACTACAGGGCTGACTACACGCTACGCAGACCGTGTAATGGACTTGAACGTGGTTGACCGCAAACGGGTCGAACTGGCGAGAGCTATCGTAAACCGGCCGGCTGTGCTGATGTTGGACGAGCTATTCAGTGGGATAAATCTTGAAATGGTAAGGCCCCTGGCTCGTGCCATCATGGATATCAGTAATATGGGGACAGCAGTAATCATAGTTGAGCACCTCATGGGAATTGTGCGCGCGCTCTGTCCGCGTATCATTATGCTGAGCGAAGGGCGGTTACTTACGCAGGGCACACCGGCTGAGGTGTTCCGCGACCCGCGTGTAATCACTTCTTACCTGGGAGAGGCGCATGCTTAGGATAACGGACCTGGTTGCGGGCTATGGGCCTTTAGAGGTGTTGCGCGGCGTGAGCCTGAGCGTGGAGCCCGGGCAAGTAGTGGTGGTGATGGGGCCGAACGGGGCAGGTAAGACTACCCTGCTGCGCGCTATAATGGGGATCGCTCAAGTCCAAAAGGGAACTATCGATTATCAGGGCCGGAACATAATCGGCATGCCGGTAGAGAAGCACGTCGTCCAGGGTCTGAGCATGGTAGCAGAGGGTAGACACCTCTTTCCGCGCATGAGCGTGCTCGAAAACCTGGAACTTGGAGCGCTCAAGCTGGGCGGTAAGGCTACGCGAGCCTCCAGAATAGCCTTCGTGCTCGATCTGTTCCCTGCGCTCCGCACGCGCCTCTCGCAACTGGCGGGGTCCATGTCGGGGGGCGAGCAGCAGATGCTCGCGATAGGTAGAGCACTCATGAGTAAGCCGCAACTCCTGTTGCTAGACGAGCCCAGCCTGGGACTGGCCCCGCGTATAACCGCGCAGGTATTCGATGCTGTTGCCCGGCTCAAACAGGAGGGCGAGACTGTGCTTCTCGTTGAGCAACGGGTGGCAGAAGCTTTAAGCGTTGCCGATAAAGCTTACGTGCTTGAGAGCGGCCAGATAGTGGACTCGGGGCCAGCTGGGGAGATCAGCAACCGCGAACGGTTACAGCGCAGCTATTTTTCTACTGAACTAATCCTGGACGAGGACGTGAGCATACTATGAAAAACCGTATTACCGCAACCGAGCTTACGCGCATACACGCCCCACGCATCTATATGCAGGCAGCAGAGCAGATATTCTCTCTCATCAAGCGCCAGCAGTTGCGTCGTGGCGACCTTATTCCCCCGGAGCGCGACCTGGCGGCCCAGTTGGGCATAAGCCGCAACTCGGTTCGAGAGGCCCTGGTTGCCCTGGAAATGATGGGGGTGATAACTATAAAACGCAGCACGGGCGCCGTCGTGCAGAGCCTTGCCTTTCCGAGCGTGACTGAACGGGCTGTCATGCCCGGCACGAACCCGGACGCTCTCATAGGCAACTTGATAGAGATAAGGGTGATCCTCGAACCGGAGGCCGCAGCTATGGCGGCTGAGCGGCGGAAGGCGGAAGACGTGGCCATGCTGCGCCGAATACTGGATAGGTCAGAAGCCAACCTCGAGGACATCGATGTACAGCTGCAGTGCGACGCCGAGTTTCACCTGGGGCTGAGCATGACTGCAGGCAACGATGTACTTCTACGGATCATGGCCAGCGTTGGCGACCTATTTGAGGCATCGCGACGTTGGACATTAAGCATAGAGGGCAGGACTAGAGTATCGCTCCAGCAGCACCGCCTAGTCCTTCAGGCAGTTGAAGAGCGGGATGTGGAGGCAGCCCGCGCACACATGAGAGAACACATAGCCTCAGTAGTACGCTTGCGAGCGGCTGCATCAGGCAGAGAAGACCAGTACGAATTATGAGTAATACAGACTACGATGATATGCGTGAGCAAACAACCGTCCACCCACCGCGACGTCCTCTTGAAGGCCTGCGAGTTCTGGAACTGGGCGCCCTCGTTGCGGGCCCATTTGCTACCCGGCTTTTCGCCGAGTTCGGAGCTGAGGTCATCAAAGTCGAGGCCCCCGGCTCCGGCGACCCGCTGCGCAACTGGCGATATATAGACCCAAGAACGGGCGCATCCCTTTGGTGGTCGCTCCAGTCGCGCAATAAGAAGCTGGTAACCCTCAACCTGAAACACCCGGAAGGGCTGGAGATAGCGAAACGCTTGATCGCGAAGTGCGACATCCTGGTCGAGAACTTCCGTCCCGGTACGCTCGAGCACCTTGGCCTGGGCTGGGAAGTGCTGCACGAGGTGAACCCACGCCTCATAGTGACCAGAATCTCAGGCTACGGTCAGACGGGCCCGTATACGGAGAAGCCGGGCTTCGGCAGTGTAGGGGAAGTCATGGGAGGGCTGCGGTTTGTGACAGGCTTCCCTGAGCAGCCGCCCGTGCGCTCAGGTATTAGCCTGGGCGACTCTCTGGCGTCTCTGTACGCCGTAATCGGCACGCTAATGGCAATCTACTCACGCGATGTGCAAAGAACGGGGGAAGGGCAGATGGTGGATGTCGGCCTTTATGAGGCCGTTTTCAGCCTGATGGAATCTACTCTTCCCGACTACGACGTGGCCGGTGTAATACGTGGCCGAACAGGTAACGCACTCCCCGGTATAGCGCCTACGAATACATACAGGGCCGCAGACGGCTCCTATATAGTTATTGGAGCTAATAGCGACCCGATTTTTAGGCGGCTTATGCAGGCCATAGGGCGGGCTGATATTGCGGACGCTCCCGAATACAGAGATAACGCGGGGCGCGCGCAACAAGCTGAGCAACTGGATGATGCAATCGAAGCGTGGACCAGCACGCACACGCCTGAGGAAATACTGGCCGTTCTGGACGAGGCGAAAGTGCCCGCCGGCCCGATCTACTCCATTGCCGACATAGTCGATGATGAGCAATATATCGCCAGGGACATGATCCGAGAGGATAAGGTCGAGGGGGTAGGGAGGGTGAAGATGCCTGGGTTGGTGCCTAAACTGAGCGCGACCCCCGGCAGTATCGACTGGTATGGGGGGAGGATGGGCACGCATAACGCTGAGGTTTACGGCCAGTTGCTGAGCCTGTCTCCCGAACAGATGGCCTCGCTGTCCGAAGAGGGGGTGATCTAGTGAAATTGCCTGCATCGGTTGAGATAGTGGAGGTTGGTCCGCGTGACGGACTTCAAAATGAGGCCGTGATCGTGCCCGCCGAGCAGAAGATCTTGTTGCTGAGGGCACTGGCCTCTGCCGGGATAAGGCGCTTCGAGGCTACGTCGTTCGTGTCACCCAAATGGATCCCGCAACTGGCGGACGCGGAGGAGGTAGTTCATGGGACGCGCGGCAACCCGCATATTGTGCGTGGAGGACTGGTGGCGAATGAACGTGGTTATGATCGAGCCCTTGCGGCCGGCATAGACGAGATAGCCCTCGTCATGTCAGCCACCGAAGGCCACTCACGAGCAAACCTGAACCGCTCGGTCAAGGAACAACTCGATACTTTCAGAACTATTACTGAGCGCGCGAAGGCAGATGGCCTGTATGCTCGGGTCAACATATCCACTGTATTCGGCTGCCCATTTGACGGAGTCCCGTCGCTCGACCGGATATCAGAGTTGGTCGGAGCAATAGCCGGGTTGGGTATTACCGAGATTACGCTATCGGATACAATAGGCGTTGCGAACCCAAGGCAGGTGCTGGACGTGTTTAGCTCCTTGAGAGCGCAACAGAAGAAGGTCAGGTTCGGAGCGCACTTCCACGATACACGCGGACTGGCGCTGGCTAATGCAGTGGCTGCGCTTGATGCCGGTATCGAGCTGTTCGACTCCTCCGTGGGCGGGCTGGGAGGTTGTCCTTACGCTCCCGGTGCGAGCGGCAATGTGGCCACGGAGGACCTGGTTTATATGTTTGAGGCCATGGGCATTACGACGGGCATCGCCCTGCCTGCCCTCCTGGACGCATCGCGCTTCGTGGAAGGACTGGTGCAACATGGTCTCTCAGCTCGCACTAGGAGAGAACTATTGTAGGAGGGAGACCGTGACCTGAGAAGTGTCAGAAGTGATAGCGGGCAGTTTCACTTGCGAGGCTCAGAGTGTGTCAGCCACGCCCTAGCTGGGGCTAATGCATGCCTTTATGCCGCCATCAGCCACAAATGCAGGGCAGCGATTTGTTGCCGAAATAGACGGCGTGTTTCGACAAAGACACCGTTTGTTTGGGTCGGGTCCGGCATCTGAAATAATTGCTCTCTCCATCAAATCGCTAGCCGAGAGCGCTTAGAACGCGCACCCAATAGGGGAGTACGGCCGTTCGCGGTGTCGGCTTTTTGTCTTCATGATACCGACGTGCGATCTACCCCAGTACAACTTGTACCGCATACAGCGCGCATTTGTCTCCCTAAACTCAATACAGTCAACCAATAGCCTCATTATCAAGCGACATGTCCCCTATAGTTACGGTGCCGCCGCAGAAAAAGCCCGTTTAGGCATGCCCTGCTTCCACCCCTCGATGGCATAGCGAGTGCACCGCAACAGGACAGGTTGGTACAAATGGGGCGCATGTGTTTCTCCGAGAAACAGTTCGACCGGCCCTGACCGTTGTGAGGGCTGTGGGAGTTGTGAGAGCTATGAGAGCTAATATTGTGATTGCTCGTGCTCATAGAGGCGTGAGGCAGCCGTGTAACGTCGTCACGCAGATCCCGATTGCCAACCAAGCTTGGCTCGCCTGCTTACTCTGCTCGTGCCGTCTCACCGTTGGGTTGCTCACCCAGGTACTCGAACCAGGCTTTCTTCGCGCATGGATAGTTGCGGGCTGCCTCCACGAGGTCCATGAAAGCCGCGATGGTGCGCTCAAACCGCTCTGTCAACTGCGGGCTGGAGATACGTCCATCCTCGTCCAGCATCTTGTTGGCCTGTGCTAGCGAGAACATATCGGGGAAGACCCTGGCGCCAAGGTGCTCCAGAGGCACCCGCAGTGCCCACAACCCTCTATTGCCGCCCACCATTGATGGGGAGGCTGAGAGAAGTAAGCAGTGCCGCTCGTTGAAGGGCTGTGGGCGATAGCGCGATGTCCAATCTATGGCGTTCTTGAGCAGGCCCGGCATCGACGAGTTGTATTCGGGAGAAGAGATAATGAAGGCATCATTAGCCAGGAGGCGGCGGTGGAACTCATCAGCGCCCGCTGGGAACCCCTCCGCTTCGTCGTCCTGAACATCCTGGTCGTATGAAGGGGCGTCGAAGTCCGACATAGAGGCCATATCGACCTGGCCGCCGTGCTTCTCGATAGCTCCGGCGGCGAGCGCTGCGAGTTGCGTATTTAGCGATGTCTTTCGCAACGAAGCGGAAAAGACCAGGTACCGTACCGGCTCGCGGGACCTGTCGGTCATGCTGGTTAAATCCACGGGGCTAAGCCCTGTTTTCATGTCGGGTTGGGTTGCCATGGTACTCTCCTTTGCGACCAATGCGATCTTGCCGTTCCACTTCGTAGCTACCTGTTCCCATATGATAGCAAGGTAGCATAAAATTCTCAACGCGTCCATGTGGGAGCTTCCAAGACCAAGCCTGCACATGGATCCCACTGGCCTGACCCCTGCTGGTCGCGGCCAAACTGGGTATTAGATACGCCTGGTGAAGCGCAGCCTCCCTCTCGGGGTTCATCCGGCGTGTGGGCTGTCATCGCTCGTCATTTGCATATCGTGCAGATTGTTGCTCCATATAGCTGCTCTGATCCACTTGGCACTATCATCCGGCGTTCTCTGGATGTATATTGTTAGTACGGGCTCATCTGGTGCTCACCTCTACTTTCATTCCCTACGCACGCTCTCATTTTCGCTGGTCCATGGCCGTTGGCCCGCGGTTCGGGGAAACATAAAGAGGAGCAGGAGGCAACGAAGATGGCGAGAAAGGTAGACCGGGCCGCGCGTTCGGCATCGAGCACTACGGAGTCCGCCGCTGATGCCGCTGGCGTCGCTGATGCGTCCGTGGGCCGCGTGCTGGCCGGACAGGACGCTATCAGGCAGTGGCAGGAAGACGTTTATCGTCAATTCCACCGACACCCTGAGCTCTCCAACCAAGAGGTGCACACGGCGGCCACAGCCGCCGATACGCTGCTCAAGGCCGGGTATGAGGTGCATGACAAGGTCGGCACGACCGGCGTCGTCGGCATCCTGCGGAACGGCGACGGCCCCACGGTGCTCATGCGCGCCGACATGGACGCGCTGCCGATGAAGGAGGAGACGGGTCTTCCGTACGCCAGCAGCGACCGCCAGACCGACAGCTCGGACCAGGTCGTGCCGGTCGCACACTCCTGCGGACACGACGTGCACGTTGCGAGTCTGATGGGCGCCGCCCGCTTGCTCGCCGCAAATCGGTCGGCTTGGCACGGCACCTTCATCCCCCTCTTCCAGCCGGCCGAGGAGGTTGGCACTGGTGCTGAAGAAATGGTCAAAGGCGGCCTCGTCGATCTGATCCCCAAGCCCGACATCGCCCTGGCTCAACACGTCCTGGCCTACCCATCGGGCACAGTCGGCACCCACGCTGGCCCGTTTCTTTCGACCGCTGCCAGCATGCGCGTCACGGTTCACGGCCGCGGCAGCCACGGCTCGATGCCCCAGCTCTCCATTGACCCCGTCGTGCTGGCCTCGATGATCGTCGTGCGCCTGCAGGCGATCGTCGCGCGGGAGGTAGCCCCGGACGATTTTGCCGTACTCACCGTCGGCCGGATCGCCGCCGGGACGAAGAGCAACATTATCCCCGATCACGCCGTCATCGAGCTTAACATTCGCGCCTACAGCGACAGCATGCGCACCCAACTTATCGACGCGATCAAGCGGGTGGTCAAGGGCGAGTGCGCGGCTTCCGGCTCACCGTATGACCCCGAGTTCGAGCTCTACGACGAGTATCCGCTGACCTCCAATAATCCCGAGGTCACGGCAAAGGTTGCGGCGGCCTTCAAGGACTACTTTGGCGACCGGGCGTTTACGGTCCCTCGTCAGTCGGCGAGTGAGGACTTCAGCCGGATCCCGGATGCACTCGGGGTTCCATACACCTTCTGGGCGCTGGGCGGCATCGATGCCGCGAAGTGGCATAAGGCGGAGGCAGCGGGACGGATCGGCAGCGACATTCCGGGGAATCACTCGCCGAAGTTTGCCCCGGTCATCGAGCCGACCTTGCAGACGGGAACCGCGGCCATCGTGGTTGCCACCATGGCCTGGCTGGCGTCCCCTGCCGGCACCGTCGCCCCAGGCGTGCGACCATGAGCCAGCCACAGGATCGAGCAGGCATTCGCAGCCACTTGCTTGCAACGGGAGATTCGCACGTGACCATGTCGACGACTCCGACGAACGCGAGCCAGTTCGGTAACGATCGACTCCTCTTCGGGATGATTCTCGGCGTGCTGGCCTTCTGGTTGTTTGCCCAGACGACCCTGAACATCGCGCCAACCATGGCGTCCGATTTGGGGCTCGCTATGAACGTGATGAACATCGCCGTGTCGATCACGGCCCTGTTCTCGGGTATCTTCATCGTAGTCCTTGGCGGACTCGCCGATCGCGTTGGCCGCGTGAAGGTCGTGCAGTGGGGATTTGTCTTCAGCATCGCTGGCTCGCTCCTGGTCGGATTGGCGCCGTCGGGGGCGCTGGCAGTACCCTCCTTGATGCTGGGTCGCATCTGCCAGGGGCTCTCCGGCGCGTGCATCATGCCGGCGAGTCTGGCACTGGTGAAAGCCTATTGGACCGGGGCCGGCCGCCAGCGCGCGGTGAGCCTGTGGTCTATGGGGTCATGGGGAGGCGCGGGCTTTGCCGCGCTCTTCGGGGGCTTGGTGGCGGAAAACCTCGGCTGGCGCTGGATCTTCTTCGCGTCCGCGGTGGTGTCGCTGGTCGGTATGCTGCTGGTGCGCGGCACACCCGAGAGCAGGGCCGAAGCTAAGCCGGGCTATCGTTTCGACACCGGCGGCGTTCTGACCTTCATGATCGCAATGGTCGCGCTGCTGGTTTTTGTAACTCAGGGGGCGAAACTTGGCTGGACGAGCGCCACAAACCTGGCCCTGTTGGTGGTGAGCATAGTGTTCGGCGTCCTCTTCGTCCGCACGGAATCCGGTAATGCCAACGCCTTCGTGGACTTCCGTCTCTTCAGGAACCGCACCTATGCCGGGGCGACGCTCTCGAACCTGCTCCTCAACGCCGTTGCGGGCATCCTTATCGTGGCCATGACGTTGGTGCAGGTCGGCGGTGGGATGAGCGCGCAGGAGGCCGGGCTACTGACACTGGGGTACGCTATCGCCATAGTCGCGTTCATCCGCGTTGGTGAGAAGCTGTTGCAGCGCTTCGGCCCTCGCAAACCCATGATCTGGGGAACGCTGATCGTGGGAGCGTCGATCCTGCTGCTGATGCCGACGTACGTCCTGCTCGATACCTACAAGATCCTGGCTGTCGTGGCTTTCACGCTCTTCGGTATCGGGCTCGCATTCTACGCCACCCCGTCCACGGACGCCGCGATCTCGAACCTGCCGGATGACCAGGCTGGATCCGGGTCAGGCATCTACAAAATGGCTTCGTCCCTTGGCGCGTCCTTCGGGGTGGCGATCTCGGCCGTGATCTTTACGGCGCTCAGCGGTGACAACGCGCCGGCGGACTGGATTGCGGGTGTGGTCACCTTTGCCGGGCGGCAGGACAACCTCGCGATACGCGCAGCGGCGCTGTTCGCCTTTGGTGCAAATCTCCTGATGATCGTGGCGGCCATCATCTCCATCATGCTGACGGTACCCACGGGCAGGCCGCATGAGGAGGCGCGCAAATAGTAGCCTCGTACGTGCTGGACCGCAGGCTGAGACCTGTATGCCCGCGGAGTCGGCGGGGGCCTCACGGTCTGCCTGAGGAGGCAGCACCTGCCTGCCCGGGAGCCCTGTGGAAACGCTCGTCCTAGTACTCGACCTCTTCGGCACCTTCGTGTTCGCGCTCAGCGGCGGCATGAGGGGCGTCCGGCATCGCCTCGACGTGTTCGGGGTGCTCGTGCTGTCCTTCGCCGCCGGCAATGCAGGCGGGATCACCCGCGACCTACTGCTCGGGGCGGTGCCTCCGGCAGCGATCGCCGATTGGCGCTATGTCGGGGTGTCTCTCCTGGCTGGCCTGACGACGTTTCTATGGACCTCAACGGTCTGGCGGTGGAAGAGCGCGGTCCTGGTCTTCGACGCCGCCGGGCTGGGGCTGTTCGCGGTCTCCGGCGCGCTCAAGGCCCTCGCATTCGGACTTAACCCTGTCGCCGCCGTGCTGCTGGGGATGCTCACGGGGATCGGAGGGGGCATGTTGCGCGACGTCCTCGTGACGGAGATCCCGACCGTACTGCGCGCCGAGCTATATGCGGTCGCCGCCCTTGCCGGTGCGGTCGTCGTTGTTGGTGGCGAGTTGCTGCGGTTCCCATCGACCCCACTGGCGATAGCTGGCACAGTCCTCTGTTTCGGGTTGCGCCTCCTTGCCATCCGGCGTGGCTGGGGGCTGCCGGTAGCCCGAGCGCCCGGGGCAAAGATCGAGCATGAGGAGAAGGAGAAGCCCACAAGGTGAGATAAGCATGCCGTGAAGGATAATGGCCTAAGGAAGCTCCGAGACGAACGTGCCAGGGCGTGCCCGCAAAATATGGCAAGAGAATGAGTATGAGCGGACGCCATCCACTGACAAACGAACAGTGGGCACGCTTGGACCCACTGCTGCTGCCCCCACAGCCCCCACCTTATCGACGTGAGCCGTACGGTCCGCCACCTTCCCCGCCTGTGTCCGGTAGTTTGCCCGCAACGCTCGCGGCCTGCGAGGCTCTGGTGAGAGAATTAGACTATGTGCTTAGTTTCTGCAAACTCCGGCGCGCAGCCTGCAAAGTCTCTTCTACTTCTTTCTCACCGTGTCGTATTGACGTAAATGCGGCCTCAAACTGGGACGGTGCAAAGTAAATTCCCTGGTTTAGCATACTATGGAAGAATCGCGCGTATAGAGCGGTGCTGGCCTTTTTCGCACCCGCATAGTCGCGCACTACTTCGTCTGTAAAGTAGAAGCCCCACATGCTGCCTACGGACGTGGCCCGCAAGTATACGCCTGACTCGTTGGCTGCAGTTTGGAAACCTGAAGCCAAACACGCCGCCATAGCCGACATACGCTCGTAGGTGTGTGGTGTCTGCAACTTACGCAGGGTAGCTATACCCGCTGCCATAGCCAGGGGGTTGCCTGAGAGGGTTCCTGCCTGGTACATGGTGCCGGCAGGTGCTACGTGCTCCATAATCTGGCGGCTACCACCATAGGCTGCGACCGGAAGCCCGCCGCCGATGACCTTGCCCAGGCAGGTCAGGTCCGGGGTGACGGCATATATGGATTGCGCCCCGCCATAGGCCACGCGGAATCCGGTCATGACCTCATCGAAGATAAGCACGGTGCCGTGCTCTTGCGTCAAGCGCCTGAGACCCCGGAGGAATCCCGGCTGGGGAGGCACCAAACCCATGTTGCCGGCCACAGGCTCCACTATGACGGCGGCTATCTGCTCGGGGTAGGCCAGGAACAGGCCTTGTGCGGCTTCCAGGTCATTGTATGGCACGGAAAGCGTATCGGCTGTGGCACCGGGGGAGACGCCCGGACTGTCGGGCAAGCCGAGCGTTGCGACGCCCGAACCTGCCTGGACCAGCAAGGCGTCGGCGTGGCCATGATAGCACCCCTCGAACTTCACGATCTTGAGCCTGCCGGTGTAGGCTCGGGCGAGCCTCAGCGCGCTCATGGTTGCTTCGGTGCCGGACGACACGAACCGGACCATCTCGATAGAGGGCACAGCTTCGGTCACCAGCCTGGCCAACTCGGTTTCGAGTTCGGTGGGCGCGCCGAAGGACGTGCCACGCGCAGCTTGCTCGGTTATAGCCTGCACAACGTCAGGGTGTGCGTGCCCCAGGATGAGGGGACCCCAGGACAGGACGTAGTCGATGTAGCGGTTGCCATCAACGTCGTACAGGTGGGCGCCTTCTCCCCGCTCTATGAAGCGCGGGACACCGCCGACGCTCAGAAAAGCGCGCACAGGGCTATTGACCCCGCCCGGTATCAGGCGCTTTGCCTCTTCGAACAACTCGCCCGAGCGACCTGTCTTTTGAGCTGTCATGTTAGCAGCATCTGCCATGTGGTTACTCGCGCTCCGCCAGCCACCGGGCAGCCTCTTTCGCGTAGTATGTGATGATGAGGTCCGCGCCGGCACGTTTGATAGAGGTCAAGCTCTCCAGCGCCGCCCTGCGCTCGTCGAGCCAACCGTTACCGGCAGCAGCCTTAAGCATGGCGTACTCGCCACTCACCTGATAGGCGGCCAGGGGCAGATCGTGCTGATCACGCACCTGGCGGATGATATCGAGATAAGGGCCGGCCGGCTTCACCATAAGGAGATCGGCACCCTCGTCTACGTCAAGGGCCACTTCGCGAAGCGCCTCGCGGCCGTTAGCGGGATCCATCTGGTAAGCTTTGCGGTCGCCGAAGCGGGGAGTAGACTCGGCGGCCTCGCGGAATGGACCGTAAAAGGCCGAAGCAAATTTGGCAGCGTAGGCGAGTATGGGCACGGTTGTATGGCCCGAGCTATCGAGCGCGCTTCGGAGCGCCGCCACCTGCCCGTCCATCATGGCGCTTGGAGCCACTATGTCGGCCCCCGCATCCGCGAATGAAACGGCGGACCGCGCCAGCAATTCCAGGGTTTCATCGTTCAGCACTTCACCACGCGCCGAGAGCACTCCGCAGTGCCCGTGGTCGGTGTACTCACACAGGCAGACGTCGGCGATAACGACAGTATCAGGGGACTGCCGCTTGATGGCGTCGATAGCCCGCTGTACAGGGCCTTGCGCGTCCCAGGCCCCCGAACCGGTGGGGTCTTTCTCGGCGGGTATGCCGAAGAGGAGCACTGCGGGTATTTCCAGGGAGACGATCTCTTCGATATCGCGACCCAGTGTGTCCACAGAACGCTGGGAGTGGCCGGGCATCGAGCTAATCGGTCGTTCGATTTTGGTGCCGGCGACGACGAAGACCGGGTGGATGAAGTCGGCGGCGCTGAGGGCCGTTTCACGCACCATGCGCCTGAGCGCGGGACTCTGACGCAAGCGGCGCGGACGACGTGTCACGGCGCTTGCGCCGGTGCCTGTGGGTTTCTCAATGTCCATAGATCGCATAAGGCTACCTCTTATCTGCTTGTTTCTTGTCGTGCGGCATATATATCCACCAGAGCACGGACCAAGCCATCTACAGTGTATTCGCTAGCTGTAGCGGTTACGCTCAGACCAAGCTCACGCGCGGTGCCGGCGGTGATCGGGCCAATACAGACGATAGAGGCACGGCTCATTAGCTCCAGGGCCTCGGCTTCGCTTAGACCCGCAGCCAGCATGCCATCTCTTGTGTAACGAACAGTAGAGGAGCTAGTGAAAGTGATTATGTCCACATCGTGTTCGCGGAGCAACTGTATCAGTACGCTTATATTCTCGCTGGGAACTGTCCGATACGAAGGCACTTCGTCTACCTCGGCGCCCAGATCGCGCAGCCCGGTGGCGAGCGCATCTCGTGCGATTTCGGCGCGAGGCAAGAGTACTCGCTGGCCCTTTACGTCGCCTATTTGCTCTATAATGGCCTCAGCGACATAGGCAGCAGGCATGAATGCCACCGTGCAGCCCAGCTTTTCGAGCGCCGAGCCCGTTGCAGGGCCTATAACGCCCAGTTTTCGTTGGCAAAGTAGCGAGGCATCCTTTCCGAGGGAGGTCATTCGCTCCATGAATGCTCGCACTCCGTTTACGCTGGTGAAGATGACCCAGTCGTAGGTCTCGAGGCGTGAGATCGCGGCATCAAGCGGGGCGGGGTCCTGGAGGGGTACAATCGTGATAGCGGGGCACTCTATGGGTGTTGCCCCGAGCTCGCGCAGGCGCGCAACAAGACCTGCTGATTGCTCCTGTGCCCTGGTTATCACAATTCGCCGCCCCTGCAGAGGCAGCACAAGGACGGCTTTTGCCCCAGGCGAGCCTGTTTGTGCTTTGCTCACAGCGTGCCCACCTCGCTTGCCTCGACAACTTCCCGTCCACCCCGAGCAAGCAGACTCTCGGCTAATGCAACCCCGGCTTCCTCGGGGCTCTGTGGGCTGCCAATGTATTCGCCGCGAATAATTATGCCACCGGTGGCCTCGACGCTCCCTATCAGGCCCCTTATGTGTAGCTTGCCCTCTACAAGGGTCGCATACGCTCCAACAGGTAGCGAGCAGCCGCCTCCCAGTCTGGCCAGGAAAGCCCGCTCTGCCCGTACAGCCGTGGATGTGTCGGGGTCGTTCAAGGCGCCTGCAAGCTCCGTCATATAGGAGTCGTCCGCGCGCACCTCTATTGCGAGCGCGCCCTGGCCCACCGCCGGAACGAAGGCCTGGGGGTCTAGCCATTCTGTAACGCGGTCCAGCAGACCCAGGCGCTCGAGGCCCGCAGCCGCGAGGACAATGGCGTCGTATTGCCCTTCGTCCAGTTTGCGGAGGCGCGTATCGACGTTGCCCCTGATGTCGAGCAAATTGAGGTCGGGGCGCATTGACCTTAGCTGGCAGGCCCGGCGAGGGCTGCTTGTGCCCACCCTGGCGCCGCTCGGCAATTCGGCTAGCATCGCATTATCACGGGAGATAAGCACGTCGCGTGCGTCGGCACGAGGAAGGAACGCTGGCAGCGCCATGTCGGGAGGCAGGGTCGAGGGGAGGTCCTTTGCGCTATGAGCCGCCAGGTCAATGCGGCCCGCGCGCAGCGCCTCCTCGATCTGTGTAATGAAGAGGCCGTTGCCGCCTATCTCGCTCAGGGGGCGATCCTGAACCACATCTCCCTTCGTGGTGATGTGCTCTACCCTGATATCGAGGTCAGGCCTGCGCCGCAAGAGGGATGCACGCACAATGTCAGTCTGGACAAGGGCAAGCTTGCTGGCGCGCGTGCCGATAGTAAGTGTGCGTTTGCCGGTGACTGCCATACGCTACCTCAACTTCACGGCCGCAGCGGGCAGCGGGGCTATCTGCACAAGGTCAGGATAGCACTGGCAGGCGACGGGCGCTTCCAGGTGCTCGCGCACTACGGAGGCCAGCACCTCAATAAAGTCGGGACGAGCGTTCGGCATCTGGGTCCGGTGGAGCGTCATACCCAACTCCGCAGCCTTTTCCTGTGCCTCAACGTCTATGTCGAAGAGAATCTCGAGGTGATCGGATACGAAGCCCAGAGGCACGCTCAAAACGTTCTTCACGCCCCCGGCGTGCAGAGTATCCAGGTAGTCGAGTATATCGGGGCCCAACCATGGTTCACCGGTGTTGCCCGCGCTCTGGAAGGCAAAGCGCCAGTCGTGCAGGCCCACCTTCTCGGCAACAGCCGCGCTGCTCTCCAAAAGCTGCCGCTCGTAAGGGTCGTCCCAGGTACGGATACGCTCGGGCAAGCTGTGGGCGCTGAACACCACCTTTACGCTATCACGCACGTCCCCAGGGAACTGTTCAAGGCCCTCGCGCACCAGGTTGGCCATCATGTCGCGCCATTGCTCGTTGTGGTGCCAGCACTTGGCGAAGGGTATATCAAAGGGATGCCCCAGCTTCTCCTGGGCCTCGTCTATTGCCTTGCGATAACCCCCAAGGCTGATAAGCGAGCAGTGAGGGGCAAGCGCGAACGCCACCACGCGTTGGACTCCATCGGCGGCCATCTTTTCCATGACCTCGCCTATGTAAGGGTGCCAGTGCTTCATGCCCGCGTAGACCTTGAAGTTGCCTCCATCTTGCCTGAGCCTGTCCTGGAGGCTTGCCGCTACCTGGTTGGTGATCTCCAGCAACGGGGTCTTACCACCTACGCGCATATAGCGCTCTTTGAGGTGTTCAACCGCCTCCGGTGAGGGGATGCGGCCCCCACGTATATGAGTGAAGTAGGGCTCCACCTGGTCCGGGGTTTCTGGCGTGCCGTACGCCATCAGTAGCACGCCTGTGGGCGCTGTGTCTTTGGTCATTGTCATCTCTTTCTATATGCTCGCCGTCGCGGCCTGGCGCTCGACCCGGAAGTCGGCTCCATGCTCGTGCACAAAATCTACCAGTCGAGTGACGTTGTCGAGGGGCAGGTCAGGGAGGACGCCATGCCCCAGGTTGAAGACATGTCCGGGTCTGCCGCCGGCCTGCCGCAGCACGTCCAGTGCGCGCTCCTGCCAGAAGTCGTCCGGGCCATAAAGTACGGCCGCATCAAGGTTGCCCTGTATTCCGAGGTTATAACCGATGCGCTCCCACGCCACGTCCAGAGGTATGCGCCAATCGACGCCAATTGTGGTGCCCCCGTCGGCTTTCATCTTGTCGAGCAGAGTTGCGGTGTTGGTGCCGAAATGAATAAATGGCAGGCCGCGCTGTGTGAGCTCTCCCAGTATGCGCCGGGACCAGGGCTCCACGTATTCCGCGTAGTCGCGGGGGCTGAGAGCGCCCACCCAGCTATCAAAGAGCTGCAGGGCGTCCACGCCGGCGTCCACCTGCGCGTGCAGATAGCGCAGCATGATGGTGGTGAGACGGCCCATCAGGCTATGCCACACGTCGGGAGCGGTATACATCAGAGCCTTCGTTCTGGAGAACTCCCTGGTTGGTTTCCCTTCAATGAGGTACGAAGCCAGGGTGAAGGGCGCACCGCAGAAGCCGATAAGGGGTGTTTGCTCGCCCATCTCTCGCTTGAGTATTCGGACCGCCTCCATTACGAAAGGCACATCCTGCTCAGGCTCGATCGGCCTCAGAGCATCGAGGTCGCCCATGCTCTTGATCGGGTCGGCTACCACGGGTCCAACGTTGTCCACCAGCTCCACACCAATACCGATACCTATCAGGGGAAGCATAATATCGGCAAACATAACAGCCGCATCCACCCCAAGGCGGCGTACAGGCTGCATGGTTACCTCGGCGCATAGCTCGGGCTGCCGGCATACCTCCATCAGGGTGTACCGTTCGCGTATCTTACGGTACTCAGGAAGCATCCGCCCCGCCTGCCTCATGAACCAGATGGGCGTGGTGTCTGCCTGTTGCAGGCGGCAGGCCTTCATGAACCTTGTATCAGCTATGGACATGCTTTAGTGTTCTCTTTCTGCTTGCCCGGTTATCCAGGGCTATCCAAGGAGTCTCAGTGTCTCAGCTAATGGCCTGTGGATACAGGTGAATACGGGTTGGTCTTTGAGGGTATAGCGGCGAGCCTCTGTAGAGCGCAGGGCGATGAGCAGTCCCTGGTAGGCGTGCAGGTCGTCCGTCTCGTAGGCTACTACAAACTCCTGGTCGTCGAAGCCTGTGGCGTAGAGCAATACCTGCCGGACTCGTGCGTACTCGTGGCCCACCCTCATATGCTCGTTCATCATCCCTTGCCGGGCTTCTTTGCTCATCAAGTACCATTCGGTAGTCTTGCTGAAAGGGTAGACTATGAAGTATCGCATCCTCTCCTGCTCGTCGATGGCCTGTTCCTGGGCGGTGCGTCTTCTGGTATAGGTAGAGGGGCGCGTCATGCCGAACAGAGAATAGCTGGGTTGCAGATAAAGGCCCAGCCCCGTCTGCAGCAATTGCGCCAACATCTCCTGCAATTCATCAAGGGAGCTGGCTGTGCGCCAGAGCATGAGGTCCGAGTCAATTTTCAGGCCGAGGGTGCTATAAGAGAAGGTCTGCACCGCTGTCGTTTGCTCTACTACCCGGGCAAACTCCTTCTTGCCTCTTGTGCGCTCATCTTCCGAGAGGCGCCGCCATGCAGGATCCAGCTTAAAGAACAAATACTGGATAAAGCGCGGAGCTTCTTCGGCTACAGCCGGTTCAACTTGCGACTCCTCGGCCGGACGGCTCTTCTCCTGGTTTGGGTCAATTTGCATCAATAGCTCCTGTTTCACTTGTTGTGCGTGTATCGTCTTTGCCATCAGGCGTGTTGGTCAGGAAGAGGCCGGCAAACTGGTTGGCATCCAGTGATGCCATGCCATAATCAGGCTCACTGTTGTTCTCAGCCTGGGTTTTGAGCCACTGTATAGGCCCGTGCAGCATCTTGCCTGTAATTCGCGTAGCCATAGCCTGGATAATGTTCCGCTCTCGTGGCGAGAGATTCGGCAACTTGTCCAGGGCCCATTTCAGCTCGCGCTGCGCGATCGTATCGGCTTGCTCGCGCAGCGTCTTGATGGTGGGGAAAGTGTCACGTGCGGTTAGCCAACGGGTATAATCGCGGACCTCGGCAGCCACCATCTCGTTTATTCTTGGCAGAGTAGATCGTCGCTCCTCCAGCGTCGTGTGCACGACGGCGTGAAGGTCGTCTATGTTGTGCAAGTGCACACCCGGTATATCAGCAACCGAGGGGTCGATGTCCCGAGGCACGGCCAGGTCAATCAGGTACAAAGGGCGGTCGGGTCGACGAGAAATCGCGTCTTGTATGTGCTCGTGCTGTAATACCGTGTGTGGGGCTGCCGTCGAGCTAATTACGACGTCGGCGATCGCCAACTGAGCGGGGAGCTCCTCCCAGGTGGCTACGTCAGCCTCATAACGGCGGGCCACGTCCTGTGCCTGCCCGAGCTGGCGGTGGGTCACCACAGTAGCAAGTAGGCCGTGCTCGTGAAGGCAGCGCGCTACTCCCTCGCCCACTTCTCCGGTGCCAATCACCAGTACTCGCCGTGCCTTTAGCTGCGCACCGAGTACCTGCTTGGCGAGCACGACAGCCGCGTAACTGACCGAGGCGGGTTTCCTGCTTATGCTTGTCTCGCTATGCACGCGTTTGCCCAGCGCCACCGCCTTGTGGAAAAGGTGTGACAGCACGGGCCCAACAGCATCTGCTTCATGTGCATCTCGCCAGGCACGCTGTACCTGACCGAGTACCTGAACTTCCCCAAGCACCAGCGACTCGATACCCGAGGCAACTCTAAATAAATGCCTGGCAGCATCTGAGTCCCTATGGTAATAGGCATAATCGCCCAGGCGAGCTCCATCTTCGGCAAACCATCCAAGAAGGGCTTTCTCCAGGGTTCCGTGGTCCTGGCTCTGCTGCTCCTGCAGCAGGACGTATACCTCAAAGCGGTTGCAGGTGGATAAAATTACGCACTCAGAAATAGCATCTTGCCCCTTAATGCTCTTATAAGCGGACGCCAGGCGCTCAGATGAGAAGGCTAGCTGCTCACGTATCTCGACGGGGGCTGTCTTATGGCTTACACCTATAACTCTTAGCACCGGATGCGAAGTTTGCATAATGTTTGCCGGCCCGGCCCGCTTAAGAATTCGGCGCGGACTCCCAATGAGGGGCCAAAACAACTATAGCTAACGACGCGCTGGACGGTCAAGGCTAACAGGTGCTCTCAGCCTGTTTTTTAATGCGATGTTCATAGTATTGGCGTGCTAAGGCGCCATGTGTTGCCGTGCCCCGGCGCCTGAGATGATGCGAAGATAAGGCCTTGTATTGAGGCGCGAACGAGCGAGATAGGGCTTACGGCGTGCGGTAAAGTTACCTGCAGTTTAGTGTCAGTTCGGGTCTTCAACCATAGGAGTTCCAGCAATTCAATTGATCTCATTCCAGTCAGCCATCGTGGTGATCGTGCTGCTGGCGATAGGCGACATATCCCTCATCGTTACGATACTACCTCCAAAAATAACCTGTTCAAGCATATCCTGCTGCCACCGCCGATAGCTTAACGAAATCCCGAACACAACACAGAATGGTGCAATGGGGCGAGAGTATTTCTCGGAGAAACAGTTCGATCAC
>DATINP010000031.1:0-12790 GCA_035474135.1 Chloroflexia bacterium | reverse complement strand
GGATCAACGCATCTCATTCTGTCAGCCCCCGCGATCGAGTCAATGTTGATCAGCAAAAGCCGGCGTTCTTCACAAAAAATTAATTATTTTGACAGGATCTCGTGCGTTGTGTTCGCGTTCGGCTCGCGTGGGGTTCGACTGGAACGAGATCAAGGGCGTGTTCGAGAAGGTGCGCGAGGAAGTAGACGAACTGGAAGCCGAGAGCGATCTGGACAAGAGGCGTGAGGAACTGGGCGACGTGCTATTCACGCTCGTGTGCCTGTCCGAGTGGATGGGCATCAATGCGGAGGAAGCCATGCGCCGCGCCAACGACAAGTACCTGGGCCGCTTCACAGCAATGGAAAAGGCGATATCCGCCGACGGCAAGAAGATGCGCGAGATGACAGTGGAGGAGATGGACCGCTACTGGGACATGGCCAAGGTGCAGGAGCGCGAGCAGGGGTTGGGCGCAGGCCACGACTAGGCGCACACGATGAGAAAGTACGTTGCAACGCGACCACCCACAGGCGCTGATACACGCATCAGACCCCGTAGGTTCGTTCGCCGCAAGCCCGTGGAGAGGCATAGGTCACTGCTGGGCAGGATCATAGTGGTCCTTTTGCTGATCGTGGCTGTTGGAGTGCTGGCCCTGCTCGCGTTCAAGATATGGGTGGACAGCCAGACCTCGGGGCTTATTTACGGCTATGATGACCCCAACCTGCCGTCGAACCACGTCGCACTGGTGTTCGGGGCCGGGCTAAACACGACAGGCGGCCCGTCGGCCATTCTGTACGACCGCGTAGCCACCGCAGCCGATATTTACAAGGCGGGCAAGGTGCAAAAGCTGTTGATGACAGGGGACAACAGCACTGACAGTTACAACGAGGTCGCCGTGATGCGCACCACCGCTATGCAGTTAGGAGTGCCGGATAAGGATATTGTGCTGGATTACGCGGGCTTCAGCAGCTGGGATAGCTGTTACCGCGCCCGCGAGGTGTTCAGCCTGCAATCGGCCACGCTCGTTACGCAGAAGTTCCACCTGCCCCGCGCTCTCTACACGTGCAACCAATTGGACGTCAAAAGCGTTGGTGTAATAGCAGACCGCCAACCCTACCCCACTCAATACAACGAGCTAAGAGAGTACCCCGCCCTGGCCGCCACCGCCTGGCGACTGCTGATAAATGACCAGCCCCGGTTTTTGGGGCCGAAGGTGGATGTTGACGCGGACGAACCGTAAGCCGAAATAGGGTATAATAATCAGAGAAACCCGTTGTATATTAGGCCTATCCAATGAGCAAGAACACAACCGCTGTGAGAACGAAATCACTAGAGAAGCGGTTAGCAGTCTATGTTCTGGCTGCTGCCGTTTCGCTGCTGGCTGCCCTGGCTCTGTATGGATGCGAAGAAAATAGCCCAGCGCTACCTACTCCCGCCCCTAGCCCTACGGTGGCCAACAGCGTTGCAATTCCGAGCGAGATCAGTAGCGACTCGACGCCATCAGCCTCGTGGCCGGACCTCCTGGCTGCTGCCCAGGCCAAAGTTACATCTGTATATACGGACGCCATCTTGAGCTCCGTATCAGCGTCCCCATACGATTACACCCTGAATGCCTATTACCAGCCCAAGTCCGATATTCTGCGCGTGGGGTTCAGTTTCATTACGCCCGCCGTGGAAATAATCAGGGTGGAGGTGGCCGATGATGCTCCCGCCAAGACCGTGCAAATGTCGTCGAACGATCATACTGACGATAGCTTCTTCAAGGAGATATATACCGACACGGTCAAAGTCGAACCGACCATAGTCGAGGCCGTAGCCACAATCAAAATAACACCACGGCAAGCTGTACAGCTGACGCAAAAAGAAGCTATTGACCACGCCAACCAGATCGGGCTTGGTGCGGAAACGCTTATACCAGGAGTAAAGTTAGACACGCAGAATGCCGCTAGCTCAACGTGGGAAGTAAGCTATGGGCTGAATCCAATTAGCCAAAACGGAAATCTGACACCAAAAGAGCCAGTGGTGACATTCGCGGTGGATATCAGGAACGGAGCGATCCTTAGCCGCACATATCAGGACGCGGCAGATCCGCTCGCAGCTACCCCCGGCCTTACGTCCACTATGCAGGCCATGGCGACCCAGCTTGTAGCAACCTATATGCCCACCGTGTCGGCCATGGAAACGCAGGGACCGCCTTCTACAGCCCAGCAGTATTATGATCAAGGCAAAAGGGCCGAACTATCCCGCAATACTGACCAGGCGATCGAGTACTACGACAAGGCCATAGTCGCTGACCCGAATTTCGCAGATGCATACATGGCTCGTGCGCTTATCTATCAGGGTAGATCTGACTACGAGCAGGCTATCATCGATTGCACTAAAGTCATCGAGATTGCGCCGAGATATGAGGCTTACATTACGCGTGGGAATGCGTATGTTCGCTTGGGTGACGAAGACTCCTCCAAGAGTCAACCAGACCTTGCGCTAAAGGACTTCGACGCCGCCATCCAACTAGAACCCGACAAAGCAGAGGCTTATGCTTTTCGTGGCCTGGCCTACTACAGCCAAGACGACTACGATGCCGCCGTAATCGCCTATACCGAGGCTATCGAACATGATAACCAATATGAAGAAGCATATTTCGCTCGCGGATTATCATATCAGGCCAAAGAGGAATACGACCAAGCTATCAGCGATTACGACCAATATATAAAACTTGATCCACATAAGTCCTGGGCTTTCCGCCAAAGAGCCGAGGCTTATGTGTACAAGGGCGACCCGGCACAAGCCATACCCGATTACACTGAGGCGATCAGGCTACAACCCGATTACTCGGATGCCTATTACGGGAGGGGCAACGCATACCTACGTCTGTCCGATTACGACCATGCAATGCAGGATTATGACAAAGTAATAGAGTTGGACCCGAAGTACCTACTCGCCTACGAAGGTCGAGGCGTTGTTTACTACAGCATTGGCGAATATACACAAGCTATTAGTGAATTCACTATCGCGCTTACGATCTACCCGCAGGTCGCAAGAATATATGAGCAGCGCGGCAGGGCATATCTCCGTAGCGATAAAGTACAGCAGAGCATGACCGACTTCAACAAGGCCATAGGCCTCGATCCTGACATGGCGCTTACATATGTGAGTCGAGGTCGAGCCTACATTACAATGAGTGATTACGGCAGTGCTCTTGCAGATTTCAACACAGCCCTGCAAAAGGATGCCGACTACGCCTGGGCATACGAAAACCGTGCTATCGCCTACGCCTACAAAGGCGATTTCACGGAGGCCTTCGCTGATATTGACCAGGCTATTAAGATTAGTGGAGCCGACGATTACTCTTACTTCGCCAGGGGCAAAGTGTATGCGCTACAGGGCGACAAAGACAAAGCCCTGGAGGACTTCGATAAGTATGGGCAACTTGCCAAAGACTACAACTCCCAGCAGGATCTAACCAAGGAACTTCAGGCTTTGCAGAACAAGTAGTTTTATTTGCCCAAAGCAGGCGTATTACTTCTCGCTATCTTTGTCGCCGTCCTCTTTGCGGACCCCCTTGAAGGGCTGTTCGTCGGCCTTCTGGTCCATGAACCTGCCCGTAACGCTATCACGTTTGGTGTAGCGGTGATTCACGGGATTATCAACCTGTGAGCGGTCTTTCACGAAACCTTTCCTGTAGCCCAATCCTGTGTTCTTTGCCATCTCACGTTTCCCCTTCCGGTGTCGAGAACTATCACTTGCCTAATGCCGCCACAAGCACTTCACGTGCCACGGGTTCTGCTACCCGCGTGCCTTCGCCGCCCTCCTCCACTATTACCGCAACCGCGTACTGCGGCTTGTTGGGGTCGGCGCCCGCCCAGCCTATGAACCACGAGTGCGATGTGCCTCGACCTGTCTCGGCGGTACCCGTCTTGCCGCCCACCGTGGCACCCGGTATGGCCGCACCGTTAGCCCAGCCTGTCTTGGTCGACTCCAGCATCATCCCCTTCAGTACATCATTGGCGGCGGGAGACAGCACCCGGCCAATGTCGTGCGGCTGGAACTGCCACACCAGCGAATTGGTCTGGGGGTCGCGTATCGACGACACCAGGTAGGGGGCAGGCAGATTGCCCCCGTGTGCCACCGTAGCCGCCACCAGGGCCATTTCCAGGGGCGTGGCCTGCACGTCTCCCTGCCCATAGCCTGTAGCGGCCAGCAGGTTCTTGCTGCTCGCCAGCGTCGCTGTGTCCGACGCGATCTTGCTGGCCGTCACCGGCACGCCGAGGTCGTACTGGGTGCCGAACCCGAAGCGGCGGGCGTACTCGTCCATTCTGTTGGGACCGACCTGCAAGGCCAATTGGGCGAAAACCACGTTCAGCGACCACTTATAGCCCTCGGTCAGAGTGAAGCGCGGGCCGTGACCACCGGGACGGCATGTCGAGCAGTCCACGTGCACATAGCCGCCCGCCTCCACCTGCACCTGGCCGTTGGTGTCGGTATAGACGGTGTTGGCCTGCACCATGCCCGTATCGAGCGCCGCCGCAGCCGTCACCGTCTTGAAGGTCGAGCCGGGAGGATAGAGGCCTTGCGTGGCCCGCATCAGCAGGGGCGTGTCGTCGTCATTGATCTGCGCATTGTAATAATCGATTATGCGCTTATTCTCGTCGCCCCAGTCGTCCGAGTAGGGGTTGAACGAAAGCTGTTGGGGGTCGATGTGAGGCCACGAGGCCAGCGACAGGATCGCCCCGCTCTGGGCATCGAGCAACACCACCGCGCCCTTCCGCTCCCCCAGGCTCTCCTGCGCCAAGTCCTGTAACGCGGGGTTGATAGTGAGGTAGAGGTCGTCGCCGATAGGTGGGCGGTTAAGCAGCAGATTTTGCTGCACGATCAGCGGGTCAAGCGCCTGCCTGCCCGCCAGATAGTCGTCGAACGAGGCTTCCAGGCCAGCGGTGCCGTAGACCGTCGGGTTATAGTAGCCCGCGAGGTACGACAGGTTCGGCTCAGGGTACAGGCGATGTACATAGTGCGACGGCGTGATCACTTCGCTCGCGGCCACCACCCTGTCGCCGGCGTAGATCGCGCCCCGGCGGATTTGCAGTTCGTCGGGTATCTTACGCGGGTCCTGGATTACCGCGCCCGATTGCGTGATCACCGTCGCCCCCTTGATCGATGCCGCTGCCACGATCTGCTCGCGCAAAAGGTGCAGGCTCAACAGAGCGAAGCCCACAAGTAGAAAGCCACCAAGCTGGCGCACGTTGGCACGGAAACGCTCGTCCAGGGTAGAACCGGGTCTGGAGGGGTCGCCCGATACGGTGAGGATCGAGAACACCATCAGCAAAAGGAACGCGATCCCCAGGCTCACCAGCCAGCGGCTGTCATCAGGCGGCGAGGTGTCGGTCTGCTCCTTGGGCAGCGCGTCGCTTACCATGCCGAAGGCCAGCACCACCACGGCTAGCAGAAGCGCCAGAAATCTGACGGCATTACGAACAAATGGAATCATGCTAACGCCTCAACGACGAGATACGCAGTAGCAGGCCCACGATCACGAAGTTGGTGATCAGGGACGAGCCGCCATAGCTAATGAATGGAAGAGTTACGCCCGTCAGGGGGATCATCTTGATCGCGCCCCCCATGATGATGATCGCCTGCAAGCCCAGCACCGTCGTGAGGCCCACGGCCAGCAATTGCTCGTAGCCGCTGCGCGCGCCGAACGCGATGTGGAAGCCCCTGTACACCAGCAGCATAAATAGTGCTATCACGGCCAGCGTGCCCGCCAGACCCAATTCCTCGCCGATTGCCGAGATGATCATGTCGGTGGGTACAGCGGGGATGTAGCCCGGCGCGCCAAAGCCGATTCCCTTACCCAGCACGCCGCCCGACGCCAGGGCGAACAGCGATTGTACGATCTGGTAGCCTTCCACGTTGCCCAGCGGCCACGGATTAAGCCAGATGCTCACCCTCTCCTGCACGTGCGTGAACTGGGAGGCCAGCACATTGTTCAGCAGGTATGATGCCCCCGCGAACAATAATAGCCCGCCCACTACATAGAACGGCTTGCCGCTTGCCACGTAAAGCATGGCGAGGAATATGCCGAAGAAAAGGAGCGCGCTACCAAGGTCGCGCTGCACCACGAACAGCACAAGCGCCAATGCCCACAGCAACAGCAACGGAAAGAGATATTGCAAAGGCGGCAAGCTGATGGGGCCAATCCTCCAGCCGCGCACCAGTAACTCGCGCTTATCGTCCAGGTAGCCTGCCAGGAAGATGACCAGCAGCACCTTCAGTAGCTCGGAAGGCTGGAACTGGAAGAAGCCGAAGTTGAACCACAGGCGCACTCCCGTGCCACTACCACCGTCGCTGCCGAAAATCAGGGTCGCGCCCACGAGGAGGATGCCGCCGATAGCGAAGGTGTACTTATAGCGCCGCAACCAATTAAGGTCGCGCAAGAGAGCCACCGTCGCCCACATGGCGACCATCCCGGCCGTGATCCACACCACCTGCTTATTGGCGATCCCACGAAAGCCCTCGGCGAGCGATGGCTCAAGCCGCTGGATCATTACCAATCCCAGCACTGTGGCGGTCGCCACGACAGGCAAAAGCACCTGGTCGGTGCGCGGCCGCGAGAAGTAGAGCCAGAAGTGCATGGCATAAAGCAGGGCGATGAACAGGAAACTCATCCACAGGTCGGTCCACTTCCACTGCACCGCACCCACAGGCACGAGGATCACCATCAGCATACCGATGATGCTCAACAGCGATGGTATTAACATCAGGCGGAATTCGGTCCACCTGTAGTTCTGGAGATTGGCGAAGAAGCCACTCCTGGCGGGCCGAGCGCGGTTATTGGCGGCTGCTTGTTGTACGCTCATACTTCAGAGTGATCTCAATATTAGGTAACACCAAAACCGACCATTTTGCAGATACCGACTAGAGGTAGCGCCCCAACAACGGCCGCATTTTCTCCAGCACCTCTTTTGGGACGAGATCGAGCCGCGTCATGATCGCGCTCTGGAGGGCTGTCGCGCTTGGCGACTCGTAGGTGTCGGAAATCAATCCTACCAGAGTCACAACAGTATCTTTGGCCTTCTGCACGTTCTTTGCGAGGTTCTGTGTAACCAGGTCTGCAGTAACGCTCTCGTGGCCGGTGTGCCAGCAATCATAGTCCGTCGCCATAGCCAATGTGGCGTAACACATCTCGGCCTCGCGTGCCAGACGTGCTTCGGGCATAGCCGTCATGCCAACCACCGACATGCCCCAACTGCGGTACAAAAGCGATTCGGCCAGCGTCGAGAACTGGGGGCCTTCAATACAAATATAGGTGCCGCCCCGGTGGACGGTCGCTCCCACTATCTCGGCTGCCTGTATCAGCAGCTCGCGCAAACCGTCATCGTAGGGATTGGCAAACGCCACGTGCACCACGGGGCCTTCAGCGAAGAATGTGCGTGGGCGATGCACCGTTCTGTCGATTATCTGGTCGGGCACCACCAGGTGCAAAGGCTCGATCTCCTCTTTCATACTGCCGACCGCACTCACCGACACGAGATGCGTAACACCCAGCATTTTGAGGGCAAACACGTTTGCCTGGGTGGGCACAAGGGTGGGCATCATGCGGTGTCCCCTGCCGTGGCGCGCTATGAAGGCCACATCGCGCCCACCGATCTTGCCCAGCACGGGGGGATCGCTCGGTTTCCCGAAGGGGGTTTCTATATCTACCTCGCGCACATCTGTGAGAGCCGCGATATCGTAGAAGCCTGAACCACCTATTATGCCGATTACGCCTGTCTGCACTCTAACGTCTCCCTACCTGCCGCTACGCTGCCAGTGCTCGACCTTCATGCAGCGGTCCATTACCACCAGCAGTCCCGCCTTGCGGGCGCGACGGGCAGCCTCCACATCTATCACGTCAAATTGCATCCACACAGCCTTGGCACCCACCTTGATCGCGTTGTCCACGATAGGACCAACGAACTCCGAGCGACGGAATATATCTACCACCTCGGGCGGTTCCGGTAGAGCTAGCAGGTCGGGGTAGGCTTTTTCGCCCAGCACCTCTTTCACGTGAGGGTTGACGGGAATAATCGTGTAATCGTGCGCTTGTAGGTAACGGGCCACGTCATAGCTGGGCCGATCGGGTTGATCAGAGAGCCCGACGACAGCGATGCGCTTCATAGCAAGTATGGCACGGATGTCCTCTTCTTTTGAGAAGTTATCTATTAGCACTTGCACCTCCTTGGAACAAACTGCTCCCGCAAAACCGTTATTCAGTATAACACAAGCGTCAGCCTGCATATGGGTAGCCAGGCATGAAAGGGCCTATCCGACCAGCAATTTGACCTCGACTAATATAAATGTCTTCGGGAATAGGTTGATAGATAGGTACCGCAGGTACGCAGGTTCGGATATAATAGTTCTTCCGCACCCTCCCACTATCATGCGGATGCACCGTGCGATTCCGGGCCGTCACACCCAAAGAGGTGACGCCAGGAGGTAACGCAAAGTTGAACGCTAATATTCGCACTTTTTCACGTTCCGGGACGCATAAACTAATCGTTCCGGCTGTCATGCTCTTGCTGTCCTTGATAATTGTACGAGGCACATCAGGAGCAACTCCGGCGCAAGCCTCTGCGCAATTACCGGCAGGCACCCTTGCCGCCAGCAGGACGACCCAGGCCCACACCTTCTTCAACGGTTATAAGACTGTAGAGGGCATTTATGCTTTCCTCGACCAGATGGTGGCTCAGTATCCCGACCTGGCCGAAAAGGTAGACATTGGAGACTCGTGGTGCAAAGCCCACCCGGGCGAATGCACCCAGCCCAACGCCTATGGCGGCTACGACATCCTGGCCCTCCATATAAGCAACCGCATGATCCCAGGCTCAAAACCCGTCTTCTGGTTGGACGCCGGGCTACACGCCGACGAAATTGTGCCGCCCGAACTGGCCATGCGCCTTATCACATGGCTGCTTGACAACTACGATACCAACGCCGACGCGCATTGGCTGGTAGACTATCAGGACATCTGGATATTGCCCGTTGCCAGCCCCGATTCGCACCACATCGCGGAAGCAGGCGGCGACCAACCTTTGCTTCAACGCAAGAACGCGAACACGACCGGCTGTAGTACGTTCAACCCTAACGGTGATAATACATTCGGCGTAGACCTCAATCGCAATTTCCCCTTCGAATGGGCCTGCTGCCAGGGTGCGTCCGATGACCCATGCTCACAACTATATCGCGGCCCGTCGGCAGGCTCTGAAAACGAAACGCAGGCCATTGTGACTACGCTCAAAAGCCTCATCCCCGACCAGCGCGGGCCTGCTAACACTGACCCTGCCCCACTCCTCACGACAGGCATTGTGGAGAGTTTGCACTCGTTCGCCAAAATCAACTTCTACCCCTGGAACTTCCTGGCCGACTTCTCACCCAACCACACTGACCTCGACAACATTGTGGCTCACATGAGCGCGCCCTCCCTTGGCGGCAACGGGTACAAATACTGCCAGTCGGGCGCGCCACTCTGTCTCGGCGGCGCGGACGGGAGCTCGATGGACTGGGTTTATGGCGACCTGGGCGCAGCCGCAGTTACAACCGAAATCGAAGGCGATACGTTCACCCCGCCCTACTCGCAAGTAGACCCTGTTTGGGAAAACAACAAACAAGCATTCATCTACATGGCGAAGATCGCTCGCACTCCGTACCTGACCACACGCGGCCCCGACTCTACAGATATAATCATCGCGCCCGGGGTGATCAATTCCGGCGCGCAGCCCCTCCTTAGCGCGACTATCAATGCTGCATGGTCGGGTAATAACTACTATCAGAAGATAGCCGGCGCTGAATACTACGTCGACACCCCACCATGGGCGGGCGGCACAGCACATTCGTTCACACCCACCGACGGCAACTTTGACGCCACCACCGAATCTGTGCAGGCCACCGTGGAAACAGACGGCTTAACTACGGGCCAACATATCATCTTTGTGCGAGGTCGCGGCACCGAAACGTATGAGGGCAATCAAAGCTGGGGCCCGATCTCGGCTATCTTTCTCACCGTGGTGACGTCGGGCGGCACTCCCGTCGTGGTTGCCACGCCAACAGTCCCACACACCCCTCTCCCACCGCCCCTGCCCCTTCCTGGCACAGGTAGTCAGACCTTCCCCGAAACGGGCAAAACGATGCAGGGAATATTCCTCGACTACTGGCAGTCGCACGGCGGTCTCGCTCAGCAGGGCTACCCCATTTCCGATGCTCTAGGAGAAACGTCAAGTCTGGACGGCAAACCCTACACCATGCAATACTTCGAGCGCGCTGTATTCGAGTATCATCCTGAGAATGCTAATACCCCCTACGAAGTACTGCTCTCCCAGCTTGGCACCTTCCGCTACGAACAAAAATACCCCGAAGGTGCCCCCTCCCAGACGCCGAACACCACGCCGGGTTCCCTACTATTCCCCGAAACAGGCAAGCGCCTCGGCGGAATATTCCTCGACTACTGGCAATCGCATGGCGGTCTCGCCCAGCAGGGCTACCCCATTTCCGATGAATTCCAGGAGAAATCTGACCTCGACGGGAAGGTTTATAACGTCCAATACTTCGAGCGCGCCGTCTTTGAACACCACCCCGAGAACGCCAACACCCCCTATGAAGTACTGCTCTCCCAGCTTGGCACCTTCCGCTATCGCACCTTATATCCTTCCCAACCCTGAAAATGCTGCGACGCTCGACTCCATAGCCAGCCGGACATCCGCCGTACCCGCGCCAATGCGGCGCGAATGGGGCTGTTGAGCCAAGAGTTACATAATTATCTTCAAGATTCGTCCGTTTGGCGGTACTATAGTTGCGAGGGATCGGCTATAATAGTTTGTCCGTACGTACTCATTTCTGATAGCGCGTCGGATGTGATTCTAGGTCGTCATATGCAAGGAGGACACGCAAAGTTGAACACAAAATATCGTTCTTTCTCACGCTCAATAATGGCGAAGCTCATCGTCCCGGCGTTCATGCTTCTGCTGCCATTATTGACGGTGGGAGGCACGCCCGGCGCAAACACGGCGATAGCCTCAGCTCCCCTGCCCGCAAGCTCCGTCAATAGCGATGGCGCGGCAGACAAGTACCCGCTGCTGGTCATGCGAGTGTACTTCGACTCGCTGGCCCAGCGCGACGCGCTCGCCCGCGAGTTATCGCCCGAGGAAAAGTCAACCACGGGCGGATACCTGACAGTGATCCGCGACCGCAACCTGTACGAGAATCTCAAGGCGCGCGGCCTTCGGGTTGAAATTGACGAAGCACAGAGCGCCACAGTCAGCGGTATAGGTACACAGCCTGACACCTTCTTCAGCGGCTATAAAACCGTCGAAGAAATCTATGCCTTCATAGACCAGAAGGTGGCCCAGTATCCCAACCTGGTAGAGAAAGTAGACTACGGCGACTCCTGGTGCAAGACACATCCCGGTTCGTGCACCCTACCTGATGCGAGCAACGGTTATGACATGATCGCGATGCATATTACCAACCAGGCCATCTCCGGTCCCAAGCCGGTGTTCTGGGCCGAGGCGGGCATACATGCACGCGAGATTGCCACACCCGAAGTTATGATGCGCCTTACCAACTGGCTGCTCGATGGCTATAATACCAACGCCGACGCGCACTGGATGGTGGATTACGAGGACATCTGGATAACGCTCACTGTCAACCCCGACGGCCACCACATCGTAGAGTCGGGCGGCAATAGCCCCTATTACCAGCGCAAGAACGGCGACAATGTCGGCGGATCTGGCTGCGCTTGGCCTCCTACCCCCTATGATCACAGCGGTGTAGATAACAACCGCAACTTCCCCTTCAAGTGGAATTGCTGCGGCGGCTCCAGCTCTGACCCCTGTGAACAGACCTATCACGGCGTCTCGTCGGGATCAGAAGACGAAAATCAAGCCATTGTGACTCTGGTTCGCTCCCTCATACCCGATCAACGCGGCCCCGGCGATACAGACGCCGCGCCCATTACAACTACGGGCATATTCCAGGACTTACATAGCGACTCGGAGCAGAACCTCTACACGTGGGGCTGGACCAACAATAACATGCCCAACTATGCTGAGACTCGCAACATCGCGGCTCACATGTCTGCTGTGAATGCGGGCGGCAACGGCTACTACTACGGCTCGATCTACGGTGGCCTGTATCCTGTAGACGGCGGCTCAATTGACTGGTCTTATGGCGAACTAGGGATCGCATCAGTGTCTACCGAAGTGGGTGGCAATGACTTCTTGCCTGCCTATTCATGCCTGGACAACCCGGGTTGCGGTTCTACCAGAGGCATCTGGCCCGACAACAAGAACCAACTCATATTCACGGGTAAGATAGCATCTACTCCCTACCTGACTATCCACGGTCCTGACACGCATCTTGATAGCAGCACCCCGATAACCGTAACGCAGGGAGCAACCCCAATCCTGACCAGCACCGTCACCTTCGCGTGGACGGGCAATGTCTTCAGCCAGAACGTAGGCGCGGCAGAATACTACATGGACACACCGCCTATGGCAGGTGGCACAGGCGTAGCAATGCAGCCTACAGATGGCACATTCAACTCGCCCACCGAGGGCGTACAGGCCACTATTGACACAGGCTCCCTATCCGTGGGCAGGCACATCGTCTTCATGCGAGGGCGCGGTGCGAACGACTTCTCCGGCTACCAGACATGGGGCGCGTTCTCAGCAGTGTTCCTGGATGTAACCTCCAATGGAGGAGCCACGCCCACACCCACGAATACACCCACAATTACACCCACAGTTCCCACAAACACGCCTACAAATACACGCACAAATACGCC
>DATINP010000030.1:0-16837 GCA_035474135.1 Chloroflexia bacterium | reverse complement strand
AGCGGGTATCGGGCAGGCATCTCTTTGCGGGCGCCGACGAATGGGTGTTCACAGCCATAGTTGTGAGCTTCCTGACGACCGGACTGGTCGGGTTCGCGCTGGCCGAGGTGGGGCTTTTCAGCTGGTGGTTGCTCCTTGGTTTGTTGATCGCGTTTTGTCTGGTGACGGCGATAAGTTTGGGCGGCCAGCCTTTGCGCTGGAGGCCGCTTCTTTCTTTGCTAAGAGTCATGCAGCCCTATCCCCGCCGTGGCAGCGAGGGCAAGACCGTCCGCCTCCAGACGATCTTCCTGGGCGCGATTATATTGCTGGCGTGTGCGCTCTTCTCGCGGCCGGACGAGATGCTGCGTGGTGCGCTCGATTCGGGCGCGTATGTCAACGGCGGCGTGGCTATCGCGAACAGCGGCTCGATTATTCAGCACGATACTCTCATGCGCGAGTTGGACAACGACAAGGGTGAGGTGAATGAGCTAACCCTTGGTTTGAATCGCGACCGCTTTACTCTCGATACGCTGCGCATGCCGGCCTTCTACGTACTCGATAAGAAGGCCGCGCTGGTCCTGCCTCAGCACTACTCTCTTTTCCCGGTATGGATAGGCATAATGGACTCGCTGTTCGGCATCTGGGGCGCGCTGTATGCTTCGCCTTTGCTCGCGCTGCTGGCTGTGCTGTCCGTCTATTATTTCGCGCGGCGCTCGATTGGGGTCGGGCCTGCCCTGCTTGTGTTGCTGTTGCTGGTGCTGTGCCCGGTCACGATCTGGTTTGCGCGCTACCCTGTGGCCGAGGTGATCACGGGACTGCTCGCCTTCAGCGCCTTCTTCTCTTTTGCGCGCATGCTGGAGCTAGCAGGTGCAGAGTACAAGGCGCCTCGCGATGATACGGATGCTGTGGGTCAACCGGATAAGCTGCCGGGTGAGGATGCGCGGCGCGTGTGGTCCATGTTCTGGGGGCTGGTGGCGGGTGCTTCCCTGGGCGAGATCGCGCTGGCTCGGCCCGACTTCATATTCTACATAGCGCCCGTGCCGATCTACCTGCTCTACTGGAGGCTGGCCCGCACGTGGAAGCCGGGCTACACGTGGTTTGCCGCCACGCTGGGCGCGTTCCTGGCGCTGTACATGCTCCACTTCTTTTTCTTCACCTTCGCGTATACTCTCGACCAGTACTACGGGATCATACAGGGTGTACGGCGCCAGTGGGGTGCGCTGATGGCGCTTATTTACGCGGCTGTCATCTTGCTGATCGCACTTGACAGGCTCTACCCGCGCCTCAAGCCCGCATGGGAGCGCGCGGGTGCATGGGCCGTGAAGTACAGATGGGTGTGGGCGGGGGCAATTGTGGTCGCCTTGGGCGCGTACGTGCTCTATCGCTACGCCTATCAACCCTGGACGCCGAATATCCGCTTCGACAAGTCGGGCAACCCAATACCACAGGAATATCCGATGGAGTGGGAGAGCTATATCGGCGCGCCCATTGACGAAGGGCAGATGTATAACCTGCTGCGGGTGGGTTGGTACCTGTCGCCCTTTGGTCTGCTTCTCGGTGCAGCGGGTCTTATGCGCTGGGTATGGGGCAAGCTAAACGCTGCCACGGGCCTCTTTTTCGCGTGCCTGGTGATTGCGGGGGTGGTATTCATCCAGGAAACCTTCACCGAGGCGCACTATATCTACACGATGCGCCGCTACGTGCCGATTGTCCTCCCCGCGCTCATTTTGGGCTTCGGATGGATGTGCGCTTTCTTATGGGCGCGGATCAAGCCTGCGGTTGTAGGGTGGGCACTGGCGGGAGTGCTGGCGGGGGCGCTGGCGCTGTTCTTCGTGTACACGGGCCGTGTGATCATTCCACATGTCGAGGAACAGGGCGCGGTATCGCAGTTAAGCGCACTCGCCAGCCGCTTCGACAATAAGTCGGTGCTGCTGTTCAGCAACGATCGCGATGAGCCCTACTTGATCGCCACGCCGATGCAGTATGTCTTCGGCATAGAAAGCTTCGCGCTGGTCCGAAATTACCCCGACATCAATAATGGCATATTGGAGGGAGTAGTTGACCGTTGGCAGAAGCAGGGCTACAAGGTGTACGTGTTGATGGGCGCGAACGGGGGCAAGTTGCACTTCGACAAATACTCGTTCAAGCCGGAGGGCTACTGGGAGTACCGTGTGCCCGAGTTTGAGCAGCTCTATAACCAGAAGCCATCGAATGTGTCTGAAGCGTTCCTGCCCTGGGGGATCTACTCTCTCGTACCGAAGGTCGCGCCGACCGCCTGGCCATTTACGCTGGACATCGGCGACAGCGACTATCCGTGGCTGGTGTCGGGTTGGAACAAGCAGGAGCGCGACGACAGCCATGCGCAGTACTGGCGTTGGACGGGCAGCCATGCAGTCCTGCGTGTGCCCTGGCCGTCGGATGGGGTGGCCCCCACCTCTACATACACAGCAGGTACGATCCACCTGAAACTGCGCCCCGAAACACCCCAGAAGGACAGTGCGCTGGTCTACAGGACGCAGCCCTTCACCGTCACAGTGTCGCTGGACAGCACTCCTATAGGCAACATAATCGTGCAACCCGGTAGTGGGTTCACCGACTACGCACTGCCGGTCCCGCCGGGCGTTGCCAAGACCGAAAAGGACCCCGACACGGCCCTACTGCACATCTTTGCGCCCACCTGGTCGCCCGCCGACTTGAAGATTAGCGGCGACGCGCGCAGCCTGGGCGTACAGGTGGACCAGGTAACTATAGAAAAGTGACCCCTTGAGCCAACCAGCCAGCCAACAACAAAAACCACTGGTAGAGCGTGCCGGGTGGGCGATGTTCTGGAACGTCGCCTTCTTCCCGCTCAAGCTGATCATTCCGTTTCTGGCGGGTATCGTGCTCGTTCGTGAATTGCGTGCCGAGGGCTGGGCCGTCTACGGGCTGAGCCTTGCCCTGCTCGACTTCCTGGGGCTGTTCTCCGACTTCGGCATAGACCGCACCCTGCCGCGTTATCTGCCTGAGGTCGAGCTAAAATACGGACGGCGGGGAATAACGCGTCTCATGTCGGGTGTGACGGGCATCAAGGGCGCGGTCATCCTGCTCGTAGTACTATCCCTCGCGCTCGCTCCATCCTACTGGATAACACAGTTCCAGCTGGGGGAGAATGGCGAGTTGATTCTGCTGTTGATCAGCATACTGCTGGTACTGGGCGCGTTGTCCGATATCTCGATCCAGTTCCTGTATACCCACTTCCGCCAGCGGGCCACCAACTCGCTCGACGTGATGGTGGCTATCGTACGGCCCTCGTTGACCGCCGGGTTCGTGCTGATCGGGTGGGGGGTAGCGGGCGCGCTGTTTGCCTTGCTGATAGCCACTGTGCTGTCTGTGGTCATCTCTGTTGTGCTGGCTGTGCGGTTGATCAGGCGCATTGACCTGGAACCGAACCCCCGCAAGCAAGAGGTGAAGCTGCCCTCTAACAGGCCGCTTACTCAACGCATGTTTTCTTTCGCGGCTCTCAATTACCTGATCAACTGGTCGGTCTACCTGTACGATCTCGACTTCGTACTGCCGATGATGTCGCTCCTGATCACCGACAACGCCGTGTTCATCGTACAGGGGGCAGCCATCCAGCTTGCTTATAAGTTTGCTAAAGAGTTCCTGCGTGCCCTCGTGGTGCCGCTGACAGGCGTGCAGACGCCTCTTTTCTCTCGTTTATATGCAGAAGGTCGCATGGAAGGCCTGCGGACGGCGTATGCCACTCTCACCAAGGTGCTGATCCTGGGTCTACTCCCCGCAGGGGTGGGCCTGATTGTAACCGCGCGTAACATGCTCCAGATCCTGTACGGGCAGGTGGGCGGCGATGCGGTAATGAATGCGTCCAGCGCGAGTATTATCGTGGCCTGCACCGCCATAATTACAGTTGGCGTATTCGGCGAGTCGATCATAGGCGTGGCGCTGAACGTGCTCATGGTGTACGAGGACTACAGGGCTGTGATCATCTCGCGGTTGTTCTCGCTGGTGAGCATTCCCTTACTTCTGTGGCTCGTGCCCCAACTGGGCGCTATTGGGGCTGCTATCGCGGTGGCTGTGGCCGGCTTAAGTTCGCGTTCGGTCGCACTGAGCTTCGGGTTGCGCAAGCTGGGTTTGCGCTTTCCGGGCACGTTCTTCGTGCGCGTTGGAACATCGTCGGCCATCATGGGGTTCGCGCTCCTGCCGTTCCTGGCCTATCTGCCGCCCAATATTCCTGCTACAATCGCCATGATACTCACGGGCCTGGTGGTATTCCTCGCGGCGTTCAAGCTGTTGGGCGGAGTAGACCAGGCAGATAAGGACCGCCTCCTATCGTTGAGGATGCCATTTGTTAAACAGGTGTTGAGGTTTCTTTGAGAGTAGCAATCGTGACAACCGCAGGGGTGACCAAACAATTCAGGCAGTGGCCGGAGGCCATCCTGGGGCGGGCGCTGGTGGCGCGCGGGCACCAGGTCGCGGCCTTCACCATGCGCGAAGAAGGCTCGGAGATAACGGGCCAAAGCCGCGAGAACGTGGACGGGATCGACACCCACCGGGTGAAGGTGTACAAGCCGTGGATCGCGCCCGGCCTGCTGTTGCCTCTCCTCAAGTTTCGCCCACATGTCATCCACCTGTTCCACCTGCGCAATGCGCTCAACTGGCAGGCAACCATGCTGGCGCGACTGCTGGGCATACCCGTGGTGTTCACCGTGGTCGGACCGTTCCACGACCCCTACCTGGTGGACGACCGCGAGCGTCCTTATCTGGGCAAGATGTATCCGCACAGGCTGATTTACACGGCGCGCACTCTCGTCCGGCGGCTCATCGCCACGCGATTCCGCAAGCCGCTCGGTACCTGGCAGAACTTCTGCATGCACTATCCTCTGAGGGCAGCCGACCGCTTGATCGCTTTGTCACGGCACGAGGTGGGCCTGCTGCGGTTGCTCGGACTGGACAACGCTGGTGCAATGTCGTCCTTCGTCCGTCGTCCGTCGTCGGCCCGCGTGGTCCGCATTCCACTCTGGATTGATGTGCCGTTCATCGAGAGCATCCCGTTCGCGCCCTCGGTAGCCGCGAGCTATCCTTCCCCGCATGTGCTGTTCCTGGGGCAGTTGAAGGAGCGCAAAGGCTATGACACGCTGGCTCATGCCATGCCGAGGGTGTTACAAAGCTGTCCTACTGCCACCTTCCTGTTTGCGGGACAGAATCCGGCACGCGCCGAGGACCTGCTCGCCATTTGCCGGGAGAATGGCAGCGAGGCGCACCTGGCTCTGCTTGGCAAAGTGAGCGAGGAGGACAAGGTGCGGCTGATGCGGCAGTCAGATTGCTTGGTGTATCCCACTCGCTATGAGAGCTTTGGCCTGCCGCCCCTCGAGGCGATGGCTGCTTCGTGCCCCGTGATAGCCAGCGATCTGCCGGTGGTCAACGAGATGATACAGAATGGGCAGAACGGGGTGCTTGTCGAGCCGGAAAACCCCGATGCGCTCGCCGACGGGATCGTGCGCGTGTTGACTGATCCCGCTCTGCGCACGCGGCTGGTGGAGGGCGGCCGTCGCACGCTGGCTCGCTACGACGAAGGGCGCATCATCTCTGAGATAGAGCAGCTTTACCAGTCACTCCTCGCCTGATCCCTTATAATATGCCCATGCGAGTATTGTATTTTATCGGTTCATATGGGCCTGACGTGATGGGGAACGCCAGCCACGAGGAAGTGGTGCTGGCGCTGCGCGCTCGTGGGCATAGCGTAGATGTGCTGACCCAGGTTACGCGACCGGGCGCGGCGCGCTACGGCAAGACGCATTACGCGGACGTGCCTGTGTACTCGATCAATCTGGCGGCCCGACGCAAGGGCGGTCTACTGAGGTCGATGCGCGGGCTGGCCGACATCGTAGTGCGCAAGTCTGCCGAGCGGTTCATGCGCTACGAGTACCTCGCAACCCTATTGCGGGGCTATCGCCGCCATCTGCGCCGCTATCACTACGACCTCGTACACGTGGAGGGCGCGTATCCATTCGGGTGGGTGGCCGCGCAAGCGAGCGGCGAGACGCCGTATATGGTGAACGTGCAGGGCGCGGACGTGATCGACCTACCGGAGTATGACTACGGCTATCGCCGCTTTCAACTGCCTCGCGTGGCGGTCGCGCAGGCTCTGAGTAAATCGGCCCTGATACGCGTCATCTCGTCGCTACTGGGCGATTATCTGGTGGACGAGCACCTGGCGAACGCCGATAAGATCGAGGTGATCCTGCGGGCTATCGAGCGCGAAGCATTTCCGCCGGAGGGCGTAGCGCTTGACCAATTACGCCGGGAGGGCCGCTCTCTACTTGCCGAGAAGTATGGCTGTGGCCTGTCGCGTCCCGTGATTATGGCCTTGAGCCGCCTCCATCCGTTCAAGGGATTGGAGTACCTCGTGGACGCACACAAGATCGTAGTTGACATAATGAGAGCGGAAGGCAAGGAGGCCCCCTGGCTGGTAATAGGAGGGCCATCGCGCTCGACCGAGAACTACGGTGACTACCGCGAGTTCCTCAGCAAGCGTGCCCACGATGAGGGGGTAGGCAGCTACGTGGTGTTCACCGGGCAGGTTGAGCATTCGTTGGTGCGGGATCACCTGGCGGGCGCCGACGTGTTTGTGTGTCCCTCGATCCTGGAGGCGCAGAACAAGGTAGTGCCGGAAGCTGCTGCGGTAGGCACCCCCTCCGTCGTCACCGAAACCACGGGCATAGCCGGGTACCTGGCCCCGGAGGGTGCGTGCGTGTCGATCCCGCCCGCTTCCGCGCAGGCAATCGCGGATGCGATACTCAAGCTGTTAAACGACCCCGCGCACTACCGCGAGGTCAGCGATAATGCTCTGCGCATGGCCGACACTCTGCGCGTAGAGAACGTCGCCCCCCTGTTGGAGGCCGCCTGGGAGCGGGCGGTGGAGATGGGCGGCTGACGGGTGCCGTTACTTCGAAGACCGCTCGACGGTGATCTGCGTGTAGCCGATGCTCAGGGGGCGGCGGTCGTTGGGTGGGTTGTCGGGTAGCTCCTGCACATTTAGCTCCAGCAGGTAGTCGCCTGTAGCGAGATCGCCCAGGTCAATGTTGAGGCTTTCGGGCGCCAGGCCGATCTCTTTTTGCAGGAGAGTGGCGCCATTCAGTACTACCGTCAGGTGGCGTGGCTTGCCGTATGAGAAGGCGTCCATTGTCAGGTTGTAGTGGCCGGCGGCCTGCGGGCGAATCCCAATCCACACCTGTGCATTGCCGTTGCCCGGGTCGTTTCCTGTCCAGCGTCGCGTGGGGTTTTCTTCTATCTCGTGCCAGCCTTTGCCCAGCCCCACCAGAGGCAGGTCGCCCTCGGCGGCAGGCCCAACAGGGGTCACGAAGACCTGCGCTTCGTCGTCTTCGTAGGCCGGGCCGCTCGGGTAAAGCTCGCCCAGCAGGCGCACGAGCCGCCCGTAGCGCCCGGTGGCGATATCGCCCTTATGCACCACCACGTAGCGAACATTGTAGTAGTCGAGGCTGGAAAGGCCCGTTAGACCCACGGATGGCGTGATGATGTCGGTCGTAGATAGGGTGGCAGGATAGCCGACCGCCAGTTGCGACGCGCCGGGCGCGCCCTCGATGAAGGGGTAGGGGAAGTGGCGCGACGTGTACCCGCCGAGGATAGGCCTGTCGTGCAGGCTCTGGTTGTAACTCGACTGCGCCTGCCAAACGTCGTAGGGCAGTTCCATCACGCCGCCCGCCTGCGGCTGGTCGCGGATGAACGTGTAGGCGGGGTTGATGTTGGTGGAAACAAGCGGGCGCGGGATGCCCATGAACTCGACGGCGACCAGCAGCAGGGCCACAGGCACAACCGCCCGCTTGAGGGTCGAGTTACGTGTCTTTTCGAGCAGGAACGCCACGCCATACGCCCCTAATACAGACAGGCAGATCCCAGCCGTGGCCAGAAAGCGCAAGGGTTGGCGGGACGCCCCGATAAACGGCACATTGTTCAATAGGTCGTAGGGCATGAACACCGGGATATCATTGCCCGCGAACAGCAAATGCGGGCCGAGCGACACCAGCGCCAGCGCGATCAGCGGAACGGCTACAGGCCACGCGGCTCGCGGCCCGCGCACTATGCCCAGTATGCTCAGGGCCAACGCCACCCAACCCAGCGCTACGTTAGCGCCGTGCAGGTTGAACGCCTCGATATTTACCCGCGCTGGGAGCAAGAGTGATATGAGGTCTACAGAGTTGTGGACGCTGGTTTCGAGCGAGGGGATCATGTAGGTGGCGCCGTTTAGCCTCTCGCGGATCATCGCCCACAGCAGCGGCGACAGGATAAGCGCAGTTATGCCTGCTGCCACTGCCACCTTCAGCGCGCCGTTCAGCAGAACCTGCCCGACCTGTTCGTCATGCTTGCGCTTCATCAGAAGATAGAGAGGCACGAACAATACTGTGAATACCGCGAGGCCCGCGCTGAAGTACCATGTGGCGAGCGACGCACCAACCAGACACAGACCCGCGCACACGGTAGCCCGCCTTCCGCCTCCGGCCTGCCAGGGCTTGCCAGGGCTGTCGAGAGCGCGCCAGAGCGCCAGCACATACAGGGGGATCCACCAGGCCGTCATTTCGTCCAGTTGCCCCAGGTTGACCGAAGTGTCAAGCAGCGGTGCGGTCGCGAACAAGGCCCCGCCTACCAGAGCCGCGCCCACCGACCCGGTGCGCTCGTGGCACAGCCAGTACGCCACCACCCCGTTCAGCGTCAGGTTGGCGAGCGCGAGCAGGTTGAACGCGAAGGTCAGGTTCAGGAGATGTTGCAGGGGAATCGACACCACGCCGTTCAGAATATCGAGGGAATGGTAGTAGAGGCTGACGCCCGTCGGGTAATAGAGATAGGTGGTGTGGAAGGGGTTCTGGTGCAGGTTGACCAGCGACTTGTCGGCCCACCACAGGTCCCACAGGTGCAGATAGGCGTCGCCCCCTGTGGACAGGGCTACCGAGTCACCCAGGTGCAAAATGAGCGGGAAGGTGAATACAACGGCCCAGGCGAAAAAGAACAGGACGACCCACACACGCGGGCTAATCCGGCGCACGCTATTCAAGCTCGGCGGCAGGCTCGGTGCTAGCGTCGTCCGATACGTGGGTATAGACCTCCGGCTTGAGCACGCCTACAAAGGGCAGGTTGCGGTAAATCTGGTTGTAGTCGAGGCCGTAGCCCACTACGAACTCATCAGGGATGTCAAAGCAAACGTAGTCCACGTGCACGTCCACGCGTCTGCGGGCAGGCTTGCTGAGCAGTGCGCACACCTTCAGGCTGGCCGGATTGCGGGTGCGCAGCGTTTCGAGAACGTAGTTCAGCGTTAGCCCGCTATCAATGATATCCTCGACGATCAATACATGCTTGCCTTCGATGGAGTTGTCGAGGTCCTTCAAGATGCGCACTATACCGCTGGTTTCGGTTGACGCGCCATAGGATGCGATCGCCATAAAGTCGAGAGTGACGGGCAGTTGCGTGTTGCGGGCCAGGTCTACGATAAACATGACCGCGCCCTTCAACACGCCCACGAGCACCACCTCCTGGTCGACATAGTCCTTCTCCAGTTGCCGCGCAATCTCGGCGATGGCGACCTGCAATTGCTCTTCGCTTACAAGTATGTGGTCTATGTCATCGCGCAGGCTGTGTCTGTGTACAGGCTCGTCAAGTTGTATGTCGTGCACGGCTAGGTGGTCTCCTTTTGAGTCGTAGATCTTAGATCTTAGATCTTAGATCGTAAGTCATGCGCAATTGTCGGCACAGAATCACGCCGTCGTCCATCTGAGCAAAAGCGCTTGCTTTGTATCATCGGTAATCGGGGCGTGCATCGAGCGTCTGCCCCCCACGCCGGGAACCCAGAGTACTTCTCGGCCCTGCGTCTGCGCTAGAATGGGGACATGGTCGCGTTGTTCACTGGGGATTTTAGCATCTACCATAGAGTCCTGCAAGCTTTTATGGCCCGACATGCCCATAGGGTGCATGAAGTCTCCCGGCTGGCGGGTGCGCCAGACCAGCGGTCGCAGCGTTTCCAACGCGTCCAAGTCAAAAATAGCGGTCAGATTGCCGTTGTCCAAATTCCGGGCATTGGGCAGCGGCGGCATAATACTGGCGATCTCCAACCTCCAAGTCGATTCCAGGACGATCTCTCCGCCTATGTCGCAGGGCTCTTGCCAGTCCGTGGTCACGAGCGGACGCTCTTGCGAGAACGGCACATAGTCCGGGGGTACGGCGCGCCTCCTGGATATGTTGCTTGTTTGGCCTCGGCGTGCGGCTTGCAGGCTGTGCGGTAGGTGCTTCGATGGGGGGCTGTTGGCGTTGCCCTCCAGAATTCGCCGTGCGGCCTCAATGTGGGCGAAGGTGACGTTTTGTAACGTCCCCGACAGGTGGGAGATCGCGCGGCGGACCAGGCGCCTTTGCAGCGCAACGGGCAGAGCGGCATATTGCTCCGTGCTGAAGGCTACTCTTCTGTCCACTACCTGCGCCAGCCGCGTCCAAACGTCATCCACCATGCTCTCGATTAGCGCGTCCTCTTCGTGTGCGATGTCGGCAAGATTAAACAGATGGTCTTTTATGGCCAGGCTATATTGCATTTGCAATGTGGGGATAAGGTCGTGACGCACGCGGTTGCGGCGATAGATGCGCTCCCAGTTGGTCGAGTCCCAGCGTGGCTCAAGTCCGGCCTCCTTACAATACTCCAGGATCTGCCAGCGCCACACCCCCAAGAGGGGCCGGAACAATGCGACCTCTTGAGACGGATCGAAAGGCGCGAACGAGGCGAGGTCGGGATCGAGCGTGGGGAGATGTACATGGCCAAGCACTTGCATCCCCGCGAGCCCACTTACTCCGGTACCGCGCAGGATGCTCATGAGCACGGTTTCCACCTGATCGTCCGCATTGTGGGCTACGGCGACCGCGGCTTCGTGTTCCTGCGCCAATTGCGCGAAGAAGGCATAGCGTGCTCGTCGGGCAGCGTTCTCTATAGAGAGGTGGTTATGCCGGGCGTAGTTCGGTACGTCGAACCGGCCGATAGTGCAGGGAATTCCGAGTTGCTCGGCGGTTCGCAGCACGAAGGTCTCGTCGTCGGTGGCTTCCTTGCCGCGCACCCAGTGGTTGAGGTGAGCGATATGCAGGGTGGTGGCCGCGCTGTCGCCACGAAGACCACTCAGCACATGGAGGAGCGTAAGCGAGTCGGCCCCGCCCGAAACGCCCAGGATAAGTGGCTTCTCCAGCAACAGGGTTGCCAGGTCGGGGTCGGCGAATATGCGCTTCAGTTGATTATTGATTGCGTCCATAGTCCGGGGGCTTTCGTGCGTACCGATATTATGCACGATACCCGAGACTATAGCTAACGGCTCGCTGCAGTACTCTTGCTATATTAACTTATAGCTCGCGCCGAATTGCGGCTGCCCAGGCCTTGACTCTGGCAGCGGCGCCCTGCGGCCGATCCGGGGTATAAACGTCTGCGATGGTCATGCTCCAGGACCGAAGCACAGGCCGCCTCTCGTCTACCGGTTTCAACACGCGTTTCTTCCCCTTGTACTCATTCGCGGCCCGGTGGCGCAGGTGTTGCACGGCGGTGCCCCGATCCAGATGTTCGATGAAGGAGGCACGAAGCCCGGCAAGTGCCTCGTCCGTGAACTGGGATGGGTGCTGCAGGTTATAGGATGCAACAGTAAGGAAATGCTCGGCTGCCAGTTCCGGATCGTTCCACTCCCAGGCAAGGACGGCCCCCAGTTGCTCCCAGCAGGTCATTCCGTCGACCATAACGGCCCCGCACTCCGGGCACGTTTCGGTTATATGGCCGGTACTCAATTCCATATTCTATATATAACCCATTGACTATCATTGTTCGAGTTTGTTCGCTGTGCCGCCCGTTATGATACCCACGACATCTGACTTTGGTCGTCCGCGTGGCGGTTGGGTGCAAATGCTGGCAGAAAATGGGCGGTTTGGGTGATAATAGGCGCGGAGATGGGAGCTTGCGCGTATTCCTGTTGGCGTTAGCGCATCAGTGGTGCCATCTCAGGATAATACCGCCGGACGATTGAGGTTATGGTCGCGGCGAGCAAGTGAGGGATAAATGAGACTACCTATTATAAAAAAATCATGGGCTGCCTTACAGCGTCCGCTCTTCCCCCTATTGTATGTGTTGCTTGTATTACTTGCGCCCCTGCTCATGGGCGCGACCTCGTTCGTGCCCGATGTCCAGGGCAATAACTGGACGGTGGGCACGAACGTGGGCCTGTCGGAAGGCACCCAGATTCGCGAGGGACCAAGCTTTTCCTTTTGCTTCCACACCGTAGTGCCAGAAGCCAACTGGGCGGTGCAGGTCATAGGTGGCCCCACCACGGACGCTTCGGGCAACGTCTGGTACAACACCAGCCGGGCTGCAGCAGGCGATCCCAGCGGTGGCACGGGTTGGGTGCGGCAGGCCCAGGCCGACTCGTCCTCGCCGCCTCGTGACCCCGGCACAGCCTGCCCAAACTCGCAAGCCTCGCAAGTGGTCAAGAAGACTGTAATCACAGTCCCCACCTTTCTGATCGACCTCAAGACGTGGTGGACAGGACAGATATTGCCCGTGAAGATTGGAGTGCTGGTGGGTGCGCTCCTGCTGCTGCTCCTGGCAATGCGCTGGTCGGACACCGACAAAAGGGCAGGCGGAGTAAATGGTGCCATCCTCGGTTTCGCGAAAGCAATCCTGACAGGCATCCTGTTGGGTGGGGTGGCAGACCTTACGCGTCCGGTCTGGGAGAGCAGTTGGGCCTCGATTGCGGGCGACCTGAGCGGGATCGATCCTGCGCTGGCCCTGTTAGTGCTGCCCCTCATGTGGTTCATAGTAAGCCTTATCATGACTGCTGTGGGCAGAACACTCGCCATCGTCGCGGCGGTGGTGCAGCTAGTGCTGGTTCTCGTCTACCTCTTCCCCGACAGGATGAACGGTGTACTTGCCTGGATCGAGGGGTTGTTCGGCGGTGTAGGGAAGTAACATGGGCGCGGGGAAGAGTGCAATCTGTGCGTGCAGTCGCATCTGGGAACTTCAGGAGCGAGGAGGCCTACGTGGGCGGAAACGAGTGAGTGGCTGCAGGCGAATTACCCTGAAACTTGCGGAACTTCTCGGCGTGGGCGGGTGGGCAGACCCAAACTGAGCAGCGTAGCGAGTACGGCCGCCACGCTCACCAGCAGAAACACCAACCCAAAGCTGTCCGCCGAAGCAAGCAGCCCTGCCAGCACGCTTGACCCCACGATGCTCCCGAAATAGCGGCTCGTCGAGTAGACCCCTGCCGCCATGCCGGCTTCTTTCGGTCCTACCGACTCGATAGCAGAGGTTTGCAGGCCGGCGCCGGAAAGCCCGATGCCCACTCCCGCCAGCGCCAATCCGCTTATCAGAGCGGGCAAACTCACCTCGGCGCCCGACACCGTGAGCCACACCACGCCTACCGACATGAGAGCCAGCCCCACCGTTGTGGGCAGCCTGCGGCCCAGCCGGTCGGCCAGCCTGCCCCCGACGGGCGAAAACAGCACCGTAGCGCCAAAAAGCACCGCCAGCACAAGTCCCGTCCGGTCGCTGGTCCATCCTGGCCTCTGTGCAAGCAGCAGGGGAATCGCCAGTAGCATCACATACATCGACAGGTTGCTAAGGGCAATACAACTGCTCGCGGAAGCGAAGGCCCTGTGTCCGAACAGGCCCAGGTTCACCACCGGATCGGAATACCTGCGCTCGTGCCATACGAACAGCGCCAACACGAGCACCAGCCCGGCCGCACCGCCACCGATGAACCACCAATCGAAACCGCTCTTGCTTTGCGAGAGCAGTGCAGCCACTCCACCGAGAAACAGAAATAGCAACACCGAACCCAGCAGGTCGAACCTGGATCTGGCGTGCGTGGACCCCGCTTCTGGGCGTGGTATCGCGAGCCAACCAAGTACCAGTGCACCCACGACGATCGGCAGGTTGGCGTAGAACTGCACCCGCCAGCCACCCAGGCTTACCAGCAGGCCACCCAACAGAGGCCCACTGGCCGCAGCGAACGATGTGACGGCTCCCACAAGACCAAAGCGGTTACCTCGGCGGTGGGCAGGCACCACCTCTCTCAGCAGAGCCGTACCATTGGGCAGCGTGATAGAGCCACTTAAGGCTTGCAACAGGCGGAAGATAATGAGCATCGGCAGATTGATCGACAGCGCCGCACCAAGGGAGGCAAGGGCGAACGCAATAAGCCCTCCAAGTATCATACGGCGGCGACCGAACCTGTCCCCCAACTTGCCCGCGATCGGCTGTACTGCGGCCATTACAATGAGGTACGACGTGATAAGCCAGCCGGCCGATGCTGTGTCGGCCTGAAAGTCCTGCATGATGTGTGGCAGGGCTACCGCAATCATAGTAGAGTTGAGCGGAGCCAGGGTGGTTGCAAGAGCCACCGCAACCACGATTGCCAGTTCAGGCGCGGACGCAGGAACGGTGTCACGAGCAGTCTCAGGGACGACCTGGTTTACATCAAGTGCCTGCTCTGAAGCGATCGCGACGGCGGATTTATGAGAGGATACGGACAATCCCGGCGGCTCCATCTACTTCAAGCATCTGACCATCTTTGATTACTGTAGTGGCCGTGCCTGTGCCCACTACTGCGGGTACGTTAAATTCTCGTGCGGTAACGGCCGCGTGCGCTAGCACCCCACCTGTATTAGTTACCAGCCCAGAGATAATGCTGAACAAAGGTACCCACGAGGGGTTCGATGCCGGACTTACCAGCACGTCGCCCGGTTGGACGCGCTCGAAATCATCAGGCGTGCATACTACGCGGGCCGGGCCTCTGCCAACACCTGCGCACGCTCCGATGCCCTTCAGTATGCTCGCATCGCTTTGCGCCTCAGGGGCAGGGCTGAAGCGGTCCGATCCGGCAGGTGGGCTTGGGGGCTTGCCGAGGTGCTTGGGCGGCTTCATAGCCTGCCACTTTTCGAAATCGGCTTTCCGGTCGCTGACAGTGGCACGCATATCTCGCGGCGCTCTTAACGCATCTTCTACCTCCTGGACATGGAGATGAAACACGTCGCCAGGCTCGGCCAGTACGTCCGCTTCAACTAGCCGTGCTCCTACGCGCATTGCGAAGCGATGTACGTGCGTCTGCACCATGCGGTCCATCCAGTAGTTATGGTCTTCCGCCAGCGGACCCACATCCTGGGCCAGGGCAAGCGCAGCCTCGAATCGCCGCAGGTCATCGGGCCTGCTTGCCAGGCGCTCACGGATTTCCAACTCGCGTGCATCAGCCTGACTACGAAGGCGGCGTAGTTGAATCTCAGGGTCCTGCTCGGGTTGATCCAGACGCTTGCGTATCTCGGCAATTATCAGCGAAGGTTCGTCCCCCCACGACGCGAAAGCGAGATCCTCAAATGGCTGACCGAGGTGGCCGTGCTCATTCAGGAAGACGTGAAGCAACCGCAAGAACTCCGCCCCGCCTTCGAGCGAGCCGATATCTTCCAGTGACTTTTCGCTCTTAATGGCGGCGGCTACGGCAGGGTTATTGCGTGCTTGCTCGACGAGCAGGTATAGATCTCTCTGCACGCCTTGCAAGTCAGCGCTCAGACCCTGCATCAGCACCAGTGCATCACTTGCCTGTCCCCCCTCTATAAGCTCCTCGTAGAGGTCGCTCAGGTCGTTCAGCGATTGATAAGTACCCGGGACAACCATGAAATGTAGGCCCCAAGTATGCTGCGCCTCACGCCACATTCGTTGCCAGGCCTCTGCGACCTCCGGCAAAGACGCTGTTTCTATTGGAGCATCCCGCATCCATTTGTAGCTCGCCTGCACTGACGGCAGAACCTTATTATCCCAGTACTCGCGCAGTTCACGGGATAATTTTTGTCGGTTCTGCTTCCAGACAGGCGTCATCGCAGGCACCTGGTCCTCAGGGATAGAAAGCTTGTCTGCAATGTAGATATATCCGTTGAAAGCGCGGCAATAGGTATGCACCGGCATGCCCGCGTGCTCGTAGCGATAGTTCATTCCGTCTATCAGCACCTGCGCCATGTAGTCGCCGGAGAGCGTGGTCAGAGCCTGTGGAAAGTGCATATCGTCCCACTCCCATACAAGGTCCGTTTCTGATGGGTCGCTCCACTCGACGGGAAACTCCCCCTCCTGGTCCTGGGCCACAGTTAAACGCTCTTCCAGTCCCATATCTGTGATCTTAGCTGTCTTATTCATTGTTCCTTGTCCTCCTGACAACATGCCTGCCTGTGGTGCAGTGCCGCAAATGCCCCTTCTCAACGCAAAGTGGTGATAGGTCTGCATTGCAGGAGATAAAGTTGCCCATCACAAAAGGCGCACTCGATGTCCACCGGCCAGCCCATTTCAGCCTCAAGCGAGAGCGCCAATCGCGCTACTTCGTCCAGCTCAGCAGGCGTTAGCGCAGGTTGAGTTCGTGCTCCTTCGGGTACAGGAACCTCGGTCGTGCCGCCCGGTACGACCACCGTCATCATTTCTTTGTCAGCGATCTCTTGCATCACCACTTTCAGGTCGGACTTCCGCAGGATGTAGGTGTCAGGTGTGACCGTACCACTCACTATGCTCTCACCTAACCCCCAACTCGCATTTACCACGAGTTCGTCGCGGTTGCCGGTGATCGGGTTAGCGCTGAAGACCACCGCCGACACCCCGGCGGGCACCATCTGCTGGACGAGCACAGCTATCCTGGTGTCCTCCAGAGACAGCCCGTGTCTGCGCCGATACTCGATGGCGCGAGGCGATCTGGCTGATGCCCAGCACTTGACCACTGCTTCTACGACTTGTTGCTGTCCGGTGATGTTCAGGTAGGTGTCGTGCTGGCCCGCGAACGAGGCAGTAGCACCATCTTCATCCGCAGCCGAA
>DATINP010000029.1:0-6803 GCA_035474135.1 Chloroflexia bacterium | reverse complement strand
GGCTGGGCGTTGTTCGGGATACGGGAGCTAAATGGAAGTCCGCCTAGCGCGAGGCGGGTGGGCGTTTATAGACGCCGCGCAGGCCGTTCCAGCGCACCTTTGCAATATCCTTCAGCATCCGGTACGTATCCTTTAGAGGATTGACGTTCGCGCCCTTCGAGTAGAACCAGCGCACCGGTACTTCTTTTACCTTGTAGCCCCACTTGAGCGCCAGGTACAACACTTCCACGTCGAAGCCTGTTACCATTGCGCCCTGCACATCGGGGCTGTTGTCGCCGTACAGATGGAGGCTCTTGAAAAGGGTGTCGGCGGCTTCTTTGCGAAAGGCCTTGAACCCACACTGGGTATCGTTGAACTGGGGCAGAGCAACCAGGCGCACGAAGGTGTTGAACACGCGGCCCATGAGGTGGCGGTAGAATGGCTCATCGAAGCGCGAAGAGCCTTTCCCCTCGCGTGAGCCTATGGCCACATCGTACTTCCCCTGTAAATACTTGAGAAGCTTCTCTACTTCCTCTATCGGGGCCGAGAAATCGGCATCTGAGTAGAGAACGTATTTGCCCTGTGCGGTCAGCATACCTGTGCGTACTGCATAGCCCTTGCCCCGGTGGGGGTTCCTAATAATACGCAGGGCTGAATGCGGCGTCATGACAGGGGTTGCCTGCGCGAAAGTCTCTGCAAGCTCTGCGGTGTTATCGGACGAGCCGTCGTCTACCACCAGCACTTCGTACGGCGTGCCTTTGCCTTCGAGATAGGCAACTACCTTTTCAAGAGAATCGGGCAGGCGGGTTGATTCGTTGTAGGCGGGAATAACGACCGATAGAAATATATCGGACGCCTGGGAGGTGGGGTTTTCCAAAGCCTGGTCTGTTTGCGGTTTGATGTCCGGCTTTGTGCTGCCGCTATTTGATGTGCCGCTAGTCATCGGGACGTGGGGCCTCTGTCGTGTTGCATAAGTACGCGCCCATTCCAGCAGGGGCGCGTTGGGGAGAGTATAACATAGGGAAGCGCGGCGGCGCAAAGTATACGGCGTTACCTTGTTGCCTCTTTGGATCGGAGGTTTTATACTCTAGTGTGCGAGGAGAAGGCTATGGAAACACGAAAAAGATGGGTTGGAGTCGCCGGGATCATAGGGGCAGCATTCCTCCTGACATTCCTGCTGGCGGGGGTAATACGGGACGCCTCGGCCTACTCACCTTTGGGTGCAGTTTCATACGGTTCCTCCGGCGCTACTTCTACAGCCACACCTGCTACACCCTCCTCTACTGTCAGCGGCACACCGGGCTGCACCCCCGTGTGGGTCGCGAAGGCGTCGTACCCGATAGGGCTTATGGGCGAGATGATGGTCTCCTACGGGGGCAGCCTGTATGGCCTGGGCGGGCGAGACTTCGAGTATGTCAATCTGGACAAGGTCTACCGCTACAATCCGGGGACTGATAGCTGGACGCAAATGGCCGCGATGCCTCAACCGCGCAATTGGGCGGGAGCAGCCGAGGCCAACGGCCACATCTATGTGGTGGACGGCAGCAACGATGGCGGCGCGCTCAACAGTGTTTTCCAGTACGACATAGCGACTAACTCCTGGGTCACCCTGCCCAACACGCTGGCCGCGACTTATGGTCCCGCCGTGGTCGGTCTTAACAACAATATCTACAGGATTGGTGGGCTGGATCCACAGGGGATTTACACGACGTCGGTCGAACTGCTGGGCCAGGGCTTCGTGGCTCCTCTGCCTTTAGGATTGGCGTGGCCGGCGGCTGTTGCTCTCAACGGCTACATCTATGTGGCCGGGGGGAGCCACGATGGCCTGTTTGGCACCAAGACTTACAGGTATGATCCCGCAACCGACGCCTGGAGCGATGATGCAATAGCAGACCTACCCGAGGGCAAAGCATCGTCGGCTTCGGGCGTGCTGAACGGGCATTTCGTAGTGGCGGGTGGAGGCAATGACTACAGCACAGCCTTTGAGTGGGATCCAGCCACCAATGTCTGGTCTGCCCTGCCCCCTTTGCTGTATCCGCGCTTCAATATGGCGGGGGGAGTGGTCGGCGATACGATGTACGTGGTGGGTGGCGTGAACTTCTCGAAGCCCGATGCCGTAAATCAGGGCTACACGGCCTCGCAGTGCGCTTCGCCGACGATCACGCCCACAACTACGCCAACGCAACAGCCTTCGCCATCGCCTACGGCGACAGCGTGCGTACTTGGGGTCGTCGGTGACCTGCCTCCTGACAGCCCGTTCTATGCTTATGCGCGATGCCTGATTTGCAGGGGCATCATGAGCCTTTACCCATGCGGCGGGCCGGGCGAGCCTTGCCCGCCTTATAACGTCACATATTTCCGCCCAAGCGCGCTCAGCACGCGGGGGCAACTTGCAAAGGTCGTGTCGCTGGCCGCAGGCTTTGACGACAACGTGAGCGGGCAGACGTTCGAAGACGTGGTGCCGGGTAGTACGTTCTATGTGTACATCGAGCGCATGTCCGAGCGGCAGCTAATCAGCGGGTATCCGTGCGGCGACGCGGGCGAACCCTGCGGCCCTCTAGATCGCCCATATTTCAGACCGGGAGCCAACACCACGCGTGGGCAACTAACGAAACTGGTCTCTAATGCTGCCAACTTCACTGACCCGCCCGTGGGGCAGACTTTTGAAGACGTGCCGCTCGGCGCTACGTTTTACACTTTTACCGAAAGGCTGTCGAGCCGCAACATCATGAGCGGCTACCCGTGTGGCTCGCCGGGTGAACCGTGTGAGCCCCCGGAGGACCGCCCTTACTTCCGCCCGGGTAACAACGTCACGCGGGGACAGACTGCCAAAATCGTGGCAAACGCCTTCTTGCCCGCATGCGATACGCCGTAGCCGTATTGTATAATTGACGGGACTGACTATACAGGAGGGACACGGCGAGAATGCCTATTTACGAGTACAGGTGCGCAGGGTGCAAGCGGCGCGTCAACGTCTTCTTTCCTAGCTTCAGCGTTGCCGAGCGCAGAACCGAAGCAGGCGAGGTAGAATGCCCCAACTGTGGTAGCAAGTACCTTTCGCGGTTGATGTCGAAGGCCTACATGGTGCGGGGCGGAGGAGGCGGCGAGGGCGGCGGAGAGTTCGATGACGGGGGCGATATGGGCGATATGGAGGGCATGAACGGGATGTTCGAGGGCCTCGACGATGCCGACCCACGTTCTGTTGCACGCTGGGCGCGACGTATGCAGGACAACCTGGGAGGGGAAATGAACCTCGGTCCTGAATTTGACCAGGCGCTTTCACGTATTGAGTCTGGTGAGGACCCCGATAAAGTTATGGAAGATATGGATCCGGCCGCGTTTGGCGGTATGGGCGGCGAAGATGATGGTGGTGGTCTGGATGACTTTGATGCGGACGGAGATTTGTAGAGGATATTATAGGGTCAACCGGAACCTGGAAATGAGAAAAGCGCGGGGAATACCGCGCTTTTTCAGATCAAGATAGGTCAGATGAGTGGAACTACTGTAGCATAAGCTCGAAATGAACCTGGCTGCCTTCGTCTGCCCCCGTTCCCGTGAGCCGCGTCCAGAGGTGCTGGGCCAGCATAAGGCTCTTTTCGCCGACGAGAGCGGTTGCAACCGTGCCCACGACGAAGCCGAATCCCAGGCCGAGGAGGCCGACCAGCACGTAGTTGCCCGTGGCTGACTTGGGCGCGATAGCTACGCTAATAGCGGGACGCTTGGTGTTATTGCCTATATTCAGTGTTCCATGTTGCGTCTTGACTTGCATTATCTCCCCCGACACGTCTTTGTGTGTTAGCCTGTGCTATTATTCGGAGCCTGTATCCGCTGTACTTCCTCTACGCCACCTCGTTTACTGCACGACCAGTACAGGCGTCGCTCCTGACCATAGTTGCTCCAGCTTGTAGAAATCGCGTGTTTCCCGGTCAAATATATGGACCAGCACGTAGTTGTAGTCCATGAGCACCCATTTGGCGTCGCTCAGTCCCTCTACATGCACAGGGTTTATGTCCATTTCCCCCAGCTTTTCATCAAGCTCATTCGCGATTGCTTTTACGTGGCGGTCGCTGGTGCCGGTGCATATTACGAAGTAGTCCGCGATGATTGATAGCTTGTGGATGTCCAGCAAGACTATATCTTCGGCCTTGCGGTCCTCTGCTATCTCCACGATTTTATGTGCCAGTTCATTTGCTTCCAGTTTGAAACCTCCCATGTCTCCGTTGCCTGTCAGACCTGTCCTGAGCCAATTATAACATAATGGCGTGGTGAAAATCTCCCTTATATAGAGCAGGACAACCACCGAAAGTGGTTGTCCTGCTTACATTTCGTTACCTTAACTTGCGTTCTTATTTCAAAAGCATCCAGGCTGCAAATGCATAGAGCGCAATCGCGATCAGTATCAGGATTATGGCGCCTATAGGTATTCTGCTCAGACCCGACTTGCCACCGACTTTCATCTTGACTGACTTATCAGCGTCGCTGGAGCGCAGCGGCCCTGTCCCGCCGTCAAGCATAGTCGTCTTGTAGGCGTTGTTCAACTGGTCTGTTCTCAGAGGCCCGGTGGCCGAGGACGCCGCCTGAAGCCCGCTCGTGGACGGGTGGAGGCTGTCGGTGAGGCGTTCGCTGGCGTGACGCCCCATTGTGAATACGCCGGTATCGAGGGATGATGTTGTCGATGTTAGAGGGGATGCGCTTCCGCTCGCCACAGCCTGTTTCCGTAGAGTTACCCATCGCAGGCCAAGGTTCGCCTCTTCGTTTGTGGGGTCGAGCATAACGGCTCGCTGGAAAGCGGCTTCGGCCTCGTCGAGGCTGGGGCTGGTGCCTCCCAACCACACCCATATATCGGGCGCGTCTGTGTACTTGGTTGCCAGGGTCTGGAAGATGCGATATGCTGCTGCTTTGTCCCCGGACTGGGCGGCTCCCATACCCCGTGTTAGCTCTTTCTGTACTTCAACGTTCATGCCTGCCGGTTGGTCGGCAACTGCTGTTGCGTTTGAACCAGTGTTCATATTTCGTTACCTCACGATGTGTAAGCTATATTCCAGTGGGCCAAAATATCCATAGTTACAGTGTACCATGAATAGAGAGTGGCACCATCTATGCACAATATACATGAGGGTTGTGCAACAGGCAATAGTTTCCGCCAATTACTGGGACTAATGTACTGTTTAGGAGCGAATAATCAGTACATTTGTCTGCAGGTATGAGGCAGAAATAGGCTGGGGGCATGAGAAGCAGAAGGATCAGGTATGCGGGGCTGCACCGCGTGCCTGACCATTCTGTTTCTCATGCCCCCTGGCCACTGGAGCCTGACGTCCTATGCTACGTTGCTCTCGCCGGTTGCAGACTGTTCTTCAGCGTACGTGTCGGCTGCGAAAAGTGGTAGCTGACGAGTGAGCGCCTTGCGGACGCTGGGATCTCGGTAGCGCATGAGGTCGGTCTTGCGAACCAACAGTCCGCGCTGCGCGGGAAGGTTCCACGCCCTGAGCTTGTTTTCTCGTATTGCAAGGCGCACATCCGCTTCGGTTATGCCAAGATAAAGGGCCGCCTGTTTGGTTGTGTACATTTCATCTGTCATTGTTTTGTCCTATTAGGCTGCTTCGCCCTTGAGCATGTCAATGAATTGTGATGCTTCGGCCTTGGTTAGTTCTGCCGGTCGAATGCCGAACACTTCTGCGCACCTGTCGTCAACCTGCTGCTCGGAGAGGCGCATATTGGCTCGACCGATGGCGTAGATGGCTTTCAACTGCTTCTCGGTTAGGCCTGAACCGGCGGGGGTAATCTCCGGTATGCGGTCAAAGTCGTCCTCTTGTGCCGGCAGTCTGCCGCCGGTAATACTGGCAAAGCCACTATTGCCAAACGAACCTGACTTGCCATTAGCGCCATTGCTGCTGTTGCCGAAGCTGTTTGCCTTCTGGTTGAAGGGTGCAGGGTGGCTTGCCTGGCTACCTACTGTGCGCGGCTCGGCTAGACGGACCGGGGCATCCACGACCTGGTTCATGCCAGGACGTGCGTTGGCCGCAAAGTCGAAGTCGCGGCAGAACTGTGTGCCATAACCCAGCGCGGCGAGTGCGCGGCCAAGGGCCTTAGTTTCCGCGGCCTCGATGTAGTCGTGAAAGTCGCGTACTGTCTCGGAACCCCAACCTGTGGCTTTGCCACCATCGGGGATCTCGACCTCGGCACGGAAGAGGGCAAATCCGCCTTCCTCGTTGAGCTGCACGATCTCGGTGGTCATGCGGGCCTCGGGGTGCTCATGGCGAAGCCACATCACGCGCCACTTCACTTCCAGGTAATCGCGCCCGTCGAAGTTGCTGAGATACTCGGTCGGGTCAAATGCCTCGCCCGCCTTAGGCCTTGCGCTGCTCGCGCCTTTAGGCTTGGTGGCTGCTGCGGCTGACTGCGGCTTGGCAGGGGTCGCCACTGCAACATCTCCGCTCTGTTCTACTTCATCAATCGCAAAATCGTCTTGTAAGGTCTTTCTGGCGGTCATCTACTGTTTCCTCCTAAGCTCTATCACTCTAATTCACTCTAAATACGATAATGTAGCTCTTTTGGGTCCTCCGCCTCTGTGCGGAAATCTCTTACTGGCTACCTGACAATTATAGCATAAATGTTCTAATATGTCAATAGTTTGGGGCTAATTCGTTCTAAAATGCTGATGGTCTTGTTACCCCAATTTTTGCGGGCATGGAGTGCAGCGCAATGCTCTGATTGTATGGCCAGAAACGAGGAAGCGGACGCACATGGAGGCCCAGTGATGTCGTTCCGGGGTAGATTCAGCCGAGTGACTGCTCAGGCGGGCTGCGCAGATTCGGCAAACCCGC
>DATINP010000028.1:0-10121 GCA_035474135.1 Chloroflexia bacterium | reverse complement strand
GGGGCACGGGCGCGCCCGAAGCGTCCAGCCCCGGCAGGAACAGGTCGAACCACATGGAGTATTCGGTGGTGAACCAGCGCGTGAGCAGGTTCTGGTTGCGGTTGAAGTAGTTGAGCTTGGCCTGGATGCACGCTACCAGCGGGCCAACCTTTCTGAAGGCCACCAGGGCTTTCTTCAATTGGTCGCTGTCGGGAATGTCCTCCGCGTCGTAGATGACGACAAACTCGCCCTTAGCCTTTATCAACCCATAGTTGCACGCCTTCGGCTTGGTCTTGGGCATAGAATCAGGCACGATCACGTGCTCAAAGTTCGGTGGTAAATTCAGAGCCTGAGCCGCTCGAATAGTCTCCTGATCGTTCGACTCCATCAGCAGCTTCACGTCCAGCTTGGCAAGCGGGTAATCGAGACCGTTGATCGAACGTGTCAGCTTGGGTAGCACCCCTGCTTCCTTATAAAGCGGCACGAGGATCGTATAAATAGGTAAATCGCGATCTTCGAGGGCATCTATCTCCTCACGACTGACAGGGACCTCCAGGTCGTGCGATAGCGCCCTGTACACAAGGTAGAACCTGTGGAAGGAGAATGCCAGGTAGAAGGTCGTCGTGACAGCGTTCAGCGCTACCAACAGCCCCACCGCGTTCCAGAGCAGCCCCAGCAATAGTATCCCACCGATAATCATGATCGCTTTTTTCTGGGAAGGCGTAATCACTCTGAAGGCCGACTCTTCGGGATAGCGGAAGAAAAGGTCGCGCGTGCTCTTGTAGGTGTAATCATCCTGGTATAGCATCTCAAGCGCGCGTTCGAAAGCATCTTCGGTGGTGATCGCCACTACAATCTCTCTGCCGAGGGCAGTGGTAACATTTGAAATAGCATCACTATCCAGCGGGTCAACCATCGCCACCGTGATGCTGTCCTCGTCAACAAATATAGGCAGCGCTCCGTTCATACGCGCATCACGCTCAGTCAGCAATTTGGCGACCGCAGGCTCGATCATGTCGGGGTCGAGGTCGAAGAATGGTAGGCGCTGTTGGCGGGCCAGGAACGATACAAGCTCTTGCTGGCTGGTGTGTCTCAAAAGCACCAGTGCGCGTCCTACCCGGATCCCCACCTTTTGCGACAGGGCCAGCGCGTCGTCGAGAGCGCCCGCGGTGATTATGCCTGCCTCCAGCAGATAGGTGCCGATAGTTTTGCGTCCCATCTTGCGTGAGATGGCGGACAATATCTCATCGCGTGGGCTAACCGCCCAGGTTACGCGTACCGGCGCGACTGCCGCCTCGATAACCGTGCGGGCCGCTTCATCAAGAGGATTGGCAATAGCTATAGTCAGGCCGCTCTGGGCCTCTGACACGGGCATAGCTGCCCAGCGACGCGCGTCAAAGAGCGAAACGTGTTGCGCCTTGGTGGTCACGGGATCTTTGGTCGAGGTTCGACGCTTCACCCTGCCCAGCGCATCGACTACCATTTCCTGCTTGTAATCAGGATTGAGGTGGACCAGCGGCAGACTGCTAAAGTCGGCCAGGGCCTTGTACACCCTCTCAGGGTCAGCCATCTCGTGAGCAAGCAGCATATCGAGCGGCTGTTGGCCGGATACCGCGCCCCGCAATAGTTCGGGCATCAGTTCAGGGCGCAGGTAACGTCGCTGCACCAGATACCGCAGGAAGTCCTCGATGTTGTGGTGCTCGGTTTCGCTAAGTTCACTGGCCAGAGTTAGCGCGCTCTTCGGCACGATCAACGGCTGTAGTATCGCCGCATCTATCTCTTGAATATCAGGGCCTGTAGACAATTCAAATGGGTCGGATACAGCTACCAGCACCGACTTCGGACCGTCCGGACTTCGGCCCAGGTCGAGCAGAGCCACTACCTTGCGGTCTATTCCCAGCGTGGCGCGCTGCTCCGGCGGTAACTGGCGGGGTGGGTGGTCCAGGGGAAACCAGGGAAGGCTGCATTGTAGTGCGGTAATCTCGGCCAGGTCAGCAGCATCCGCGAGGCCCAGTGCCAGCAGACTCTCGTTCAGGCTCGTACCTTCGGCCCTACCGCGTTCCAGAGCCTTATCAATCTGCCCGGTTGTCGCATACGCACCGGCCACCAGCCATTCGTCAAACGATGGTACGGGAGCCGTGAAAGCCATAGGAGCCACGGGAGAAAGGGTCGATAGATTGGGAAGGGTAGGTAGAGTGGGCAAGCTCGGCAGGGTGGAGAGAGTAGAGAAAGGCGAGAATGAAGCCGAAGGGTTGCGCTCTTCCGTGTAAAAAAGACTCCAGGCTCTCCTGAATTGGTCCTTAGAGAGCAGGTGAGTATGCACCTTCTGCTGTGCGATCGCCTCCACGGCTTGCCCGAAGCGGCTTTGTGCAGGCTGCATAAGGCCCACATGCAACCCATCTTCATGGACAGCGAGGGGCACTATACCCCACCGCCTGCCCAACGAGATCGCGAAACGCAGTCCGCTCAAGCTCGATATATCCTCGGGTACGGGATCATAACCGGGCAAAAGGCCCCATCGCCGTGCCTCTACTTTGGACCAATCTTGTTCATTTAACCACCCTTTTTCGCGGGCCAGGGCAGTTATGGAAGTACCAGTGCGGCGGACTACCTCGCGCGCCTGGGCTTTTTGCCCTGCGCTCAGCCAACCTTCTTCCGCGAGTACCTCGTCCAAGCTACGTATCGTTACAGCGGGCGTACGCGATTCTTTGTACAGGCGCACAAACGCGATTTCCCACTGGGTTCTGGTAACGAAGACCGGGCACACATCGAGGCCTGTTGCACGCGATAAGTCGTCTGGATTCGCAAGAGGCGCATCGCCCGGCGTATATACCCACACGCGCAAGGCGTCTGCGTAGAACGGCACGGCGTTCCAGCGGGCCGCGAGCAAGGCAGGCACGAGAACAGCAAGTCCGGGGTGGCTTTCAAACCGGGCGATGCGCAGGTAGGGACGGTTGTGTTGCGCGGCGCGTAAGAGTGTAACTTGCTCAACATCGAGCTGTCCCTGCCCAAGAAGCCAGGTAAGCCAACCGTCGGTATCGTCTTCGCCAACTTTGCCGCCCTGTTCTTCTCTATTGTAGGCCTGTTGCCCAAGCGCGGTCCGCAAGACATCGTTGGGCAGTAAATCCAGGGCACGCACCAGGGCTAGAGGATCAATAGAGCGAAGGGTCTCGCGGGGCTGGCTTGCTCTGCCATAGTATTTATCCAGCGCCATTTGTAGCTCAATCTCGGAGCACAGGCGCTGGGTTATAGCCCACCGGGTTTGCAAGCTCAAGGCGCGAATTTGTTGAGCATCAATTGGACGAGAAGCTACTATTACGAGCTTTTCGCCTCGCCAGCCTATCGGCAGTATCCGCCAGGCGTAGGCATTCCTGGGCTGTAATACCAACAGGGCATCGGGGTCGGGCCTCAGGCCGGCAAGCGATATCACCTGGAGTTGCTGGGTAGGGGTTGGAGACGTAGTGGCGATCATATCGTTCCCTTACCAGCGCTTTTCTTCAGTAGAGCCTTGCTTGCGACGAGCCACGATGATGAGATAAGTGACACACAAGGACAAGGCGAGGGCAACTCCGAGCAGTCCAAAGTACCCAAAGAAGGCTCCCAGGAATACAGCCAACCAAACAGCCACTATCACGCAGACGTGAAGCACCTGCCAAATTCTACTGATTAGTGCTAGTAGGCGTTGTTGCACCGCTTGGTCCGTGAGCAATCAGAAATGGGAGATCGTTAATCAGGAATGAGGAAGTAACACCATGCTCATCCCTGGTCTCACCCTTCTGACTTGTCACTTCTCATTTCTCCTTCGAGGGCGAGGGTCAGCAACCCTTGCTCTTGAGCCACAACACGGAATACAAAGCCCGGAAGCTCTGATATGCATTCGGCCAGGTCTGTAGCAGGTTCGTGCCGGACCTCCAGATTCACCATACCCCTCTGTACGAGACGTACTTTAGCGTGGTTGATCCGTGGGATTGAACTAAGCGCTTTCTGAAACTCTACTGCCTGGCTGAATGTTTTGAAGCCGGAAACTATCAACTCGGTCTGCGTATCCATCTGGTGATGTAACGGAGCAGTCGGGAACATGGGCATGAACTGCGAATTGTCATTGTGTGGGGTGGGCGCTCCCTTACCTGTCCCGGTCCGTTGCTGGCCTTGCGTGCCATCGCCCTTCATTTTCTTGGCCTGTAAGCGAGCTTTGGTAAGTATCAGGTCGCGTTCGTGCTGGGCCTCTTCTATCATCGAGGCGGCCTGCCGCTCGGCCTGCTCGACAATAGTGCGTACTATATCGATGGCCTGAGACACAGGCTGTTGTATTGTGTCGTAGATAAGCTTGTCGAAAGAACTGTAGAACGCCATTTGCATCTTCTGCCGGATAAGATAAGACTTGAGCGATTCTTGCTCGGTCTGCAGGATGTGAAGCCTGTATTTCATGTCATCAACAGTTGCCATGTCGCCAATGTGAAGGTCATCAACCATGCCCAGAAGGCTGGATATCTCCTCCTGCAATCGAGAAAGCGATTGTTCCTGCTTATTTTCAAGCTCTTGAACGTCAAGTTGTGCGTTTATTGCTTCCATATCTTCGACACCCTTGTTCTTGTTATTGTAGGTTTATTCTTGCTCAAGCAACCGCTTCCCAACGCAGGCGGCTAGCGCGCCGGGCTTAGCCTTTGCTCGACAGAGCAGTGAGTTAGCACGCGATAATGTAGGCAGCATCTATTGAGTAGCACTGTTTATCCGACTTGTGCGAAAACTGGGTGCGGTGTACGTGTGGCTATACTGCTCGGTTGTATACAGTATAGGGCTGGATTTTCACTATCTCAATGAGTAGGACTATGCAATAGGTAATGGTAAGCAAAAACATTCGTACTATGCGGAAGGGGAGGGCGAGCCGTGCGAGCCAGGCAAATCACCGTGTTCACTGGCACCCACGCGCCGGTAACGGTCGGTTGCAGCGCATCATACCCCATGGCACACCATTTGCAGTACCTAGCTTACTCAACAAGCAACTCGCATATCAATAACGGCATATCACAGGAGGCACATATATCATGAAGGACATAGCTTTGTTACTACTGAGAGGTGTATCAGGTGGCCTGGTGGCGGGGCACGGTGCACAGAAGTTGTTCGGTTGGTTCGGCGGCGGCGGCATCGAGGGCACTATGGGCATGGTGCGCAAGATGAACCTCAAGCCCACCCGTCCGTGGGCCTACATCGCGGCGTTGTCTGAATTCGGCGGCGGCGCCCTGACTGCTCTTGGGCTGCTCAACCCCGCAGGCCCGGTCGCCGTCACGTCTGCCATGTCCATGGCCACCGCCAAAGTGCACTGGGGCAAGCCGATCTGGAACTCTAGCGGCGGCCCCGAGCTACCCATCATCAATATGAGCGCTGTCCTGGCCTCGGCTATGCTCGGTCCCGGCAAGCTCTCTCTCGACAACGCGCTAGGTATCCATTTGCCAAAAGGTCTTGCGCTGGGTGCAGGCCTGGCGCTGGCAGGTGCGGGTGTAGCCACGGGCCTCATAATGAGCGCACAGCCGCAACCGCAGGAGCAGCCGCAGCCTGCTCAACCTCAACCACAGGCAGAACAAACCACGCCTGAGCACAAACCGCAGGGGGCACAGGAACAAGAGTTTGTGGACGAAACGCCCGCGCCCGTTACTCCAGCCAATGCCTCAGCCATCTATTTCGGCGAAGTCCACCCGGTTCACACTGACACCGGCCTGGGCCACCAATCAGACGCAGGCACCTCCGCCGACAACCCGGCCTAGGCGACACTGCAAAGCCCAGGCGCAATGAAGCAATGAAACAGCCCCAGCGAGCACTAGCTCTGCGGGGGCTGTTTCTCTGTGTCCTCGGTCAAATAGCTTCCGCTCCGCAACCGAGCCAGCTTGTCCTGGATGCGCTTCCTCATCCTGGCCGTCTCTTCAGGGTCAACCTTCGCCGATACGACCTCGTCGCCGTCGTCCCCGCCCAATTGCACGTTCAGCCACTGCCCGGCCTGTACTCGTCTTGGCAGCGACTTCCTGGGCACAGACACCGACTTCTCATCGTCGCCAACCAACAGCACGGCCCACGCGCCCTCAAATCTGTCGACTACTGCTTTGCCGTTGAACGTGATCCCAGGCTTGCTCTCGGCCTCGGGGTCGGTCTCCTTGCTCTTGCCCGCGTCTCGTTTGCGCGAAGCGTTGCCGCTACTGCTGGTGTCCGCTTGCGCTTTAGCTTTGCTTTTGCTTTCATCTGAAATCTGTGTTGTCTTGTCTTCGGGCTGGCGCGACGCAGCATCGGATGCCGCCGCATTGCCTGCGGTCAACTGTAGTATGGGGTCCTGTTGCGACTGCTGTAGCTGCAACGCCTGAGACATGCTTTCAGACGACGGTGCTGCGCCTACGCTCTCGCTCGGCTCGCCTTTGTCTGGTGTCTCGTACATAGCGTCATCCTGTCCGCTATTTCGGGTATCGTCAGTGTGATCCATACTCAACCCCGCTGCTTTACTTCTCGGTCTGGATCGTGTAGCCCTTGCTATCCGCGATCACGGTCACCGTGCCACTGTCTATAGTGCCGTATATCTTCGCCCCGATCTTGGTCAGGTTGGTAATCGTGCTCTTGTTCGGGTGCCCATATTTGTTGTTCAGGCCCGCGCTATATATCGCCACCTTCGGCTGTACCGCCTGCAAAAACGCGGGCGACGACGAGGTACTGCTGCCGTGATGACCTACTTTAAGGATGGTGGCCTGCAAAGGCAGCCCCGACGCGATCATCTTACTCTCGGCAGTTTTTTCAGCATCGCCTGTAAACCTGAAGCTGGTCGGCCCGTACACAACCCGCAATACCACCGACGAGTCGTTCGCGTCCTTGACCTTGTCATCCACCCCCGGGTTCAGCACGAGGAAACTCATGCCGTCCATTGATACGGTGTCACCACGATGCACTTCCGTGTATTTGGCCTTTACTTTGGCTATTCCATCCAGCAACTGCTCGTAAGTCTTGGTATTGCCCGCGTAACCGCTCGTAACCACTTCGTCCACGGGCAGGGCGTTGAGGACGTCCACCAGGCCGCCGATATGGTCGGCATCGGGGTGGGTTGCTACCATGATATTGATGCGGTTGATACCGTGCGCCTTCAAATAGGCCAGGGAACCGCTGTTCTTCTCGCCGCCGTCAATTAGCATAGTCGACCCACCAGGCCCCACAAGTAGGATCGAGTCGCCTTGCCCAACATCGATAACGTGCACAGTCAGCGTGCCACCTGCTACGGCTTGCGTTGGGGCGGGGGCAGTAGTCTGCGTGGCGCTCGTAAGGATAGGCAGATCTATCTGCACATTCTTCAGCATGGGGACGATGAGGAACCCCGCTGCTACGCAGATCAGGAGCAGCACCACCACTCCAACCAACGCTATCAAGCACGTTGGGGGGCCGCTCCTTTGCTTCTGTTGTTCTCTTTGTTGTTGCCTTATGTTCATTTCACTCCACGTCGAGCCAGCCCGGCCTTGACAGCCGCGAATTCGTCCCAGGGCGTTTCTTCCGTGCCATAGCACATCGACGACTCGTGGGCCTTGCCGCAGGTGATCACCATATCGCCCGCCTGCGCCAGGGCAATCGCATAGGCGATGGCCTCGGCCCTATCGTGTATCTGCCAGAAGTCGCGTCCTTCGACCCGCCCTTCTGCTTCCAGCGCCAGTGCGATCTCAGCCGAAATATCCTCTACTCGCTCAGTACGTGGGTCTTCGGCTGTTACCACCGTCAGGTCGGATAGCTTGCCCGCCACGTGGCCCATCATGCCGCGCTTGGCTCGATCCCGCAACCCCGCCGACCCGAACACGGCTATTACGCGCCCGCCCCGAACATCAACCGTCTGTCGCGCAAACTCCAGAGCCTTTTCCAACCCGTTGGGGGTGTGGGCGAAATCTACTACTACGTCGAACCCCAGTGGGCGCGCTTCGTCGACCCACTCAGTTCGACCCTTTATGCCCTCTACATTCTCGAGCCCATGCTTGATGGCCTCTGCCGGTATACCAAGGGCGAGCGCTGCACCTATGGCCGCCATTGCGTTGTAAATGTTGTGCTTGCCCGGCAAGTGGAGACTCACGGATATATCTGCTACAGGTGTTTGCACCACGAAGCGTGTGCCATCAGCCCTGAACTCCAGATCATCGGCCGTAATGTCGGGCTGTTGCCGCCTGTCCAGCCCGTATATGTAGTGCATGTCGGCGGGGATGCTCTTCAGCCACTCGTAGGACCTATCGTCTGCGTTGATCACGGAGGCTTTGGGTGTGGAGGGCTTGCGATAACTCGTGTTGAGCACACTGAACAGCCGCGCCTTGGCCGCCATGTAGTTCTCCCAGTTACCGTGCCAGTCCATATGTTCGTGCGTGACGTTTGTCACCACCGCAATATCGTAATCCACGCACAATACGCGCCCCTGGTCGAGCGCGTGTGAGGTGGTTTCCAGCACGGCCACTTCGGTGCCCGCTTCTACCATATCGTGCAGATAGCGCTGCACGTCAAATGCTTCAGGCGTGGTGACGTGGAAGCCAGTGTCATACGACCGGCCGCCTATTTCCGCCCTGATGGTCGATATCAGCCCGGCCCGCTTGCCCGCCGCCAGCAGGATCGAATGTATCAATGTGGCCGTGGTGGTCTTGCCGTCTGTCCCCGTCACCCCGACCACCTGGAGCTTGCGCGAAGGATGGCCGAAGAACGCAGCAGATAGCTCGGCCACCGCCGATCTGTCGTCGGGCACGTGCACATATGGCACGTTTTCCGGCAGCCCGTCGGGCCTTTCCGCCAGCACCCCCGCCACAGCCATCGCACCTCGCTTGAGTGCGTCGGCTACGAACTTATGCCCATCGTGCACGCTCCCGCGTACCGCAACGAACAAAGTGCCGGGTCGCGCCTGCTGCGAGTTCTCGGCGATGTGCGTGATCTCAACACTGGCGTCGCCGCCCAGGATAGCCGCGTCGCGAATATTCGCCTGTTCCACCAGAAGGGATAGTTTCATGTGTTACGTCTTTCCCATCACAAAATGCTCGTATCCATCGCCCGTACTCTCTTCCATTAGGGTAAACCCCGCGTCCGCCATCCACTCCTTGACCTGCTCAATACCAGGATAGTAGTGATACCCGCCTTCGTAGGCCCATTCGCCCTCGACCACAGGCAACTTTAGCGCCTTCGCTGCTATGTATGCTTCGCGTAGCTCTGTCGCCTCGGCCAGTTCAACCGTGAAGTAGAGGTGGCCGCCCGCCCGCAACGCCCTGTGGAAGTTGCTGAGCACGATAGGCCATTCCTCGGGAGGAACGTACTCCATCGCGTCCATGCAGATGATACCATCGTACACGTTAGTATAAGCCAAATCCTGCAAAGCGGCCTTCTCCAGCGGTATGCCGGGGAACTTACCGTTGGCCTTCAGTAACATGTTCTTCGACTGATCGACGCCTGCGAGCCTGAATCCGCCCTCAAGAATAAGATGCCAATACTTGCCCGTGCCGCAGGCCGCGTCCAGCACAAATCCGCCCCGTGGACACAGCCCCAGGAATTCTTCGAGCATAGTGCGGTGCGTGGGATCGACCTGCCCCCATTCGACGTCGTACGCGGGGGCGAATAAGAGGTCCATCCTCTCCTCGGCCAGCCTGCGCCTTTCTTTCAGCCACTCGGCGCGGTCGCTGATCTCTCTCGCCAGGTATTCTTCGACGGCGATACGTGCCACGTCCACCGGCGTGGCCCCGATCCGCCGGGCTGTCTCTTCCAGCCTGCGGTACCTGTCGTCGTCCAGCGAGAATGAGAGCCGGGTCATGCACTAATCCAGGGTGCTATTCAACGCCTTCAATTCTGACACCACTCTGTTCAGGAAGTCATCGGCGTTGCGCACAACCCCGAACGCCTGGTGTGTGCCTCTGTCGGCTAGTTTCTGGATCACCATCTCGTCCTGGTCTACCGCGATCGTGTACACAGGCTCGATAGTATCGTTGCGCTCGATATAGGTGGGCAGCATGTTGCCCGTGGCAATCGAGTGGAGCATGGTCGCCAGCATAACAACCAGCGTAGCTCCCTGTGTGAAGAAGCGCATCTTGTCCTGCGCCTCCATCGTGTCAGTGATCACTCCCGGCAGTGGCCCGTCGTCCCGAATTGACCCTGCGAGCAGAAATGGCACG
>DATINP010000027.1:0-7269 GCA_035474135.1 Chloroflexia bacterium | reverse complement strand
CGGTACAGCAAACTGGTGCTCGCCCCGCACGTTGAGTGCCTCGCGGCTCGTGACGAGAGCCTGCAAACGGGGACAAGCCCTGAGCAAGTCGGCGACGATTGCTCCCGCCTCCACTACCTGCTCGAAGTTGTCCAGTATGAGGAGCATTTCCTTGTTGCCGAGCGCGTCAGCCAGAGCCAGGCTCACAGGTTTGCTTCCCACTTCGGAGAGGCCGAGCACCTCGGCTATGGCGGGAATTATCATACCCGGCTCTCGGATGGTGGCCAGCGGCACAAAGAATACGCCGTCAGCGAAGCTATCGAGAAGAGTAGCGCCCAACTGCAATGCCAGCCGCGTCTTGCCTATTCCCGGCGCGCCTGTGAGCGTAAGCAGGCGTACATCGTCGTTTCGCAACCTGGCACATACGCTCGCAAGTGCTTGCTCGCGCCCAACAATGGGGGTGAGAGGCGTGGGCAGGTTGGTGAGTGAGTGTGTCTGCTGGGTAGCATTATCAGGAGGAGCAAGTCCTTCGCGGGCAAGTTTCGTGAAGGCGAGGCGTGCGTCCGAGGGAATGTGGAGGTGTTCAGCCAGCAGGTCGGCCATTTGCCGCGAGGGCCGCCGCTCGCCCGCTTCAATCTTGGTGATGGTAACTTTAGAACACCCGATCCGGTCTGCCAGTTGCTCCTGGGTAATGTCAAGCGCCCTGCGCTGCTGCTTTAGCCACGCGCCAAACGCCGCGTTGTCGTCCAAACAAGCCTCTTTCTGTAGCGGCGATTCCCTGCCCAACTGGTCAGGCGAGCCTGAGGAGTATCACTTTTTGTATCACATTCTGTGCAATCCATTATAGCAAGAATGCAGGTTTAATAGTGGGAGGAGCCTCAAGCGAACTCCTGACTGAGGGAACAAGCCCCACTCGCTTGCCGCGACGAAGATATTCCACGAACCCCTATCACCAGAGGATCAGTATGCCATTCGAATGTAACGCACAGCAGATAGTTGAGGTCTATTTGGGCAGCCAGGATTGCATGCTGTTCGCACAGGATGCCGAGTTCCGCTTTATGTCGCATGTAGAGCCATTGCGGGGACGTGAGGCGATTGACGCGATCCTGCGCATCTTCTTCCGCGAGGCTTTTTCGAAGGCGCGCGTGGAGGTGTGCAATATGGTGGTGGGGAAGCAGGGCACAGTGGTGGTCGAGTTTATGTTTCAGGGTATGCATACAGGTCTACTCATGGGAGCACAGCCCACGGGTAACAGGGTGGCAGTGCCCATGATCGCAGTGTTCGAGGTCGAACAAGAGGAGATCAAGCGTGCACGCCTTTATTACGATACGCACATATTGAGCAGGCAGGTAGGCCTCGCGCCTTTTGAGTACTGAGCCCAGGCAGGGTTCGCGGCAAATCGAACACAGCACAATATTTACGCAAGAAAGGAACAGGCACAATGATAAGTAAGACAATAGATAACGCAAGGATGGTCGACAGGTTCAAGGTCAGCAAGGGATGGGTAGGTATGCTGGCCGCCACGATATTGAGCGTTGCGTTGGTGGCGACCGGCGGTTTGACGACCGCACAGGCGGGCACAACTCCCAGTGCGGGTGGCGACCTCGACCCCGGCTTCGGCACGGGCGGCAAGGTGCTCACGGACCTCGCGGGTAACCGGTTCGATGGTGGCAACGCCATGCTCGTCCAACCCGACGGCAAGCTTATTGTGGCAGGAGGCGGAGGCAGACTGGATGGCGGCAATCCCGATTACACAGATTTCGCACTGGCTCGGTATAATGCCGATGGCACGCTCGACCAAAGTTTTGGCGTAAGTGGCAAGGTCACTACGGCCTTTAACGATGGTCACTACGACCACATCAACGGGTTGGCGCTCCAGAGCGACGGCAAGATCGTGGCGGCGGGCGAGGCCTACATAGGCGATGTCTACCGGGACGGCTTCGGGCTGGCGCGTTACAATACCGATGGCACGCTCGATCAGAGCTTTGGCGTGGGTGGCCTGGTGCGCACCTATTTCAACGACGAAACTGGGGCCATAGATAGCCACTGCATGGCGGTGGGTGTGACACCGGGCGGCAAGATACTGGCCGTGGGGCACACGGGTGGGGCGCTGGGGCAAGACTTCGCACTGGTGCAGTACAATTCGGACGGTAGTTTCGACCAGTCCTTCGGCAATGGCGGAGGCGAGACTATCACCTTTGGTCTTGGCTATAACATGGCGAACGCTACCCTCATACAACCCGACGGCAAGATACTGGTCAGTGGCCACGCTATGGTGGGCACGACGGGCAACGACGACTTCGCGCTGATGCGGCTCAATGCCGGCGGCGGCCTCGACGCGACTTTCGGAAGTGGTGGCATGGTGAGCACCGATTTCCTGGGTGGCACCGATTGGGGTTACGGGGTGGCACTACGTTCTGATGGCAGGATCGTGCAGGATGGCTTTGCACAGATCGCCAACTGCGGGCAAAACTGCAGGCGATATACCTTCGGGTTGGTGCAGTACAACTCTAATGGCACGCTCGATAGCAGTTTCGGCACGGGCGGCCAGAGCATGCCTGACTTCATAGGTGATGCACAGGCCTACGCGCTGGCCCTCGGCTCAGACGGCAAATTGGTGGCGGCGGGCAGGTTCGGCGACGACTTTGGGTTGGCGCTCTTCAACGCCAACGGCAGTCTCGATTCGACCTTCAATGGTGGGCAGATAGTAACGACTGACTTCGGCGGCACCGATGCGGCTCACTCGGTTGCATTCCAGGCCGACGGCAAGGTCGTGCTGGTTGGCACGGGGGGTGTGGACTACGATAATACGGACTTCGCTCTAGCGCGCTATCTGGCAGGCTCGGCGCCGCCCTCGCTGACCAATACCCCCCAGCCGACTCAAACCCCAGGTGGGCCGACAGCAACGCCTCCATCGGGGTGCGCCCTTCAGTTCTCGGACGTGCTACCCGGGTCGACCTTCTATCAGTATGTGGAGTGCCTGGCGTGTAATGGCATCATCGGCGGTTATTCGGATGGCACTTTCAAGCCGAGCAATAATGTGACGCGGGGGCAGCTATCGAAGATCATCGCCAATGCTGCCAACTTCCAGGAGACGCACACCGAGCAAACCTTTGCCGATGTGAGCGCGGACAGCACCTTCTACCAATTCATAGAGCGCATGGCGAGCAGAGGCATAATAGGAGGCTACACGTGCGGCGGGCCGGGAGAACCATGCGACGGGGAGAACCGTCCCTACTTCCGCCCCCAGAGCAATGCTACGCGCGGTCAGATCGCGAAGATAGACGTGCTCACGGCTGTGCAGTCAATTGGCTGGGTACTGATGAACCCTCCGAGCAGCACGTTTGAGGACGTGCCTTCCGGCTCAACCTTCTACCAATACGTGGAAACGGCGTATGCCTATGGGGTACTCGGCGGCTACCCATGTGGAGGGGTGGGTGAACCCTGCGGCCCCAGCAACAAGCCCTACTTCCGCCCAAACAATAACGCGAGCCGAGGGCAGACGTCCAAGATAGTGAGTAGTAGCTTCTTTCCCGATTGCAATGTGGCCAGATAAGATCGCTATTCATCACGTATCACGTCTTATCATCCTTCTCCAGGTAGGCGAGCATCTTGGCCCAGGGACGTGGCGGCCACGGCTCGCCGCCCCGCTTTTGCAGGTATTCGCCGGCTCTGCGACGACCGGTGCGCATGAAGCGGATGCGGTCCAGCAGCGAGCCTGATACGGGCATACGGTCGTCCACACTGTTGCCCGTGCCTGTGAGCCAGCCATCGGGATGAATATATGCTTCCTTACCTTCCCATGTAAGCTCACCCTTTATCATAAGCTCGTGCTGGTCGCTGAAGTCGGCTTTATGGCGATGGAATAACATACAGGCCTTGCTCTGATATCCGGCCAGGTTCGCTGGTAGCTCATGGAGGGTGATTGTCTCGGTCGTGTCGTCGAAAGAGGCTTCGCAGCGCACGCTGAATGGGAAGCCGGCATCGTCAATGAGGGTCAGCACGCCTGTAGGGTAAACGCGGGCGCACTGTGCTAGAGTCTTATTCCACATATGCGACCTCGATTTCAACTGGGGCTTGGGTGAAGTCGTTGTGCGGCCACGCAAGGATGCGTTGGGGGTGCACAAAGATTGCCAGGCGCTGGAACTGGAACGTGAACATGCTACGGGCAAATGAATTGGCAACGAACTTGCGGTATGCGGGCTGGCGTTCCATCGACTCCTTGAACATTTCGTAGGACCAGTCGGGGTCGGAGGTCAACTCTTCAACCGAAGTGGCAGTGCCTTGCACGAGGACGGCGGGCGGGTCTTCCAGACCCGAACCTGTAGAGTCGGAGTACAGCAGCGCCACATGAGGGTTGCGGCGAGCATTGTAGGCCTTGATGGGGAAGGCTATAGATGAGGTTACTATAATCTCGCCTTCAGGCTCGTGATAAAACGGTTCGGTGGGCCAGGTGAGGGGCTGCTGTTTGGAGTTCACGGTGGTGAATTCGCATGTATAGAAGCGCTTCAGTACTGATGTGACGTCGGGGGGTAAGAGAAGGGCTGGCATCGGTATACTTCTCCTTTGAGAGTGAGTATTGAGTTCTGAGTGGGATCAGTGTCCTGCTAATCTCTCCCCTATAATATCGTGATCAGTATGCACGTTCCATCGCTTGCTCGGGCTGCAGGCGGAGCCTATGGGCGCTCCAGACGAGGGCCTTTACATGATGGGCGTAGTGGAGCAGGGGCTGGGTGGGGGGCAATTGGATGCCGTGGGACAGTGCCATTGTGTTGGAAGTGATGTCCGCCTGGGCGGGCTGCAGGGGCCATTGTTCGTGGTGTACTTCGCCGCAGTAGAGTTGGCCGTGATTGTTCGCGGCGTAAAAGCAGTAGCGCTCGGTGAGCCAGTTTTCGAGCGTGCCGGGCACCGACTTGCGCGCTTCGGCGACCGGGCGGTAGGTGCCGGCAAAGTAGGCAGCGAGTTGGCCTTGCTCGTTGCGCTTGCTCTCGAAGCTGACCGTATCGCCGTACATCTCAAATCGTATGCGCGCATGGCGATATGCTAGGTGGAACCAGGAGCGGGCGATAGTAATGGCGGGTGGGTTATCCGCGTCCAGGCTAAGGAAGTATACGCCCGGCTTGTTATCCAGGGTGACGTAGGTGCGCACGTTAATCTCGGCGAATTGGTTGAACAATGGTACCAGCGGGCAGCCGTGGAGCCTGATGCCGGTCATTCTGAAGGCGATGATGCCCACCCACGCCTGTCCCTCGAAGGTGTCAAGCTCGACCCCTTCCGGGATAAGGGGGCGCAGAACTTCGGGCGGGCAGGGCCAGTGCGCGAAAAGAAGGTTGTGCCAGGTTTGGGTCATGACCCATGGCCCCGCCGGCACAGGCCAGGGCCTATGTGTCGTGTTCGTAGGCGTGTCGAAACTCATTGCCATCGGAAAAGCCTCTACTTTTGATTATCACGGCGTTACTATACGCCTGCGCCGCGACTCCATAGTAATGTAGAGGGTGAGTACGCCGACCAGCAGCAGGGAAATGCCTACGATGAACACCCACGTTAGCACATTAGATTGGTTGAAGTCGGACCAGGCGCGCACAACGGAGACGAGGATGAGCACGAGCGCGAGCATCTGACTTTCGAGGAGGACCGGCCAGGCGCTCCAGCGTGAGTCACGCGAGAGCATGATCCCGACCACGGCTGGTAGGGCGAACCAGCCGCCGATCACCTGCGCTGTCAGTTGGGTCAGTTTCCAGGGCCAGATACTGATTGCAGTGTCGGGGAAGATCAGCATGAAGAGCGCGATCAGGAATAGCCCCACGCCCGTGATGCCCGCCACCATCCGTAATGTAGAAGGGACTACCACATCACTGGGATCGGGCGTACCGGGATCGGTGCGGCGGTTGCGTAGCCACAGGAAGGGTACCAAGAAGGGCGTGATAATGTACAGGCCGAACCAAGCATAGAAGGAGATGTGCCCCTGGTGAAACTTATCGAGATGCAGAAGGGTAGAGATAAGCATGAACCATGTGAAGGTGGCAATGGCGGGGAAGCCGTTAGTGTACCAGTGCCACTTACCGCCCATGACAAGGCGCACAAAGAAGTACGAGCCTGCGATGTAGCCCCCGCCCATCATGAGCGGGGTCATGGTGGGAGTGATAGTCCATGCAAAGAGCGTGGCCGTGTCGTTGGGAAAGAAGTAGAGCATGATGAACGCCACGAAGAGGAAGAGCGGAATGCAGGCTCCGATCCAGCGTGTTTCGGATAAGATGCGGTCATCGCGCACGATGTCGGGCGACATGACGTTCGGCGTGTCGCTCGGTTGCAGCACTGTGTTGCTAATATTGTCTGCCACGCTATACCTCCTTATCTGGCGGCGAGCGGTGCGTATTGAGGCTCGCTATGTGGTTATTGACGCGGTATCAAATCCGCCGGACCAAGCCGGGTGATTTCATATCATTTGGAAGATGAACTCTGACTGAGGTTACAAAGGAAAATATGGAACAGATGAGGGTGCGGCGCGGGAAAATATTACTGGATGGCCGTCTCATCCGGCTCGGTCGTCCGGCTAGTCGAAGCGCGACACCTGCATAATCTGTAGCACGATACAATAGCACTTAAGCGCACAATAGAAGCCTGATATAGCAGCAGACTCATTTGAGAGAGGTGGCATAGCGGGATCTGCCTCTTGTTGAAACATTAAAGCACTATGTTTGGGGGTTGTCAATAGGGAAACGGATGCTTGGTAGGGCAAATACGACTGACTGATTCTTTCTATCTGTCAAGAAGCACCTCCCTCTTGCTGTGGCACGCAGGCCTTCCGCCGGTGAGAGCGCGTCCATGTAGGATGAGCATATTGACATGGGCGACTAATCTGATTTAGTATTGCTGAGAATCGGCTGCGGTGTATGCCACGCGCCGTGGAGGCATCCGACACGTCCGGCGTTTCTACTGCTTGACAGACAGGAGCGGCCCTATGGGAGAAGCGACAGGCAAGAGAAGCGCAGAACTGGTGGGGCGCGAGCCATTGCTGGCGCTGATTCGCGAGCAGTTGGTTCAGATACGTTCGCACGGCTTGCGCGTGGTTTTGCTCTCAGGTGAGCCGGGCATCGGCAAGTCGAGGGTGCTGGAGGCTATGGCTGAGGAGGCCGTCCGGCAGGGCCTGAGCGTGCTCGCGGGAGGCGCATCCGACGCGGTGGGCATGCCTCCCTATCTGCCCTTCCTTGAGGCGTTGGGTAGTTACGTGCGCAATGCTCCTCTCGACTTATTGCGTGAGCAGGTGGGGGGTGCCGCGTCCATATTAGC
>DATINP010000026.1:0-18989 GCA_035474135.1 Chloroflexia bacterium | reverse complement strand
GCGCTACTGCCAGACCGCGCACAATCCACTTGCCTGTGATCCTGCGCGAGAGACGACCCCCGATCTGCGCGCCGCCGATAGCCCCTATCGCCATTGCGATAGCGGGCGCGATATGCACGTTACCCTGAATGAGTTGGGTGGTCGAGCCTGTAGCCGCCGAAATCGCAAGGATAAAGTGGGATGTGGCTGTGGCTATGTGGGCCGGGAAACCAAATAAGCTGATCAGTGCAGGTACGTGGATGATGCCTCCGCCGATACCCAGTATGCTCGACATGAAGCCCACCCCGAAGCTGAGTACAAGCCCCCATCCGCGCGAGAAACCAAAGGTATAGTTTTCACCCTGTGCATCAACGATCGAGCGTACGGTCCATAACCAGCCCTTCGCACCGGGAGGTTTATCCAGGTCACCCTGCTTGTAGGCACGCCTTTCGGGCCGTAGCATAAGGTAAGTGGAGAGCAGCACGAGCAGTAGCCCGAAAATGAGGTCGAACACACGACCGCTCAGCAGGCTGACTGCCAGCGAACCGATTACAGCCCCCGGCAAAGTAGCAACAGCGAACTGAATACCCGTGCGGAAGTCGACTCTGCCCTGCCTCCAGTACGAGATCGTGCCGCTGGCGGCATTCGCTGTTACCACGCACAACGAGGTAGCGACCGCTTCCTCGTGCGGCCACTTGAGCACAAGCAGCAGGACGGGCACGATGATAAAGCCACCCCCCGCCCCGATCAACGTTCCATAGGCCCCCACACACAACCCAAAGGCGACGAACGCCAACATTGTCAGCCAGAAATCCATGACGCTTATTCTCTCCTCCCCGTTTGCAACCGTGCTATTATAACAGGAATGTTGCACGCCGTCTGTCGTCGTTTTCCTTTGACATCCCCCACGCACGGGGCTTATAATCTGGCTAACTCAAAGAGGAGGATACATTGTTAGATATTAACCAACTGGTACGATTTAACATCGAACGTGAGAAAAGGCTCGAGACTAATGGCATATATTTCCTTCGTGATATAACCGACGATTCGGCAGAGCGCATGAGCCAGGCGCTTGTTTCCATGGCAGTGGATCGTGAGGGTGATGCAGATAAGCCGATAACTATATACATCAATTCAGGTGGCGGCTCGGTGGGTGCAGGGCTTGCGATGATGGAGATGATCTACAGGATGCGTTCCATGTACAAGGTTACAATCAATACGGTTGTGACTGGCTATGCCTATTCTATGGGTGCGATAGTGTTCCAGGCGGGCGACACCCGGCAGATGGGGTCGTTCTCCACCCTCATGCTTCATTCGCCCCAATGGTTCCTATCAGGTAGCGACCAGACCATCTTCAATGACTACGCCACTCTGGCCCGACATTATAAGAACCTGGTGTCCAACATATTCTCCCAGCGCAGTGGCAAGCATAGCGCCGAGTGGTGGGAGAAGTTTATCTATTCGGGTCGCGACCGTTTCCTGGCCGCCGAGGAGTGTCTTGAACTGGGTCTGGCCGACGAAATCTACGGCTTGCAGCTAACTACCCCGCCGCCTCCAACGCCTGGTGCGGGGATTGTGCCTGAGTGAATCGAGGCTAGGACCCGCGATCTTAAGTCGGGCGGCGCATGACCCATCGTGTACAACGAAAGGCCGGCAATTGAGCAGCATATTCGAAGGCAAACAACAGAGCGAGATACCTGTGCGGCAGGTCTGTACAGTGCTCTATGATGCTTTGCCCGATCTCAAAGGGACTGCTTTGCACGCCCAACTGGAAGCACTGGTTGGTCCGTGTACTGTGGAATGGGCCATTATCGGGCCTTCGGAGGGCGTGCCCGCGAATGCTCCATCCGTGCTGGGTGGTGTGGCTACGTTTGGGCTTCCCGACTCGGATGTTGAGCATCGGGTGGCCATGGTGGCCCTGGGCGCGGCTGTGCGACCCGACGTGCTGGATGTCACCGTGGGAGTGTCTCCCATGCCCGATGAGCAGCGCCAGGCTTTGTTGGCTCATAGGGCCGCCATACGTCTCCTCTATATAGGAGATGCCAACGACCCCATAGAGCAGCTAACCGCGCTTTATTCGGTGGCGGGCGCCGCGCTGGGGCTCGATGGATTGGGCATTATCAATGAGCGTGCGGCGCTGGCCCTTCCTGCCGAGGGTGCCGAGGATCTTCTGCAGCACCTCAATGACGAAATCCCGCCGATCCAGCTGTGGACGGGCGCTATAACGTTCACGGTGGACAGGGACGCGGATGGCGATCCCACCCGCTATCTGCTGCGCACGTACGGCATGGACCAGTGCGCTCTACCTGAGCTTGGGGTTCACTTCCGTGATATGGGTCTTGCGGATGATACCTATCACGTGCTTATGAATGTATGTCTCTACCTGGTCCAGCACAGGCACGGGGTGCCGTTAGGCGTGGGCGACCATGTGGAGTTTGGCGGCAGCACCTATCTGCTGACCGAGCTAGGTAGCGACGACTGGGACGCTGCCTCGTCAACGGGGCTGTTGCTGCTGGTGGAAGTCTGATCGGCGATTATGATCAGGCACGATCCTTTGTCGTTCGATGCCACGCGCGCTGACACCACGAACCCCGCTTCCCCCATCCTTTGCTTCAATATCCCTATCCAGCCGTACCACTTGCCGTTCTGCGCTAATTGACGCTGTACGGCTTCGAGGCTATGGTCGTGGGGGCTGCTGTCGGGGCCGTACACTACGCGTGCGATCCCGTCCAGGGCACGCGCGTGTGCGCCCTTCGGCCTGAGCCAGCCCCCTGGTACGACCACCAACCTGCCCTCCTGCCTCAGTACACGGCGCAATTCGCGCAAAGTCTGTGGGTCGGCGATGTAGTCGCTGGGGAAGGTGCTCACGATGGAGTCGAAGTGGTCGTCGGGAAAGGGCAGGGCATTTGCCGAAGCCCTGAGCATCTGCCTGGTGGGCAGGCCCTGCTTGCGGACCTTGTTCACAGCTTGACATAACATTTGTGACGACAGGTCGATGCCCGAGGTGTCGAATCCCGCCCGCATGAGGGCGACCTGCATATTGCCCGTGCCCATCCCCACTTCGAGTACGCGATTGCCCTTCAGGTGTGGTATGGCGGCACGCTGCCAGGCTTGCCACTGACCCAGGAAGAACGTCTTGCTTATCCAATCGTAAGCCCACGCGAGCGGGCCGTAAAGAGACTCGAATGCCAGCTTGCACAGCCGTGTCCGCACTCGATTTGCTCCTTTGACGTGATTCATAGTGTATTGTAACATGGTGAGTGACACGCCATGCGTCATACTTCATACGTCGTCAGTCGTCCCCACTGGTCACTGGTCACCGGTCACTGGTCACCGGTCACTCGCCACTAACCTCCTATGGAACACACTACCTACTCTTCCGCACAAGCCTCCCTGACCCTGCGCCAACTGGGGATGTTGAACTATCTGCACGGGCTGCTTACCCAGCCTACCGGCGCGTGGGAGGGATTTTACCGGCCCCTGAGCCAGTCCATGAACTTCGCTCTACGCTACCAGCTTGCTTTCTCGGCCTATGCGGTCGCGGTGCTGGCTCAGAAAACGCCTGCGTACCGCGCCTTGTACACGGAGGCTTTGCGCGGCGCTATTGAGAAGATGCTGCACATTGACGTGTGGGGCTACTGGCGGGTTCCCAATGAAAAGGACGACGGTTCTGCCTCCGGCGGGATGAGCGGCGGGCACGCGGCGGTTTTGCTCGCGCCCCACCAGCGTGCGGTGGCCGGGCCGCCTTCCGACCCCATCGCCTACAACAACCTTCAGTATTCGGGCCACCTCAGCACCATGCTGGGTCTATACGAAAAGCTATCGGGCGACAAGCGGTACGACAACACGTTTACCCTGCGCGATCCCGCGAGCGGCGTCGAATTCGCCTACACTCATAGCAAAGTGGCCGAGCGCATCCACGACCAGATGTGCGCCAACGGCTTCGGCGGGGTGTGCTGCGAACAGGGCATGGCCTACGTGCCGTGCAACAACCACGCGATGGCCTCCAATACTTTGCACGATGCCCTCCACGGTACGGACTACCGCGAGGCCAATAGTGGCTGGCTGAAGACGGTACGGAGCAAAATGATTTTGCGCGGCCCGGCACTGCGCGGCGTGTTCGGCACCGCCTATATGAAGGACCTGCACATGGCGGCGCCGGTCGCCTTTAACTTCACCGATGCCTGGGGGCTGGCGTTTATGCTCCCATTCGACCGCCCTCTCGTGCGCAAGCTGTACCCCCGGTTCAAAAAGCGCAGCGTATCGGACGCAGGCCCGGATGCAGGTTCCAGGGGTGCATTCGTCGGCTCATCGCCCATGAGCGAACGCATGGAGATCAGCGACGTGGGGATCAACACGGGCTTCGGGGCGATCCTCGCGCGCGGCATTGGCGATGTGGCCCTGGCAGACTCGTTGGCCCGTTACGCTACCTCGGCCCTCGGCGCGGGCTGGGATGGCGGGCGCTATTTCTACAGGAGTGCACCGCGCACGCTCCACACTACCGCGCTCCTGGCAATCGCCGAGACCATTTCGCCGGGTGGCGCAGATTTCGCGAGCCTCTTCAACGACGCTCCCAGCAAGGATGAGCACCCGTATGTGGCAAGACTGTCCGATCTCACCGGGCGCACGGGAATAGTTGAGGCCGAGTACAACGAGCAGGAACGCATACTGCGTATCACGCTTGCGCAGGTGGGCGATCCCGACACGCTCGCTAACGGCGCAGCGACCGAGGTTGCTATCACGGTATCCAATGTGAGCAATTCTGCCTATGTGCAGATAGGCAATGAGCAGCCGGGTTCTCAGCGTGAGCGCAGCGGAGACGAAATCGTGTTTACCGTGCTTGTAAGGCCGGGTGAAAACGTCACTTGCCTGGTGGGGTCTTGACATTTCCACAATCAAGTACCCGGGGATGTGTATAACTACCCCTGTTACGGTGGAAAACGTGTGAAGAATGAGGAAAACAAGTGGATAAATCCCCGTTGGACGGCTGGGTGATGGTGATCTGCAACCCGATCTCGGGAGCAGGGCACGGCCTGACAATACTCAAGAGTGTGCGCCGCACGCTGGACCATGCAGAGGTGACGTACAGCCACGAGGTTTCGAGCGGGCGGGGCGACGTGGCGCGGCTGGCTCGGGCTGCTGTTCTATCCGGGTGCAGCACGGTGGTAGTCATTGGCGGTGACGGCACGTTCTTCGAGGCTGTAAATGGCGTAGTCGGTCCTATCGACCCGGAAGCCGCCCAGGGTGGGGCAGCCAACGGCGTGGCTGTGGGGCTTGTGCAGGCGGGACGCGGCAGCGATTTCGGGCGGTCTGCGGGGGTGCCTTCGGACGTAGATGCCGCGTGTGCGCGACTTGTGGCGGGACGTACGACTCTTCTCGACCTGGGTCATGTATCTTACAGGTCGTTCGAGGGCGAGGAGCGGCGCAGGTTCTTTGCTAACGCGGCAGGGCTGGGCTTTGATGCCGAGGTTGCCTTTCGCGCCAACGCCGGGTCGCGCAGGCTGGGCGGCACTATCCCTTACCTCAGCAGTCTGCTTCGCACCCTGGTGACATATCACAACAAGAGCCTCGATTTCAGTTTCGACGGCGGGGAAGTAGCACATGCCAGGGCGAACAGCTTTGTGGTAGCCAACGGCCAATACTTCGGGGGCGGCATGAAGATTGCCCCCGCTGCCAGCCTCTCAGACGGTCTGTTCGATATTACGATGCTGGGCGACCTGGGCAAGGTAGACCTGGTGCGCAACGTGCCAAGAGTCTATGACGGGAGCCACATCACGCACCCTAAAGTAAGCACGGCTCGCTCGCACACCGTGCAGATCGAGTCTGACGAGCGTGTGTTATTGCAGGCCGACGGCGAAGTGTTGGGATTGGCTCCTGCGCAGTTTACTATCGTGCCTGCTGCATTGAGGATGATAGTCTAGCTTACGCCTTGATAGTGCTGTATAATGCTTGTGCTTTGTGTCGAGAGGGGGGCGTCCGGCAACTACGTTTGTCCGGCGACGGTTTTGAGACGGCAATGGTGCCTGAGAAAGCCGGCCGCGTGCGTTACAGCGTATTGCGTATTATTGTCATCAGCCGGTTGTTTGTTATTCCTATAGTCGCAAGGAAGCTTCTATTTCGCCGGCTCTGTGTAGTTTGCATATAGATAAACCGAGGGAGCAGGTATAGACAGGGCTTAGTGAACCCTGGAACTCCTGTTATGCGGATTCTATTGCCGGTTGCACGGCGCTGGGAACCTGGAGAGGTAATAATATGTATCAACGTTTCCGACTCATACTGGCGGCGCTATTATTGCTCGTTATCGGCGGGATATTATCGGGGGCCAATAGCGGCGTTTCGCTTGCCTCGGCTCCCACGGGCGCGCTCTGGCACGACGTGAGCGCGGCGAACATAGCGCCTGCGGGGACCAGACAGATTATCCCCAGCAAGTACCGCACAGTGGCCGTGGACGAGGCTGCGCTGGCAACTATTCTGGCCCAGGCTCCGGCCGAGTCCGCTACCAACAGCCCAAAGACCTCCGGCGCTGTTATCACCCTGCCGCTGCCCGATGGCAGTTACGGGCGGTTCAGCTTCGTGAACTCTCCTATCATGGCCGCGAGCCTGGCGGCGCGCTACCCACAGATACAAACCTTTATGGGGCAGGGTATAGACGACGCCACGGCTTCGGTGCGCTTCGACCGCACCCAGTTCGGGTTCCATGCCATGATACTGGCGGCAGGTGGCACGGTCTTTATTGACCCCTACCAGCAGAACGACACCACCAACTACATCAGTTACTTCAAGAGCGACTCGCAGGGCGCTCCGCTGAATGAGCTAGGGGTCGTTGGGACTGCATCGCAGGACGACTACTCGAACGTGCCGCTGATCCCGTCGGGCACCGAGCTTCGCACGTATAGATTGGCGCTGGCGGCAGACGGCGAGTACACCCAGTTTTACGGCGGGACGGTCGCCGGCGCGCTAGCGGGCATGGTCACGTCGATGAACCGCGTGGACGGCGTATACGAGCGCGAAGTCGCGGTGCGCATGGTTATGGTCGCCAACGAAGAAGACATCATCTACACCGATCCGACCACCGACCCCTACACCAACAATGACGGCGGCACGATGCTCGGCGAGAATCAGGCCAATCTGGATGCTGTAATTGGCAATGCCAACTATGATATCGGCCACGTGTTCAGCACCGGCGGTGGTGGAATAGCGGGGTTAGGCGTTGTTTGCCGCATGTCCAGCAAAGCCGAGGGTGTGACGGGCAGTTCGTCCCCCGTCGGCGATAACTTTGATATTGACTACGTGGCCCACGAAATGGGGCACCAGTACGGGGCCAACCATACGTTCAACGGCACCACCAGCAATTGCGGTGGCGGCAACCGGTCAGGCAACCACGCTTACGAGCCTGGTAGCGGCTCCACGATCATGGCGTACGCCGGTATCTGCGGTGCGGAAGACCTCCAGCCCCACAGCGACCCCTACTTCCACACAGATAGTTTCGACGCCATTGTGACCTACACGACCGTGGGAGCAGGCGATGCGTGCGCAGCGGTTACGTCAACCGGCAACTTGCCGCCGGTGGTGGACGCGGGCGCAGCCTACACGATCCCGATGCACACACCATTCAAGCTGACAGGCTCGGCCACTGACCCGGACAACGACCCTCTCACGTATGACTGGGAAGAGTTCGACCTGGGCGCGGCGGCCCCCCCGAACACCGACAACGGCAACCGCCCTATCTTCCGCTCGTTCAATCCCACGACCGGACCTTACCGCTTCTTCCCCAAACTGAGCGACATACTGGCCAACACCCTTACGTTTGGCGAGGCGTGGCCTACGACCAACCGCACAATGACCTTCAGGCTCACCGCGCGTGACGACCGCGCAGACGGCGGCGGAGTGGATCACGACAGCACAACCGTAACCTCAGTTACGAGCGCAGGCCCGTTCCTGGTCACTCAGCCGAATACCAATGTCACCTGGACGGCGGGCGGTACTGAGACAGTGGCATGGGACGTGGCCAACACCACGGCTTCGCCCGTGAGTTGCGCGAATGTTGATATTACCCTATCTGTTGATGGTGGAGGTTCGTTCGACACGGTGCTGGCAGCAGGCACGGCCAACGATGGCACAGAGCAGGTTACAGTGCCGAATATCAGTACGACCGCAGCGCGTGTGATGGTGGGTTGTTCCGACAATATCTTCCTGGATATTTCGGACGCCGACTTCACGATCAGCGGCGGCCCGACGCCAACTCTTACCAATACGCCAACGGCTACCAACACTTCAATTCCTACTGATACAGCCACGGCAACCATAACGCCGGGCGGCCCCACGCTTACGCCGACCGAGACCTTTACTCCTCGACCTACGGCGACGCAGTCATGCGAACTCGTTAATTATGAAGTGGCAACAGCTACAGCCACTATGATTAGCGGCGGTCAGGATATTGGCAATCATGTAGATGATGGCTCGACCACGATAACGCTGCCCTTCCCGGTAACGATATACGGGACGGCATACACGTCGGGTTCGGTCAGTTCCAACGGTCACATAGAGTTTGGAAGCGTAAATGACGGCCCCGATACGGGCTGCTTGCCTATAATGGGCGATACCGCCTACACCGACTCCGTGATCTTGCTCAATGCCGACCTGCGCACTGATGAGGCAACCACGGAACCGTCGGGCATCTTCACCCAGACACTTGGCACGGCGCCTAACCGCGACCTGGTCATTCGCTGGCACACGACATTCTTCGATATTAGCGGCGAGGCCGACTTCGAGGTCATATTCCACGAGTCTAATCCACAGATTGACGTGGTGTACGGTCCAATTGTCGACCTGGGCGCTACTGCCAGCACGGGTATTCAGCACAACCTCAGCCAGTTTACCCAGTACTCGTGTTCGGAGGGGACGCTTGCAGACGGCCTACAGGTCAGCTACATGCCTGTCAGTTGCAACACGCCCAGTCCGACAGCAGTCGTGTCGCCGACGGCCACGCCGATAACTTGCACAATAGAGTTCACGGACGTGCCTGTGGGCAGCACCTTCCATGACAACATCCTCTGCCTCGCCTGTCAGGGCTTGATCAACGGCTACCCGTGCGGTGGTCCTGGCGAACCCTGCGACCCTAACAACAACCCTTACTTCCGCCCAGGCAACGACGTCACGAGAGGTCAGCTATCCAAGATAGTGTCCAACGCGGCGGGCTTCGACGACGACCAGACTGTGCAGATGTTCGAGGACGTGCCTGTTGGCGCAACCTTCTTCGACTTCATCGGTAGGTTGGCTAGCCGAGGGCTGATCAATGGCTATCCTTGCGGCAACCCTGAACCCTGCGGCCCCACCAACCTGCCGTACTTCAGGCCAGCCAACACGGCCACGAGAGGGCAGATAGCCAAGATAGACGCCAATGCGGCAGGCTATAACGATACACCCACAGGCCAGCAGTTCGAGGACGTACTGCCAGGCTCGACCTTCTACACATTCACATACGAGTTGGTGAGCCGGGGGATAATGTCAGGCTATCCGTGTGGTGGGGATGGAGAGCCATGCGGCCCCTCCAACCTGCCCTACTTCAGGCCGAACAACAACGCCACGAGGGGACAGACCTCCAAGATCGTGGGCAACACCTTCTTCCCTGAATGTGCCATCGCTGACAGGTTGAAGTAGAGAACAGATAGCAGGCAACAGACTAAGAGGGGTGGCAGAATACGTCTGCCGCCCCTCTTTTGCGCCTTCACTTCCTGGATCACCTCAGGTAACTTCGGCTACCCCGCAAACCCCTAGCGAAACATCAAGGCAAGGTGTAAAATCAGCATGCTTCTCTTCTCTTCAGTGGAGCAGAAAGGAGAACCGGACCATGGCTACCTTCGATCCGAGCAAGTACAAACAAACGACCCAGGAGCAGTGGCAGGCGGCAGCAGCAGCATGGAACCGATGGGAACCGACGCTCGAAGAGTGGCTTGGGCCGGCGACCGAGTTGATGCTCGATCTCGCAGAGATTGGCCCTGGGAATCGTGTCCTCGACCTGGCAGCAGGCGCCGGGGGCCAGACCCTTATGGCGGCCAGGCGTGTGGGCTCAACCGGCTCGGTTTTGGCCGTCGATATCTCCTCGAACATCCTGGCCTTTGCAGCAGAAAATGCTCGGAACGCCGGCCTGAACAACGTGCAGACGCGCGTCATGGACGCTGAGAACCTCGAGCTTGAAGATCAAACGTTCGATGCAGGGATCTGTCGTCTCGGTTTGATGTATCTTCCCGATCAAGTGAAGGCACTCAGCGGCATCCATCGAGTCCTCAAGCCAGGCGGAAAGTTGGCGTCTGTTGTCTTTAGCCCGGCTGAGAAGAATCCGTTCTTTTCGCTCCCGGTTGCCATCGTTCGCCGCCGTGCGCAGTTGCCTCCTCCGCTTCCTGGACAACCCGGCCCATTCGGTCTGGGAGATCCCGGCATCATGGAGCGGTTGTACCAGGAAGCCGGCTTCCATGAGGTGCAAACTCAAATCGTTTCCGCGCCCCTACGTTTAACTTCAGCCGCTGAGTGCGTGCGCTTCGAGCGAGACTCCTTTGGGGCCCTTCACCAGATGCTCACAGGACTACCGCAGGAAGAGCGCGAGTCGGTTTGGCAAGAGATCGAGCAGACGTTGCGTCAATTTGAGGGACCGGACGGGTTTGAGGGAACCTGTGAACTGCTTCTTACCGTGGGGACCGGATAGATCTGCTTGTACGAAACGACAAGTTGGCAGCGAGGGAGCATTAGCAAGCGCCATTTTGTGTCTTGACATTATTACCTTGAAGGCCCCGAGCATCAAACGCTTGGGGCTTCTTTGCGCCCGTTTATATGTGTACGTAATATCTCGTAACCGGTCTACCTGTAGGTGGAAAACCTCATCTGATCCTACCTCTGGGTGCTATACTCGCCACGACTTGGCACAGTGCGCGGGAGGATTCTCGCAACCTGTGTGCGGCTGGCTCGTTATGTTATTGGGGCGAATATAGAGCGCAGGTATGGTATAGCCGAAAGGCCCAAAAACAGGCAGGAGCCTGGCTCAAGCGTGAATTAGGAGGAATTACAGGATGATTTTCAAGGGAAATAGAACTGCGAAAGCAGGTACGGTCGCGGCTACGGCGCTACTGGCGGCGGTAACGCTGCTTAACGCGATGCCTGCCGCTGCTGTCGATTTTGCGAACCCGGCTTTCCAGCGCGTCTGGGACCGCACCGATTCGCTCGTGGCACAGGGTCTGGTAAGCAGGACGTGGTTCTGGGGTCCCGAACCCCGAGCCGCAGCACAAGAACAGTACGTGGACGCACCCGACGGCACACAGACCCGTCTGGTGCAGTATTTCGACAAGAGCAGAATGGAGATCAACAATCCCGCAGGCGACCCCACAACCACATTCTATGTGACGAACGGCCTGCTCACGATCGAACTGATCTCCGGCCAGATGCAGATCGGGGATAATGCCTTCGTCCAGCGCTATTCGGCCAATATCCCCATTTCGGGCGACACGGACGACACCAACGCCCCCACCTACGCCTCATTCCTGTCCGTATCGAACACCCGCAGGGGCGACCACCCCCAGCCTAACCGCGTTGGTCAAAACGCAACCAACACCATCAATAAGGATGGACAGGTAGGCGACGATCCCTCGAAGGCAGCCGTGGACGGCACCAAGATCGCCTATTTCGAGCCTACCACCCAGCATAACATTCCCGACAGGTTCTGGGGCTTCCTCAATGCCACAGGGCCGGTTTCAGAGACCGGGCAGATAGTCAACAAGCGGCTTATCGACCCCTGGTTCTATGCTTCGGGTTACCCCATCTCTGACGCCTATTGGAGCAAGGTAAAGATCAACGGTGTACTCACCGACGTGATGATCCAGGCGTTCGAGCGCAGAGTACTGACCTACGTGCCCACCAACGTACCTGGCTTTGAGGTCGAAATGGGCAATATCGGCTTGCACTATTATGACTGGCGATACAAAGACGCCGGCCAGCCCACGGGCACACCCAGCGTAATTGCCACCAGCACACCGCCCGGCACAAGCACCCCTGGCACGCCCGGCACTCCAGGCACCACCAGTCCCACGACCACCCCGCCAGGGCAAGGCACTGCCACACCCACGGGTACGGCTCCTACCGCAACGGGCACCCCACCCACGGCCACGCCTACAGCCACCCCTACGGTAAACGTGGTAACGGAGGGTGTAATCCTATTCTCGTCTACGCGAAGCGGCAACCTCGACATCTGGCGCATGAGGGGCGACGGTACCCAGGCCATACAGTTGACTAACAACCCTGCCGACGAGGACTGGCCTTCCTTCTCGCCTGACTACTCGAAGATCGCCTTCACTTCTACACGCGATGGTAATTCGGAAATATACGTTATGAACACGGACGGTTCGGGTGTGACGCGGCTCACGGACGACGCACAGATCGACTATCAACCCGTGTGGTCACCCGATAGCTCGAAGATCGCCTTTGTTTCTACACGAGGCAACATATCCCCCGATATCTTCGTGATGAACTCGAATGGCACGGGCATAACCAACATCACGCAGGCTGCCGGGAACGATACAGATCCGTCGTGGGGTGTGAATGGTACTATAGCATTCACCTCCAACCGCTCAGGCACGCCTCAGGTCTACACGGTCAACCCCGACGGTAGCGGTTTGTTCGGCCCACTCACCACAGCGGGCAAGAACTACTCTCCCAAGTGGAACTCGGTCGGTAACCGCATCACGTTCGTTTCGGACCGCGATGGCAACCCTGAGATCTACACGATGAGGCCGGGCGGCGAAGAGCAGTTCAGAGTTACGAACGACGCCGGCGATGACTTCTGGCCTTCGTATGCTCCGAACAGCAGCAGGATCGTCTTTACGTCTAATCGCCTTGACCCCAACAACTACGAGCTGTATACGGCCAATATCGACGGCACTGATCAGCAGAGAATCACTATCCAGACAGGCACAGATGACCACGCTGTCTGGGGTGTACAGACTACCCGCTAGCTCATCTCTAGCTACAAGCCAGGAAACCACTCTGGTGGAAAAAGGACGCGACACAAGCTGTCGCGTCCTTTTGTTTTGCTGTATAATCGTGAAACAGCATGTTTGTTCTATAATTTGACCCCATGTTCGAATAGGTAATCAAGGCGGGAAGATGATCACCGATCTGGAAGAGGAACTGTTAGATGAGAGCCTCGCAAGTGCGGGCGAGGCTGGGCCGGGCAAGCGTGCGACCTTCATTGACGTGTTGCGCAAGGCTAATTTCCGCAATTTGTGGCTGGGGCAAGTCGTGTCGCAGGTGGGCGACTACTTTACGTTTCTGGCGCTGACCGTGATCGTGAGCGGCTTCTCGAATACTACAGAGGGTACAGCGCTGGCGGTGTCGGTGGTGATGATCTCGTTCTCCCTGCCGCGTCTATTGTTCGGATTACTGGCGGGCGTGTTCGTAGACAGGTGGGATAGGCGCAAGACGATGCTCGTATCCGACCTTGCGCGCGTGGTGCTGATACTTTTCATGATCCCCGCGTTCATGGCTGCGAGCCTACCCGCGATCTTCGTGTTGGGCTTCTTGATGTCAACCGTGGGCACACTATTCAACCCGGCGAAAAGCGCGTTGATACCTCGCCTGGTTCCTCCCGAGCAACTTCTCTCGGCCAACGCGCTGTCCCAGACCTCGCAGATCGTCGCGACAGTGCTAGGCCCTGGTTTAGCAGGGGCCACACTGGCTGTCGCGGGCACAGGGCGTGAATGGGTGGCGCTGGTGTTCGACTCGGCGACGTTTCTGGTGTCGGCATTCACAATATGGCTCATCCGCGTGCCTGCCGGTGAGAAAGCCAACGTGGTGACTCCGGACGGTGAGCCGCAAAAGGGAACCGCGCGCTCGGCGATTGGCAAGGTCTGGCAAGAGCTTGTCGTTGGGTTCAAGGCGCTTGTGTTGAACAGGGTGATCGGGCTGATCGCCCTGATAATGGCTATCACCATGTTGGGCGTGGGCGCCATAAACGTGCTGTGGGTAGTGTTTCTGAAAGACCAGTTTGGGTACGAGGGGCCGGAGCTTGCATGGCGTTTTAGCTTGCTCGACATCGCGTTCGCCCTGGGTATGGTTGTGTCGAGTCTATTGGTGGGGAATGTTCTGTCGGGGTTGGCCCCCAAGTGGTTTATTGCGATGAGCCTGTTCGGCGCGGGAATGCCTATTGCGATCTTCGGCTACCTGGGCGACTACTGGTGGCTTTTCGGCGCATCCGTAGTTATGGGGGCGTTTATTGCACCCATCGAGACGGGCATTAGCACGTTGGTGCAGATCGTGACGCCCAACCGTATGCTGGGCAGGGTGGGCGGCGGGATCGGCACAGTCACCGAAACCTCCACAATACTTTCTATGAGCCTGGCAGGGGTGGCGGGTGTCGCTCTGAGCATTCCGGTGGTGTTCGCGATAGCAGGCGGGCTGTGTATGGCCATGGGGCTGGCATCAGCGCTGCTCCTGCCGGCACTGGGCCTGAAGGATATGGTTGCCGACGAATAGATTAGGGCTTTATGCGGGCCAGCGTGTCTGCAAATAGCTTGTCGTTGGGGTCGAGTGTCGCGGCCTTCTCGACGTCGCTGATAACTTGCCTGTCGTGTCCCCCCGCAAGGTGCAATGCCCAGCCGCGCAGATAATATGCGCCCGCCAGATTGGGATCGGCCCCCAGCGCAAGCGTGGTAGTGGTCGTAATGTACGTCACGAGCGCATCGTCATAGCCTTCGGCTGCGGTGCCCACTATCAGAGGCGAAGTCTTGGGGTCGGAGAGGATCTCGTCTATCGTGTGCGGACGCAAGATATTGAGCGCGGCGTCATAATCGCCATAGAAGACGTTCGCAAGCAACGGATACGAGCTATCGGCGGCTACCTGTTTACGCGCGTCGGCGTGCAAATTGATCAAGATGCGATTCCACTTGACCGTTTCGTTATTCGGGTCGAGAGCGTAAGCCACTTCGATCGACGTGTGCGCGTCTTTCATAAGCGAGTGATTGAAAAGATCGACCGCCCGATCATTAGCCTGCTTGAGGGAAACAGACGTCGAGTCTGTGAGCTTTTGGGGCTTGACTTCGACCATAGCTGTGCCATCCCAGCGCATAACCTTGAAGGACATCAGATGAACGCCGCAGGCGTAGCAGAAAACGTAGTCGTCGCTGGCGTTCAGAACCAGGTCGCCCATGCCATCGCCGTCAAGGTCCTGCACAGAGCCTGCCATGGGATCTGAGGCGCAGTTGGATTCTTGGTTCGTGAGGGTTTTGCCGTCGAAGCTGAGGAGGTCGAAGCAGCCGCCATGCGCGCCCACTCCGCTCTCTACTGCTATCCAGATGCGGGTTGGCTCGACATTAACCTGCATGGCCGAGCCATCGCTGAGGTAGTCAGGGTTCTCCAGATTGATGCGCGAAATCTTCAGCCAGTTATCGTCCCGGCGCTCATAGACAGCGGCGAAATGCTGCTGAGGCGGATTATCGAACATCCGGCTGCCCGTGCTGTAAGCGAGCCAGTAGTCGCCCTTGATCGTATCTGAGACCAAGCGGCTGACGGCCACGTGATCGATCCCGCCGAATGGGGTCATGCCCGTTGAGTCGGGGGTAGTGGTGGGCCGCACGCCTGCCATGACCGTCGCTTGAAGCTGAGCGATGATGGTGACTGTGGGGGCTTCTTGGGGGTTAATGGTGGGCGTGGGCACGCCCGCGGGGTCGGCGACGGTTGGCTCTGCGTGTGGAGGGTTAGGTGCAGGCACCGTGAGAGACGTCTGCCTGGTGGGGTCGGCCAGGTAGCCTTCAACGACCGCGACGGTAGAGGTCGCTTGATGGGCCAGCGTGGGGGCGACCGCGCCCGTAATGGTGGGTGTGCTCGGGATACTGGTGGGGGCGGTAGCGGGGGTACCCTGCTCGGGTACGCTTGCCACCGTATTGCAGCCGACTAGAACGATAAGGACTAAGGCCAGAATATATATTCCTGGTCGTTTCAAGTTCAAAAGTTCTCCATTCTATTTCGCGTGTGCTTCGTTGCCACGCTGCTCCCTTTGCTCCGTAGCTATTGTACATCATGTTGTCCAGATGTCTAGCCCGAAAAGGAGCGTCGGCCCTGTCGAAACGCTGCGAATGAGGGGCGCAATGCAGGTTCTCACACCCGCTATTTTAGCTGGATGGTAGCCCGGCAGGCGTGGTTTCTCAGGGAGTGGACGAGTTGGGCAGAAAGGTAAGTCCGTTGGGGCTGCTGCCCACGGGGATCGTTTTCAGCACCTTCTGGGTAGCGATATCTATCACGGTTACATTGTTGTCGTTAGTATTGGTGACATACAACTTGCCAGAGGGCGTGATCGCTGTTCCGTGCGTGCCCTGGCCGGCGGGGATGCGCGTTACCAGCTTGCGGCTGGCTGCGTCTATCAGCCAAACTTCGGCTGATCCCGTGTTAGCCACCCACAAGGTGTCGGACGTGCCGTCGGCGCTCGGAATTATGGACATCATCGCAGGCTGTTTACCGCTCTTAATGTAGCCTGTCGTTTTGCGCGTGGTGAGGTCGACCACGCTTATTGATGCGCCGAGAAAGTTGCTTACGTAGGCGGTCTTGCTGTCGGGGCTGACTATCACCTCGAAGGGGTCTTGCCCTGTGGTGATGGTGGCCTCATTTTTGACTTCGTCGCCCAGGCTGAGGAGAGAGATCGTGTTGTCAACGGTGTTAGTCACGATCAGGTACTTGCCGTCCGGGGTGACGCGCACACCGTGGGGGGTGTTGCCCACAGGGACGGTTTGGAGTAGCTTATGGTTGGGCACGTCTATAACCGCCAGCGCGTTGGTTGTGCCGAGCGAAACGTAGACGCGCTGTCCGTCGGGGCTGAACGTGAGGTCATCGTTTGGCGCGCCTACATCAACCGATGCAACTTCCTTGAGCGTGGTGGGATCAAATACCTGCACCCGATTTTCGCCATAGAGTGTCACCCAGAACTCCTTACCGTCGGGTGTGCTGAGAACGTGGTGAGGTTGTGAGCCGGTGGCGACTATGCCGTAAGCAGTATCTGTTGCGACATCAATGAGAGAGACGTTGTTGGAGGCCTGGTTGGCGGTGAGGATGCGCCCATCGGGGGTGTCCTGCGTTTGTACTGCTACCTGTGCCGCCGACGGTTCATGGGTATCATCGCCGCAGGCCGCCAGCAGGGGCACTGCCAGCAGTAAAAAGACCGAAGTTAGAATAATTGCTCTTAGTTTGCTCATGATAACTTTCCTGGCCGCATATTATTGATCCAATATTAATACTCAGGGACCTGGTACGGGGGTGATCTCAGGGCCGATCACGTCCAGGCTGGCGTCTGTCTTTATCGCCGGCTGGCCTTCGCGCTCGACATTGAAGATCAACAGCCACGCGCCGCCCGATACGAATTGCACGGTCGTGGTGTACTGGCCTGGGTCGCCGGGAACTGGCTGGGCGACCGTGACGGGGCCGACATAACCGCGCGCCGGCTGTTGGGGGCTAACGCTGATTGTGGCGTTCTCGACGGGCTGTCCGGCGCCATCATGCACGGTCAGCTTGAGGGTTGCTGTGCCGCTGATGGGTGGGCTGGGGTCGGAACTGACAAATACATCCACCACTCCTGTGGAAGTGGATGTCAGAGTGCCATTGGACAGGGTAAGGCGGAACCCTGCCTTGATGTCGGGGGCCACGGTCCTTTCTACTATAACAGTAATCAGGTAGTCTCCGTCAAGGGTAAAGATAGGCTCTGTAGCGATCCAGGCTCCATTTCGCGCGGTCAGTGCGCCCTTGAGGTCTGCTATGTAGGACGTAGTGCCCGCGTCAATCGCCTGTGGAGTGACACGGAACAGCACCTTCGCCACGTCGGTGAGCGGGACCGCCGCAGGTGACGTAGCGAGTATGTCAGCGGTGAGCATATCGCCGTCGAGCGATGGATTGGCCGTGAGCGTAACAGTGTACCCTGCGACAACAGAACTGGAAGTAACAGGGACGGGCGATGACGACGGGAGTGGGGTAGGTAGGCTCGCGGCGGCGGTCCCACTTGAACCGCTCGGCGGGGGCAGGAGGGTCAGTCCGGCGGCGCATACCACCGCGATAATGGCGATGGCGGCTTCCAGGCGCACGTTCCGAGCGAGCATGCCCGACGCGGCTCTGCGCCTGGGGTTGGCGACTGCGGTTGTGACCTGCTTGCCACCTTCCACTTTGTCCTGCAAGGCAGGAGTGAGGCGCATAAGGTTTGTAGCGCCCAGGGCCACCAGCACGCCGTAAGCGGCAATCTTGAGGGCGAGCACCAGGCCGTACTCGGTCGAGAAGATAGTGCCGAGGTCGTTCGAGTGCGTAATCACACTGTAGGTGCCGGTAACGGCCAGCGTGACAACGCTCAGGATGGCAAGGCGCGAGAAGCGAGGCACGGCCCTGGCCAGGAACGCCCGGCGGTCCTCGAGCGAGAAGCCCACGAGCCGAAAGGCCGGGAACAGCACGAGAGTCATGTAGAACAGGCCACCCACCCACAGAGAGGCCATCGCCGCGTGCAACCAGTCGGCCAGCACAGGCAGGGGCAGTCCCAGGCCGTGCGCGTGGTCCTCGGCGACTGTCGTAGCCGCTACACCTGCGGCGGAGGCGGTTGGCTCGGTGTGGACAGCGGCGGCATGGCTGCTCAATGATAGGCCGAGGATAAAGAGCGAGCCTGCGACCATAGCCACGTCCCACGAGGCCGGTCCTATGCGCGGCTTGGCCGCTGATGCTGCCTGGCGAGGCTTGCGCCAAATAAAGAGCATTACGCCCAGAAGCAGGAGCGCGGCGGCTATTTTTGCGAACCAGCCGAGACCATAGAACGTAGAGGTCAGCAGTTCCCACGTGATGCTCGTGCTGTTCATCGCATCGAGGAAGCCGACCCTGGCGATAGTCATTATCTGGGCCACAAGGTCCAGCAAGAGCATGAGAATGACTACCATGGCGGCGACAGAACCGAACGCACCGAAGCGCTCACGCAGGACGGGTGCGAGGCGAGCGCCGTTTCCGCCCAGGTC